>NZ_CP021377.1:637974-956961 GCF_002157895.1 Oceanisphaera profunda
CACGGGCAACTAGCACAGCTGCGGCAGGTAGCGCCGTTGCCGCCGGTAGGAGCGGCGACCAGCTCTTTGTCCGGGCAGGCTTGTTGCATCTTATAAAAAATGCCTTGGTCGGTGGCCACAATCAGTTTCTTGTTGGGCAACGTTTGTGCCGCCTTAATCAACTGACTGGTGGAGCCCACCGCATCGGCCAAAGCAATCACCGCAGCCGGAGATTCCGGGTGCACTAACACTGCTGCATCGGGGTTTTGTGCTTTCAGCTCTTTTAGGGCCTGAGCGCGAAACTCATCGTGTACGATGCACGCCGCTTGCCAGCGCAGCATCTTGGTGCCGGTTTCTTTTTCGATATAAGCGCCTAAGTGGCGATCTGGTGCCCAGATGATCTTGTGGCCTTCGCTATCCAAGTGTTCAACAATTTCCAACGCGATACTAGACGTTACCACCCAATCGGCGCGGGCTTTCACTGCCGCCGAGGTATTGGCGTACACCACGACCGTATGGTCTGGGTGATTATCACAAAACTCGGTAAATTCATCCGCAGGGCAGCCTAAGTCCAGTGAGCACTCGGCTTTAAGAGTTGGCATTAATACGGTTTTTTCTGGGCTTAGAATTTTTGAGGTTTCGCCCATAAAGCGCACCCCCGCCACAATCAGCGTCTTGGCTTGATGCTCTTTACCAAAACGTGCCATTTCTAGCGAGTCGGACACGCAGCCACCGGTCTCTTCGGCCAGCGCTTGAATAATAGGATCCGTATAGTAGTGCGCCACTAGCACCGCATTACGCGCCGTGAGTAGTCCTTTAATTTCTTCTGTCAGTTCCCGCTGCCGATCAACCGTCAGCGCAGCCGGCTTGGCGGGAAATGGATAGTCAAATTCGTAAATATCAACAGCTTCAGTCATAACAGGTTACCGTGTTCCATCCGGATTACGTCAAGGGCTGACATTATAACGCTACTGGCGGAGTAACCCAAATCTAAGCTCGAAAATGGTGAGGGGTGAAGCGTAAGGAGTAAGAGGCCGACAAGAACAAAGACGGCACATCATAGCCAATTAGCGTTGAGGGTTAGTTTGTTCCCCTCCCCCTTCACACCTCGCTATTCACTATTCGCATAATTAAAATGCAGAATCGAAAAAATCCGCAGCGCGGCTTGGGTATAAACGAAGGTAGGTAGAAATTGAGGATATCTAACTAAACGAAGATGGTGGGGCATGCGGGATTCGAACCTGCGACCAATTGATTAAAAGTCAACTGCTCTACCAACTGAGCTAATGCCCCGATAAATCGGTAGTACTCATAACTGCCATGCGGCACTTATCGTTAAAATTGGTGGGTGATACTGGGCTCGAACCAGTGACCCCCTCCTTGTAAGGGAGGTGCTCTCCCAGCTGAGCTAATCACCCTGGGACGTTCTTAAATCTGGTGGGGCATGCGGGATTCGAACCTGCGACCAATTGATTAAAAGTCAACTGCTCTACCAACTGAGCTAATGCCCCGATAAATCGGTAGTACTGATAACTGCCATACGGCACTTATCGTTAAATTGGTGGGTGATACTGGGCTCGAACCAGTGACCCCCTCCTTGTAAGGGAGGTGCTCTCCCAGCTGAGCTAATCACCCTGGGACCTTCTTAAATCTGGTGGGGCATGCGGGATTCGAACCTGCGACCAATTGATTAAAAGTCAACTGCTCTACCAACTGAGCTAATGCCCCGATAAATCGGTAGTACTGATAACTGCCATACGGCACTTATCGTTAAATTGGTGGGTGATACTGGGCTCGAACCAGTGACCCCCTCCTTGTAAGGGAGGTGCTCTCCCAGCTGAGCTAATCACCCTGGGACCTTCTTAAATCTGGTGGGGCATGCGGGATTCGAACCTGCGACCAATTGATTAAAAGTCAACTGCTCTACCAACTGAGCTAATGCCCCGATAAATCGGTAGTACTGATAACTGCCATACGGCACTTATCATTAAAATTGGTGGGTGATACTGGGCTCGAACCAGTGACCCCCTCCTTGTAAGGGAGGTGCTCTCCCAGCTGAGCTAATCACCCTGGGCTTACTGTTACCGTTTCTTGGCTAAAGCAACAAACCATAATTTTCATAATTTGGTGGGTGATACTGGGCTCGAACCAGTGACCCCCTCCTTGTAAGGGAGGTGCTCTCCCAGCTGAGCTAATCACCCTGGGCTTTCTGTTACCGTTTCTTGGCTAAACCAACAAACCATAACCTTCATAATTTGGTGGGTGATACTGGGCTCGAACCAGTGACCCCCTCCTTGTAAGGGAGGTGCTCTCCCAGCTGAGCTAATCACCCTGGGACGTACTGTTAACTCTTACTACTAAACACAAATCTGGTGGGGCATGCGGGATTCGAACCTGCGACCAATTGATTAAAAGTCAACTGCTCTACCAACTGAGCTAATGCCCCAAACGTGCTCTTTATTTACTCTGACTTACTATTTAATTTTGCTTTTTCTCGTCCGCAATCAAGGCGCTAAAGCTCCCCTGCCAACGGCGGCCTATAATACGGATTTTATTTTTCGGTGCAACAGCTAAATCGTCATTTAATGTTGTTTGGTTAAGGAGTGAGCACTCTCGGTATTCAACAAAGCTAAATGCTGCTTTTACAAGCTATCTAACGCTTGTTGCGCCAAACCCGCTGAACTGCTGCTGCCATATTCATTTAACACTTGCTCTAGGTAGACACGCGCTTGAGAATTATTATTTTGCTCTTTCGCGATCTGGCCTAATTTTAATAACGACTCAGCACGCTTGGTAGATTGAGGATACGCCTCGACCACCCGTGCAAATTGCGCCTTAGCTTGGTCGAAGCGCTTTTGCGTGTACAACAGCTGCCCCAGCCAGTAATGCGCATTAGGCACATAGCCAGACTCTGGGTATTGGGTGATAAAGCGCGCAAAGGCAGGAATAGCCGCCGCATAGTCTTTATCCTGCAACACCAAGTTCACCGCATTGTCGTAGGCCGCTTGCTCATTACCGTGGGCCGTAGTCGTACTGTTAGTGCTGGCGGTGTTGCTCGTGCTTGCAGCAGGTTCAGCTTTGTTACTGGCAGCCTTGGGGTCAGGCTCATTAGAAGCGGGCGCGGGTGGCGTAGCCGCCGCTTGAGGCTGTGCGATATCTTGTAACTGCAACAAAATATCTTTTTGCCGCTCGATAACCTGTTCAAGACGATAACTTTGTTCTTCCAGTGTTCCTCGCAGCTCGCTAACTTCGCGCTGCAATGAGTTCAACTGATTTTGTTGGGTAATTTGTGATTGGCTACGGGCATTAAAACCGCGCTCTAACTCTGCCAATCTATCGTCTACCGAGCCGCTGCCACCCACACTGCTTACTGGCGCTTGCGCCAAACAAGCGGTGGATAAAACAGCGGCCATAACTATGGCCGCTAATTTATAGGTCATAAAATCAATCTAAACCTTAATAAACCAGAACCGCACGACGGTTCTTAGAGAACGCAGAGTCAGTGTGTGAGGCATCAACTGGCTTTTCTTCGCCGTAGCTAACGATAGCCAACTGAGCACCACTTACACCCAAGCTCTGCAGGTAGCTGGTCACTGCTTTCGCGCGACGCTCGCCAAGGGCAATGTTGTACTCTGGCGTGCCACGCTCATCCGCATGACCTTCCACCAAAATACTAACAGAAGAGTTAGAACGCAGGTAATTAGCATGCGCTTCTAACACTTGTGCATAATGGCCGCTCACTTCGTCTTGGTCAAACTCAAAGTAGATAACGTTTTCACGACGCAGGGCTTCGTATTGCTGACGCATCTGCTCTTCAGCTGACATAGCGCCGCCATTTTGCATGCCGCCAGTTTGTACGCCGCCACCAGTCTGGTAGCTGTCGTCAGCGCCGCCCAGGGCATCTGAGTCACTGGTTGAGCTACAAGCAGCTAAGGTCAACATCGGCAGTGCTATGGCCAGACTCTGCAGCAATTTCTTCATTTGCATTTTTTAATTCCTTTGGTTTTTTATTCGATTAGTTAAGGTACGGTGACCATGCTGGTGCACGAACATCACCACTTCGTGCGGGAAGCCTGGCCTTAAAGCGACCATCCATAGACACCAAAGACAGCACCTGACGGCCCTGGTATGTCGTACTATAGATAATCATAGTGCCGTTAGGAGCCGGGCTTGGGGATTCGTCGAGTTGTGTTTCGGTTAACACCTGCAACTGACCTCCATCCAGCTCTTGACGAGCAATGCGGTATTTTCCTTGTGCACGGCTGACCAGCACTAAGCTTTTGCCATCACCCGTTACACGAGGACCTAAATTAGTATCACCTTGGAAGGTGACGCGGCGCGCTTCGCCGGAGTTCACATTCGCCTGATAAACTTGTGGCTTACCACCCCGCTCAGACACAAAGTAGATGGACTGACCATCCGCCGCCCAAGTGGGCTCTGTGTCTATACTGCGGTTATTGGTAATACGCGTATATTGCTTGTTACCTAAATTCAGCACATACACTTCTGGTTGACCATCACGGGATAACACTAACGCCAATTTGCTACCGTCTGGTGAAAACTGCGGCGCGCCGTTAATGCCCTGCTGTGAGCTCACCACTTGGCGCTGCTGGCTATAGATGTCTTGTACTACAATCTCGGCTTTCTTGTTCTCAAACGATACGTAAGCAAGCTTACGGCCATCCGGCGACCAAGCTGGCGACATTAAGGGCTCGCGTGAGCGCAGTAATAACTGCTCATTAAAGCCATCATAATCGGCAATTTTCAGCTGATAAGGAAATTCCGCACCGTGATGTACGTTTACATAGGCAATACGGGTTAAAAACGCGCCTTTAATGCCGGTCAGCTTTTCAAAAGCAATGTCTGCCATGCGGTGTGCGTATTGACGCAACTGCGCTGCCGGTACGGTAGCGGTACGGCTTTCTAGCAACTTAGCACCACTTTGATCCAATACATCGGCCAGCTCAAAGCTAATACGATACTGATTATTACCTGCAGGTTCGATAGAGCCCACCATCACCGCATCTACTTGCTGTTGGCGCCACAGATTAGGGTCTAATTCACTGGCACTCGATACTTGCTGGGGTAAACGATTGCGATCCAGTGGGCGAAACATGCCGCTGTTACGAAAATCACTGGCAATCACGTCCGCCACATCTTGCGGCATAGCGCCACTGCCGGTCCATTTAAACGGCACCACGGCCACGGGACGCGCACTGTCTGTGCCACCGGTGATCTCAATTTCAAAGGCCGCGTTTGCTTGTGTTGTTAACACAAGTGCCGTTGAAAATAACAGCGGTAACCATAACCACATCCATCGTTTCGTCATCACTAGATCCTCGGTTTCAGAGTTAGATTCAGGTTTTGTATCTGTTTAATTAGTTCCGGGTTTTTTGGCATCGGCAACGGGCTGGCCTTGCGGATCGCCACTATACCCGCTTGGCACACGGCGTTATCGCCACTGCCATCGCCTACCTGAAGCACTAAGCCATCGTTGGCCAAACGCACATTCACCACGCACTGCTTACCTTGCATGGTTGAACTTACTTGAAAGTGGCGTTCAACCGCTTGTTGTATCATAGCTCTGGCCTGATCAATCTCGCCTTGGGACGGAGCGGCCGGCGCACTGCTCTTGCCTGCGTCATCGCCCATCATAGCTTCCAAATCTTTTAATGCTTGGCTACTGGCTGCCGCTTTGGCATCGGCTGCGGCTTTAGCAGCCTTAGCATCAGCAGCAGCTTTGGCATCAGCAACCTTCTTCGCTTCTGCGGCTTTGGCGTCGGCGACCTTCTTCACTTCAGCCGCTTTTGCATCAGCAACGGCTTTAGCGTCGGCGGCTTTCTTGGCTTCTACCGCTTTAGCATCAGCGGCGGCTTTAGCCTCGGCGGCCTTCTTTACCTCTTGTGCTTTAGCGTCTGCTGCGGCCTTAGCGTCAGCGGCTTTTTTGGCCTCTTGTGCTTTGGCATCGGCCACTTTTTTGGCTTCTGCATCTGCAGCCGCTTTGGCGTCCGCCGCTTTTTTAGCCTCTTGTGCTTTAGCGTCAGCCTGCTTCTTAGCTTGTGCATCCGCGACTGCTTTTTCATCAGCCAGTTTCTTAGCGGCTAATGCCTTAGCATCACTGATGGCTTTGGCTTCCGCGGCTTGAGTGGCCGCTGCTGCTTTTGCATCAGCGGCGGCTTTGGCATCGGCGGCAGCCTTCGCTTGTGCAGCTTGTTTCTGTTGCGCCGCAGCTTGTTGTTCGGCCACTTTTTGTTGCTCTGCCTTGGCCGCTGCTTGTGCGGTCGCCACGGCTTTTTCTTGGGCTGCGGTTTGCGCTGCAGCTTGAGTCTGTGCCTGCTCCGCCGCTTGTTGGGCGGCTTTTGCCTCTGCTACAGCCGCGGCCGCCGCTTGCGATTCTTCAGCAGCTTGCGCTTGTGCACGTTCGGCACGCATCGCATCTAACTGCTTAGCCTGCTGAGCCATCATGCCACTATCAATCATGGTGGCTTCAATAATAGAAGCCGGCTGTGACGGCCGCTTAGGCGCTTGAAAATCCATGCCGACCAGCAACACCACGCCCACCACCAGATGCAGGCCCAGTGAGATGATGATTGATCGTTTAACTCCGTCTTGCTCCGTCATCACAACCTTAAGACTCCGGCTGCGTCATCAGGCCCACGCTCGGCACACCGGCCGCTTTTAGCGTGGCCATCAACTTGATTACGGCGTCGTAGGGCACTTGAGCGTCACCTTGCACCACTACCGGTGATTTAGGTGTCACCTGCAGCTGGCTCATCACCGCCTCTGACAAAGTCAGCAAGTCCATGATGTGGCTCTCACTGTCACCAATATCCAGATAATAAACGCCGGCCGCATCCACGGACGCCACAATCGGCTTATCGCTGTCTTCGGGCATCATTTCCGCTTCCGCTTGAGGCAAATCCACGTTTACGCCTTGGGTGATCACGGGGGCGGTCGCCATAAAGATGATCAGCAATACCAACATCACATCGATATAGGGCACCACGTTGATTTCGGCCACGCTCTTGCGTCGTCTGCGCTTGTAGCCTTGCATTAGGCTTTACCTGCCGCCACTTGGCGGTTCAAAATGGTCGAAAATTCGTCCATAAAGTTGGCCAGGTGGTTCTCTTGGCGCTCTACCTGATAACTAAAACGGTTATAGGCGATAACGGCTGGAATGGCGGCAAACAAGCCCAATGCGGTGGCTATCAAAGCTTCCGCAATACCCGGTGCCACCATCGACAGCGTGGCTTGTTTCACTTCTGCCAAGGCGATAAAGGCGTTCATGATGCCCCACACAGTACCAAACAGGCCGATATAAGGGCTGATCGAGCCAATGGTCGCCAACATAGAAAGGTTCGTTTCTAGACGGTCCACTTCCCGAGAAAGCGCCACGCGCATAGTGCGATAAGTACCATCGAGCAGGCTTTCTTGAGAACGGCCTTGCTTTTGCAGACGAATAAATTCTTTAAAGCCCGCGTAAAATATTTGCTCCATGCCCGCTAAATTATCGCGCCGCGCATTGCTCTCATGATAAAGGCGGCTTAAATCAGAGCCTGACCAAAATTTATCCTCAAAGCTGGTGGAGTCATTTTGTGCGGTAGTCAGTATTTTACGGCGATTAAAAATCATCGCCCACGACAACACCGACATGCCCAGCAGCAGCAGCATGACAAATTTAACCAGTAAGCTGGCCTGTAAAAAAAGACCTATAAACGATATTTCAGCATGCACCTGATATTACTCCCATCAGCGGCTCAGGAATGGCAAAGGGTTTCATATGAGCTATTTGAACACATGCAATCAGCACGGTTCCCCGCACCAGAGAAAGGCCCGCATCATCCAGAATTTCTTGCTCAAACACAATAGACGCACGTTTCAGCTTTTTCACCGTCACGGTGACTGTTAATGCATCATTAAAGCGAGCGGGCTTCAACATATCCAGCTCCACCTTACGCACCACGAAGGCCACGCCTTGTTCAAGCAAGGTATCTTGTTCTACATCCAGACTGCGCAACCACTCGGTGCGCGCTCTTTCCATATATTTCAAATAATTAGCGTTGTAAACAATACCACCGGCGTCGGTATCTTCGTAGTAGATCCGTACCGGCCAAGTAAAGACTGCAGTAGACATCATTGGTTCAGCCCATTTGTTTAGCCCAACTGTGCAACCCATTGGTTAATGCAGTAACAGAGGGCCAAAAAACATGCCAACACTATACCTGAGAGAAATTTCTGAGAGAAGACAATGGCCGACCGCGGCGACAATTCTCGGCAAAAGAAGGAGCAGCGCTGAGGCCCCGTCGCCAAGCAAGGCCAAGAACGAAAGATTTTTTGCCACGCTGTTTTGTAACGAGAGGCACGGAAGAACACGGAAAAATTAAGATGGGATAAAATAGAAAATTAAATGGCTAAGGCCAAGCCTTCTGACATTTGTAGGCGAACGCTTGCTCTCGCATTACGCTAGATGTTAGTGCAGACGCTATTTCTTAGCCGTCTTCCTGATGAAAATCAGGATCTCTGTTTATATCTTTAACGCATAAAAACGAGATCCTGAAACAAGTTCAGGATGACGACCAAGGTGCCTCTCGTGACAAAGCAGCGTGGCCAAGAAAGTTTTGTGTTTAATTATCTTTGAACAAGCGGTGCCTTACTTCTTACCGCTTCAGCCAAGCGCCCTTCGGGTAGCTCGAAACCGAAGTGTAGGTAGGCGCGCGGCGTGGCCATGCGGCCGCGGGGGGTGCGTTGTAAGAAACCTTGTTGGATCAAAAACGGCTCTATCACATCTTCTATGGTTTCTTTTTCTTCGCCAATAGCAGCCGCGAGGTTATCTAGCCCCACAGGCCCGCCCATAAATTTATCTAACAGTGCCATCAACAGCTTGCGGTCCATGTAGTCAAAGCCTTGCTTGTCTACATCCAGCATGTCTAGCGCCTGGGCGGCGATATCGGCGTTAATCTCGCCACTGCCTTTTACTTCGGCAAAGTCACGCACTCGGCGTAACAAACGGTTAGCGATACGCGGCGTACCACGAGCACGACGGGCCATTTCATAGGCGCCCTCGTCATCAATCACCAAACCTAATTTATTGGCGCTACGGCTAACGATGTGCGCCAAGTCCGCTACTTGATAAAACTCCAGCCGTTGTACTATGCCAAAGCGATCCCGCAGCGGCGAAGTTAAAGAACCGGCACGGGTAGTGGCGCCCACCAGCGTAAATGGCGGCAATTCCAGCTTAATGGAGCGTGCGGCTGGGCCCTCGCCTATCATGATATCCAGCTGATAATCTTCCATCGCCGGATACAAGATTTCTTCCACCACTGGGCTTAAGCGGTGAATTTCATCGATAAACAGCACGTCGCCCGCTTCAAGATTGGTTAGCATGGCCGCCAAGTCACCGGCTTTTTCCAGCACAGGGCCAGACGTCGTCTTAATGCTCACGCCCATCTCTAACGCCACGATATTGGCCAAGGTGGTTTTACCTAAGCCGGGTGGCCCGAAAATCAACAGGTGATCCAGCGCCTCTTCACGGCGGCGCGCCGCTTCGATAAAGATCTCCATTTGGCTGCGCACATGATCTTGGCCGCGATATTCCGCCAGTGATCGCGGGCGAATCGCGCGATCGATCACTTCCTCTTCATGAGGTACCGGTGCGGGATCAATAAAACGGTCTGCTTCAATCATGCTTATACCTGAGTAGTTATGCCTGAGAACGCAAGGCTTCGCGGATCAGCTGCTCAACGTCAAGGCCGGGCTTGGCGACTTTGGTGATCATGGCTTCAGCGGCGGCAGGCTTATAACCCAGCGCTTGCAGCGCGGCAATGGCTTCATTCTTGGCACCATCAATGTGGCCGGCTTGCGTTACTGCATCGGGAGCGGGATTAAACAGATCGTAGCCACCGAAGTTTTTCAGTCGGTCACGCATTTCCACAATCAAACGCTCAGCGGTTTTCTTACCCACGCCCGGCAATTTCACCAAGGCTTTAATATCACCTTGATCAATATGATAAATAAATTGCTCTGCCGTCATGCCAGACATAATGCCCAGCGCCAGCTTAGGGCCTACACCGTTGGTTTTAATCAGTTCACGAAACAAGGCGCGTTCGGTTTTGGTATTAAAGCCAAACAATAACTGTGCATCTTCACGCACCACAAAATGCGTAAGCACAGTGGCGGGCTCACCCACATTGGGCAAGTCATAAAAACAGCTCATGGGTAACGTCACTTCATAACCCACGCCATTGATCTCTAATAAGATCTCCGGCGCCTGTTTTTCACTGATAATCCCTTTTAACCGACCAATCACACCCGTCTCCTAACACCCACGCAAGGGCATAAGAATAATAAATTACTGGATGAATATCCAGTAATACAAAAACAGCGCCGAGCGCTCGGCATCAAGTGCCTAGCTAAAGAAAGACTCCGCTCTTTGCCGTCTTCCTGAACTCGACCGTATCTCGGTTTTATATTATTAAAAGCGAGACCCTGACTTTCGTCAGGATGACGGCTTAACCACAAACACCCTTCTCTGTTTAGCTGGGTGCTAGGCGCCGGGCGCTCGGCGCTGTCGTTAACGCATCCTGCCGCGCACTGTGCCGCGTACTTGGCCGGCCATGCTGATCAAACTTTGGTAAGTGTGGCCGTGACACAGCGCCACCGCCAAGCCATCGGCGGCATCTTCTTGGGGCGTGCCGGGTAGGTTTAATAACCGCACTACCATATGCTGCACTTGGGCTTTATCGGCGCCCCCCTGCCCTACGACCGCCTGCTTAATTTGCCGCGCCGAATATTCGGCCACGGCTAATCCCGCATTGGCGGCGGCGACTATGGCTGCACCACGGGCTTGGCCTAACTTAAGTGCTGAGTCAGGGTTTTTTGCCATAAACACCTGCTCGATGGCAAATAAGTCCGGTTGAAACTGTAGGATAATTTCGCTGACGCCGTCGTAAATCTTTTTTAAGCGGGGTGCCAGCTCGGTGTCGGTCATGCGAATGCAGCCCGAACCAAGGTAAGTCATCTTATTACCCACTTGGCGAACCACGCCGTAGCCGGTAATGCGCGAGCCTGGGTCTATGCCCAATATAATGGCCATGAGTAACAGCTGTAAGCCGTAAGCTGTCAGCTAGAAGCTAAAAACCAGCAATGAAAAGAGAGAGCCAACACTAGAGATGTTCCAGCTTAGGCTCTCCGCTTAACATTTCCGGCTTCTAGCTTGAGGCTTCAAGCCCTAGGCTTAGAGCAATGCCGCCAGTTCGTCGGAGATGTCGGCGTTGTGATACACCTCTTGTACGTCATCCGCGTCTTCTAGCATGTCAATCAGCTTCATAAATTTCGGCGCCGTATCTTCATCAAGCTCGGCACTGGTAGAGGGGATCATGGTCACTTCTGCGTTAACCGCTTCCAGCCCTGCTGTATCCAGCGCGTCTTTCACTTGGCCAAACTCTTCCCACTGGGTGTACACATCAATGGAGCCATCGTCATGCACTTCTACATCATCGGCACCGGCTTCAAGGGCTGCATCCATCACGGTTTCTTCATCGAGACCTTGATAGCTGATCACGCCTTTTTTCTCAAACAAATAGGCCACTGAACCGTCGGTACCTAAGTTGCCGCCATTTTTAGAAAATGCGTGGCGCACTTCTGCTACCGTACGGTTACGGTTGTCGGTCATGCATTCCACCATCACCGCCGTGCCTGCAGGGCCGTAGCCTTCATAAATCACGGTTTCTAATGCGGCACCATCCAACTCACCGGCACCACGTTTAACGGCACGGTCTACCGTATCCCGGGTCATATTATTAGACAGCGCCTTGTCCACCGCCGCGCGTAAGCGTGGGTTAGTGGCGATGTCTGAGCCGCCCTCACGGGCCGCTGTAGTTAATTCGCGAATTAATTTGGTGAAGATTTTACCGCGCTGGGCATCTTTTGCCGCCTTGCGGTGCTTGATATTGGACCATTTGCTATGACCTGCCATCAGTGTTCTCTCCCTTTTTATTCAGAACTAAAAGTTATTCTTAACTAAGAGTTATTCTGAGCTTGGATCAGCCTGTCGATGGCTAATTTATTGGTCCATGAACTGGCTTGTTCACGGGCCTCGGCAAAAGGCAACCAGCACTGAGCTTGATGCTCAGTGAGTGCCGCCTCTGCAGTCTTCGACAGACGAAAGTAAAATTCGTATTCCCAATTATGAGTCACACCCGGGCGGTATCTGTGCCGCCAGCGGGGATAAATCTCAAAGCGCACTCGACGCCCCGTTTCAATTAGCTCGGCGCCCGCACCCAGTTGTAAACCGGTTTCTTCCAGCAATTCTCGCTCAGCTGCTTGCCAGCGGGTTTCACCCACATCCAAGCTGCCGGTCACCGATTGCCAAAAGTCCGGATTATCCAAGCGTTGCAACAGCAACACTTGGGTGTCGGTGTGGATCAACACCAATACCGACTCTGGGTGCTTATAAGCCATGCTTAGTTGCCAGCCTGTTCGGTTTTCTCAGCCTTGTCCGCTTGCTCATTCTTAGGTGCTTTGACGGGTATCTCGGTGCGGATCGCCAACTCTAATAACGAATCGGGATTAGCCAAGCTAGGCGCATCGGTCAACAAGCAAGAGGCGGTGGTGGTTTTCGGGAAGGCAATCACATCGCGAATATTGTCGGTGCCGGTTAACAACATCACTAAGCGATCCAGACCAAAGGCCAAACCCGCATGCGGCGGCGTGCCGTACTTTAATGCTTCCAGCAAGAAGCCAAACTTCTCTTGCTGCTCGTCGGCGTTAATACCCAATAAGCGGAACACAGTTTGCTGCATCTCACTGTGGTGAATACGCACCGAGCCACCGCCCACTTCGTAGCCGTTAATGACCATATCATAGGCATTGGCCAGCGCAGTTAACGGCGCGGCTTGCAGCTGTTCGGCGGTTAAATCTTTGGCAGCAGTAAAGGGGTGATGCATGGCGTAAAGACGATCATCACCGGCTTCTTGTTCAAACATCGGGAAATCCACCACCCACAGTGGGCGCCAGCCATCTTCAAACAAGTCTAAATCTTTGCCCAGCTTCAAGCGCAGTGCACCGATGGCATCGCTCACTACCTTGGCAGAGTCGGCACCAAAGAAGATAGCATCGCCGTCCGTCGCACCAGTGCGCGCCAGCAGCTCGGTCACTATCTCTTCATTTAAGAATTTAGCCACCGGAGACTGTACGCCTGCCAAGCCTTTGGCGGCTTCGTTCACTTTCATCCACGCCAAGCCTTTAGCACCGTAGATACCGACAAACTTGCCGTATTCATCAATTTGCTTGCGTGATAATGCCGCACCACCCGGTACGCGCAAAGCTGCTACGCGGCCGTTAGCATCGTTGGCTGGCCCCGCGAACACTTGGAAGTCCACGTCTTTTACCAAGTCGGCAATATCGACTAATTCGGTGGCAATACGCAAGTCTGGCTTATCGGAGCCAAAACGACGCATGGCTTCCGCATAGGTCATGATGGGGAAGGTGCCTAAGTCCACGTCAATCACATCTTTCCATAATTCGGTGACCAACTGCTCCATAATTTCGCGCACTTGCTCGGCGCTCATAAAAGAGGTTTCAACATCGATCTGGGTAAATTCTGGCTGACGGTCGGCACGCAAGTCTTCATCACGAAAGCACTTTACGATTTGGTAGTAACGGTCAAAGCCGCTCATCATCAGCAACTGTTTAAACAGCTGTGGCGACTGAGGCAGCGCATAGAAGTGGCCTTTGTGTACTCGGCTTGGCACTAAGTAGTCACGCGCACCTTCTGGAGTAGCCTTGGTCAACATAGGGGTTTCTATATCTAAGAAACCTTGGTCATCCATAAAGCGGCGCACGCGGCTGGTCACCTTGGCTCGCGTCTTTAAATACATGGCCTGCTCAGGGCGGCGTAAGTCTAAGTAGCGATATTTAAGACGCTGCTCTTCTGAGTTATTTTGGTTAAAATCCAGCGGCAAGGCTTCGGCTTTATTGATGATGGTCAGCTCATGGGCAAATATTTCTACTGCACCGGTGGCCATGTCTTTGTTGACTTGCGACTCGGGGCGGGCACGCACTATGCCTTTCATTTGAATACAAAACTCGGCACGCAAGGTCGACGCCAAGTCGTAAGCTTCGGCTTTATCTGGGTCGAAAAACACCTGCACCAAGCCTTCGCGGTCACGCATATCGATAAAAATCAAACCGCCTAAGTCACGACGACGATTTACCCAGCCGCTAAGAGTCACGCTCTGACCGACCAGAGCTGCGTCAACTTGCCCGCAATAATGAGTGCGCATGGAGTCTTCCTATTGTGTTGTGGTGCGAAATTTGGCCGCACCGCATGAATTTGTTATTGAATAGCGCGCTAGTATAAGGGAAAGCAGCGAGCTTGGTAAAATCATAAAGGGTAGCGCCGAGCAACCAGCGCCAAGCGCCCAGCTAAAGAGGGACACTTAGTCACGAATTAAACACATAAAACTGATCTTTCGGGAGCTGTCAGCTTTAAACTATTGGTTCAAGACAAACACTAAAATCTAGAGCCAGAGCTGTTTTTGCAACGGAAGAACGCGGAACGCACGGAAAAATAAAGATAAGTTCGGAAAAGGCCAAAGCTTTAGGGGTAAGACCTTAACCATTAAATATCTTATAAGTCGTTTTCAGATTTGATCACTATTTTTCCGTGGATTCCGTGGCAGAGAAATCTTTAGTCACTTTGTTGAGCTCGGCGCTTGGCGTTCGCGGCCAGCTCTTCCTCATCACCCTTTACACTTCACTCTTAACCGGATTTATTCAGACCTGCTCTCTATTTTTCTGTGGGTTTCGCGACTCTCGTAACAAAGAAGCGTTGCCAATAGGTTTTAGTCACTAAGACCTAAAACGAGATCCTGAAGCGAGTTCAGGATGACGGCATAAAGACTAAGAACAGTGCTTAGCGCTTGGCGCTGCTTGAGCTCTTCCCCTTCACCCTTTACTGGGTTTATTCAGATTTGATCACTATTTTTCCGTGTCCTTCAGTGGATTCCGTTGCACAAACAGTCTTGGTGTTGGTTTATCTCTTAGCTTGGCGCTGTTGTAAATGCCCTAAGCCGCGCTGATAAAACTGCCACGACACTAAACCTGCAGCCACGTTACCCAGTAATACCCCTATATATAAGCCGCTCATGCCGGCTAAGGTGGCGCCCAACCAAAGCGCCGGCAAGTAGCAGGCAAACAAACGTAATACGGAAATCCATACCGCCCGCATCGGCATGCCCAGCGCGTTACACACTGACACCATTAGCATGCACACACCCAGTGCCGCATAACTGATGGGCACCCACAACATATAGCTCAGTAAATAACGCTCGGTGTCAGCGTCGGGGGCCAGTGCGGGGGCAATCAGCCCACGGCTGGCCAGCCAAAATAAGGCGATAAGGATTTGTAGACCGATAACAAAACGTACTGCAACCAGTACTAGGTTATGTACGCGATCCAGTTGTTGGGAGCCCAGTAAACGTCCCACCATTGGCGGCAGCGCCATGGTTAGCGCCAGCACAATCACAATGGAAAACAATTCTAAGCGGCTGCCGAGCGTCCAGGCCGCAATGGCCGAGCCCCCAAAGCCGGCGATTAAGCGAATGGCCAGTAACGCCGCCAAACCAGGCATCAATTGGCTGAGCATGGCAGGGGCGCTGGTGTTAAAAATATCACGCAGCGCCGGAGCTAGCGGTAATTGACTGGGTTTAAAATCCAGCCAATGGCGCTTTAATATTCGGGAATACATAATGGCCGAGCCCACTGTACAGGCAACAATGGTGGCATAAGCGGCACCGGGCAAGCCCCAGCCGAAGGTAAAAATAAACAGCGGATCCAGCAGGATATTAAGAATGCTAGTAACCACCATCATTAAGCCCGGTAAACGCATATCGCCATTGGCCCGCGCAACACTGCTAGCAAAGTATAAAAAAGCGCCCAACCAAGCACTGGCCAGCCAGGGTAGCCAATAGCCTTCGGTATAGGGCAGCAGCTCCGCACTGGCACCCAAGGCGGTGAGTAGCGGAATGCGCAGCAGCCAAATGAAGGCACATAATAGCAAGGTCACACAACAACCCGTCAGCACCACCAAGCCGCCTATATGCTTGGCGCGCCCTGATTTTCCCGCACCAATGGCACGAGAAATAAGTGCGGTGGAGGCGATACCAATGCCAATTTGTACGCCGATTAATACTTGCTGTATCGGCAGCGTAAAGCCCAAGGCCGCCAGTTCTTGCAGCCCTAACATACTGATAAAGACACTGTCGGCCAGCTGAAAACTCATTAACGCCACCACGCCAAACAGCATCGGCCAGGTCATGCTAAATAAGGCACGCGGCAGTGATTGATCGGCTAAGTATTTTTTGGGCTTAGGCTGACTAGGGGGTGATAACGGGGCTGAGGGCTGACTGGGTGACATGGTGTTATTCAAGGCTGCTGCAGGCTGTAAAATGGCGGCCAATGATAGCACTCATCGGGTGTTTATGTGATGCTCTTGAGTTACAGCGCCGAGCGCCCAGCACCAAGCGCCGAGCTAAGGATGAACCAATGACAGTCCCTTATTTTTGCCACGTAACGCACAGCAACGCACGGAATCAGTTCACGGGGGACAAGTGAACAGAGCTTATTTATTAATGGTAAGAGCTAAGATCAGGGCTTGGTATTTTTAGTGTTAGTTGTTGTTAATCTTTAGCTTGGTGCTTGGCGCCGGGCGCTCGGCGCTTTTGTAAGGATCTTTATGTCGTCGTTATATATTGGTTTGAGTCAGTGGTCGCATCCGGCTTGGCCGGGCCAACTGCTGAGTAAGAACCTGAAAAGTACCGAGCATTTATTGGATTACGCCCAAGTGTTTAATTCCGTGGAAGGCAATACCAGCTTTTATGGGGTGCCAGATACCCATAGCTTGGTGCGCTGGGCCAGCCAAACGCCGGATGATTTTCGCTTTACCTTTAAATTTCCCGCCACCGTGAGTCATCAAGGGCAGTTGATCGACAATGTGCCGGTCGCTTTGTCGTTTATTGAGCAGTTAGCGCCGCTGCGCGATAAGCTCGGCATGCTAATGCTGCAATTGCCTGCCGCTTGTGGGCCTGAACAGCTCAATGGCCTTGCCCACTTATTAAACGCCCTGCCTCAAGATCTGCAATACGGCGTTGAGGTTAGGCATCCGGCATTTTTTGCTAAGGGTGAAGCCGAGCGCATGCTCAATCGTTTATTACTCGAATATAATGCCAATCGCATTATTATGGACTCACGCCCCGTGTTCTCTTGCCCACCGACGACACCGGCATTAGCCGACGCCCAGCAAAAGAAGCCCCAAGTACCGGTGCATATTATTAGTACGGGGCAAGCTCCGGTGATCCGCTTTATTGGTCATCCACAGCCCGATTATAATCACCGTTTTTGGCAAGCCTGGCTGCCACGCATTCAAGGCTGGTTAACTGAGGGCAAGTCGGTGTATTTATTTGTGCACACCGCCGATAATCAGTTGGCGCCCATATTGGCGGCAGAGATTGCCGCAGCACTGCACCATCCCCTGCCCGACTTTCCGGGACTCGCCCCAAGCCCACAGGGGCAATTGTTTTAGTTTGTGTGAGGCGTGAAGCGTGAGGAGTGAGGAGTGAGGTGAAAAATAAAGCGCCTAGCGCCTAGCGCAAGAAAAACACCGCCCTTGGCAGTCTTCCTGAACTTGTTTCAGGATCTCGCTTTTATGTTTAACACCTAAAACTTAAAACGAGATCCTGATGTGCATCAGGAAGACGGCTTAAGGGATAGCGCAGTGCTCTTTGTTATGAACAGTTAATTAGTTTGTCGCCTGCAGTTGCTTCTTTTACAATGGCGCCCATTGTGTCAGCTAAGTGCTGGCGTACAACACAGGTTATTATTCGTTAGTTATGCAAGCAAAAGATCACATCTTCGCCGCCCCTATCGCCGAGCTTGGCGACTTTAACTTCGACCAAAAAGTGGCCGAGGTTTTTCCCGACATGATTAAGCGCTCGGTGCCGGGTTATTCCAATATTATTGCCGCCATCGGCATGATGACCGCCCGCTTCGCCCAGCCACACACCCAGCTGTATGACTTAGGGTGTTCGCTCGGTGCGGCTACTCAAGAAATGCGCCGTAATTTGTCCCAACCTGGCTGCACCATAGTGGCGGTAGATAATTCACCGGCTATGTTGGAGCGCGCCGCCAGTCATTTGGCGTCCTTTAAATCTGATGCTGTGGTAGAACTGACCGAAGCGGACATTTGCGAGATAGCCATTGAGAACGCATCTATCGTGGTGTTGAACTTTACGCTGCAATTTATCGATCCAGATAAGCGCAAAGCCTTATTAAGTCGCATTTATCAGGGCTTGAACCCGGGCGGCGTGCTTATTTTAAGTGAAAAATTTATCAGCGCTAATCACACTGTGAACGAGCTATTGATTGATTTGCACCACGACTTTAAACGCGCCAATGGCTATAGCGAGCTAGAAGTCAGTCAAAAGCGCACCGCATTAGAAAACGTCTTGCGCCCAGACACTCCAGAGCAACATAAAGCCAGATTGGCCGAGGTTGGCTTTAGCCATGTGGATATGTGGTTTCAGTGTTTTAACTTTGGCTCTATGGTTGCCATTAAATAACGGGTTGCGATTAAGTAATAGCTCGCCATTAAATAATAGATTGCCATTAAGTATCGGGTCGCAATTAAGTATTAGGTTTTTATTAAATGATTGATTTTAGTAGTTTTTACCAGCAGATTGCCAAATGTCGGCTACAGCACTGGCTGCATTGCTTGCCGGCGCAATTGCATACTTGGCAAAAAAGTAATCTGCATGGCGATCTGGCCCGCTGGGTGCGCGCGCTGCATAAACTGCCGCATATCGACACAGACCGCATAGAATTAACTGATAGCGTCAGCATCGGACGCCCCGGCGAGATAAGCTTAGGCGAACAAAAAAAGATCAACAGCCTGTTAGAGCAGTTTCATCCGTGGCGTAAAGGCCCGTTTGAAATTCACGGCGTGCACATAGATACCGAATGGCGTTCCGATTGGAAATGGGATCGGGTATTGCCGCACATTAGCCCGCTTAAACATCGCTATGTGCTAGATGTAGGCTGTGGTAGCGGTTATCACTTATGGCGCATGCGCGGTGCCGGCGCCAAGATGGCGGTAGGTATAGATCCTTCAGCGCTGTTTTTATGCCAGTTTGAAGCCGTTAAGCATTTCACCAATGACTACCAAGGCATTCAAGTATTGCCGTTAGGCATTGAAGAACTGCCAGAGCTGCGGGCTTTCGATACTGTGTTTTCTATGGGCGTGCTTTATCACAGACGCTCACCTATCGAGCATTTACTGCAATTAAAAGCGCAGTTGTGCGATGGCGGAGAATTAGTGTTGGAAACGCTCGTCATTGACGGAGACGCCAACCAAGTGCTGGTGCCGGGCGAGCGTTACGCAAAAATGCGTAATGTCTGGTTTATTCCCAGCTCCGCTGCCCTAGTGGGATGGTTAGAAAAGTGTGGATTTGAAAATATCCGGGTGGTGGATGAAAGTACCACCAGCCTAGACGAACAAAGACGCACCGAATGGATGCGTAACGAATCACTTGCGGACTTTTTAGATCCAACGGACGCAAGTAAAACCATAGAGGGTTACCCGGCACCACTTCGGACGATTATTATCGCCAATAAACCGGTTGACCCACAAAACCATCAACAAGAGGCACAATATGACTAAAGTTGCGACATCACTGATCCTCCCCTTGTTGCTAACCGCTTGTGTTAGCCAGACGTCACCGATGGACGCGCTGCCCCAGCCTCAACCTATAACCGAGCCTGAGCTCAGTGCTAGTCTGTCCGGTCTAGAAACCCGACTGCTGGGCACTATGTCAGAGCAAAATCAGCAACTGAGCAGTAATCACCATGCTTTTATGGCGGCATTGCAACAGGATATTAGAAACTTGAAAAAGCAGATCAATCGCCCCGTGATCGCACCGCAACCGGTCGCGACACCCACCAAAATCACTGAAGTAACGAAAAACGAAACCACAGACGGCAAACTGGTGGTCGGGGAAACCGAACAAGTGTGGTTAGACATAGTTAACGACAGCTTCGCCGCCCGTATCGATACCGGTGCCACCACCTCATCGTTAAGTGCGCAAGACATTACGGTGTTCGAGCGCGATGGCAAACCTTGGGTTAGCTTTAACATGGCTCACGAAGGCGTGGATGAAAAGCTGCAGGTCGAAACCCGCTTAGTGCGTTATGTGCGTATTCGCCAAGCTTCTGCCGAAGACATAGAGCGTCGCCCTGTGGTCGAGCTCACCATGCGCTTGGGTCGTTTGGCGGAAAAAACCGAATTTACCCTAACCGACCGTAGCCAGATGACTTATTCAGTGCTGCTGGGCCGTGAGTTTTTAAAAGACATCGCCGTGGTTGATATTGCCCGTCAAAACGTCCAAGGCAAGCCTAAGCGCCCCACTCCTGCTACAAGCGAGTAAGTAAATGTATTCTCGTAAACCCTTTTATATCATTGTGGCCGCGCTGTTTTTGATCGGCTTTGCGTTAATGTTACAGCGCCACTTCGTTTATGAAGTGCCTTGGTTGCCGGGCGAAAAACGCCAAATTTGGTCCATTGAAGCCAAGGTCGAATTTGAAGCCAAAGGCAAACCGGTGAAAGCCTCATTGGCCATTCCCGGAAGTCAGCCCGGCTTTACCCTGATGAACGAGTCAGCGGCCTCGCCTGGCTACGGCTTAGCGTTTGTTGAAGCCAAAGGCGGTAGCCGTGCCGAGTGGAGCATTCGCAATGCGTCTGGCCCCCAAGAGCTGTACTACAAAGTAGACATGATGCACGACCCGTTTGCCAAGGCGCCTTTGTCTACCGAGATACCGCGCATTGCCCAAACTGAAGTGCCGGAGCCCTACGCCACGGCCATGGATCAGGTGCTCACTCAAGCCAAAGAGCGCTCCGCAGACGGCTTAACACTGGCCCGCGAGCTGCTGAAAGAGCTAAAGAACAGCAGTCAAAATGCCGAGTTATTGGCGCAATATCAGTCGCCGGCTCCCTTGCTTATTGAAATGCTGCACAGAGCCGCCGTGCCCGCCCGTCTGTTACAAGGCTTGCAGTTAGAAGATGGCCGCCGCCGCCAGCCACTCGTTAACCTAGTACAGGTCTATGAGGGCAAGGAGTACGAGATTTTTAATCCGGACACCGGCGAGCAAGGTAATCAAGAACAGCTGTTGATGTGGGAATACCATTCCTCTCCGGTGCTGGATTTAGTGGGCGGCAGCAATTCCCGCGTCACCTTTACCATGATCGAACAAGAGCAACCGGTGAATGTGGCGCTGGCGAAAAAATTTGATCAGCCACACTGGATTAACGTGTCGCTGTATAACTTACCGCTAGAAGAACAGGCACTATTTAAAGGCATCTTGCTGGTGCCAATTGGCGTGTTAGTGGTGGTGTTTTTACGCATTATTATTGGCATCAAAACCTCCGGTACTTTTATGCCGGTGTTGATCGCCATGGCCTTTATTCAAACCAGCTTGATTACCGGCTTGGTGGGTTTCTTAATCATAGTGGGCACTGGCTTAATTTTGCGCTCTTACCTGTCGCACTTAAACTTGCTACTGGTGGCGCGAATATCGGCGGTGATCATCATGGTAATCGGCATTATTGGCTTCTTTAGCATTATTGCCTATCAACTCGGCTTAACCGAGGGCATGAAGATCACCTTCTTCCCGATGATTATCTTGGCTTGGACCATAGAGCGCATGTCGATTCTGTGGGAAGAAGAAGGCCCTAAAGAAGTGGTGAAGCAAGGCGGTGGTTCCTTGAT
Source organism: Oceanisphaera profunda (assembly GCF_002157895.1). GTDB lineage: Bacteria > Pseudomonadota > Gammaproteobacteria > Enterobacterales > Aeromonadaceae > Oceanimonas > Oceanimonas profunda. The sequence goes on from NZ_CP021377.1 coordinate 659,769, forward strand.
GGTGGCAGTAGTGGCGTTTTTGGCCATGAACAGCGAAGTGGTGCGCCACATCACCTTTAACTTCTTGGGCCTGCAGCTGATCGTTATGGCGGTGGTACTGCTGTTAGGTAACTACACCGGTTACCGTCTAACCGAGCTTAAGCGCTTTAAGCCTTTGGTAGACGAATACAATACCGATAGTAAAGCCGATAATAAAATCGAAGATAAAAAGCATGATTAAACGCTGGTTAGCACAATACGCATCTCCGTTTGCGCTGGGCGACATGGGCATTATGGGCATGAACCAGCGTAATATTTCTTATATCAGCCGTTATAATCCGCGTCGTTTATACCCGCTGGTGGACGATAAGCTGGAAACCAAACGCATCGCGCTAGATGCAGGCGTAACGGTGCCGGACTTGATTGGCGTAATTGAGTTTCAGCATCAGGTCTCAAGCCTGCTCGATAAAATCAAAGACTGGCCGGGCTTTTGTATTAAGCCCGCCAAAGGCTCGGGCGGTAAAGGCATAGTGGTGATCGTCAGCCAAGACGGCCAAAGCTTCCTTAAGCCCAGTGGCAAAGCAGAGAGCATCAACGATTTAGAGCGCCATGTGTCTAACATCTTGGCTGGCCTGTTTTCCTTAGGCGGCAAGCCCGATGTGGCGTTAATCGAAGCGCTTATCAACTTTGATGATGTGTTTGACGGCTTCTCTTATGAAGGCGTACCCGACACCCGCGTCATCGTGTTTAAGGGCTTTCCGGTGATGGCCATGATGCGCTTGTCTACCGAAGCCTCTGACGGCAAAGCTAACTTGCACCAAGGTGCGGTGGGCGTGGGGCTGGACATTAACAGCGGCCGCGCAATTCGCGCCGTGCAGCATAACCTGCCGATTCGTTACCATCCGGATACCGGTCGTGACTTGCTGGAGCTTAAGGTACCCAACTGGGAGCTAATCTTGAGCTTATCTTCCTCTTGCTACGAGATGTCGGGTTTAGGCTATATTGGCACCGACATGGTATTGGATAAGTTTAAAGGCCCCATGTTGCTGGAGCTAAACGCCCGCCCAGGGCTGGCCATTCAAACTGCCAATGGCGCCGGCTTAGTGCCGAGGCTTCGCAAAGTAGAGAAGCTCGGCCGCTACGCGACTTTTAGCCCAGAAGAACGAGTGCGCTTTTCACGCCGCGAATTTGCCGCCGAAGTTCAGTTATCCATGAAAACCGAACCGCCGATGCCGGAATAAGGCTGAAAGCTAGAAAAATAAGACCCAGCCTCGGCTGGGTGTTTTTTAGTTCATCTACCGTAATCCCGGCTTACACAGAGATATTATTCAGGTTCTTAAGAACAAGATCTTCTCTGCAACGGAATCCACAGAATCCACGGAAAAATAGAGATTAAATCTGAAATACATATTATTAATAATACCAATCGTATTAATTATTTGGTCAGCCTGACAGCTAGATTTAATGTGATTGTTTTTTGTAGTGTGCCCACCTTGTTGGCAGGCAAAGAGTATCGGCACGGTTTGGGTTTTGTTCTTAACGGTTAAAACCATCCTGCTTCGCAGGACCACCGAAGTCATCTTCACTGAAGATACGGGTGGACTACAACACACGCTTTTTGTAGAAGCCCGCTTTAGTTAGCTACGCAATGGGGTTTTTATGTCGATCTTAAATAGAACGATTATTTAGTGCGTTTGGTATTACTTCGGATTATCAAAACTTAAACGAGATCCTGATGTACATCAGGATGACGGCTTAAGGACAGGCTACAGCGCACTTAACCGTCATACCGGTACGTCTTGCTGAACTTGATTCAGTATCAGCATGACATAGCCGCAGTATCTCGCCCTTCGCTTTCATACATAAAAAAGCACCGAGCCTTTTCAGGCTCGGTGCTTTTTATTTAGCTAGGCGCTTGGTGCTAGGCGCTCGGCGCTAGGCGCTGGTTTTAAATTCTCGTCTTTTGCTTTTGGCGCGGGTTACGAGCGCGGCTGGTGGGCTTTTTCTTCAGGCCGGTGCCAGTACTGGCACCTGCTCCGGCACCGGTGCCGCCGCTGTTAGTGCGGGAGTTGTGGCGGCGTACGGCCTTGCGGATTTGTGCCACTTGCTTGTAACGCTTAGGCGCATCCACATCGACTTTACTTTCCGACTCAGGCGTTAAGCCCACTTCGCTACGCAAGTAGTTTAATTGGTCTAATGGCATTTCTGACCAACCGCCACGGGGCAAGTTGCGCGGTAATTCGATTTTGCCATAGCGGACGCGGATCAAGCGGCTTACCTGCATCTCTTGGGATTCCCACAAGCGGCGCACTTCGCGGTTACGACCTTCTTTTAGCGTGACATGAAACCAGTTGTTCATGCCTTCGCCACCGCTGTACTTAAGGGTGTCGAATTTGCCCATGCCATCTTCCAGCATGACGCCTTTACGCAAACGCTGCAGCATGGCTTCATCCACTTCACCAAATACGCGCACCGCATATTCGCGGTCTATTTCATGGCGTGGGTGCATCAGGCGGTTCGCTAATTCACCGTCTGTGGTAAACAGCAACAAACCTGAGGTGTTCACATCCAAACGGCCTACTGATATCCAACGCGCACCCTGCAATTTTGGTAGGCGATCAAATACCGTTGGCCGGCCTTCTGGATCTTTACGGGTGCTCATCTCGCCTTCTGGCTTGTGATACATCAATACGCGGCACAATACATCTGCTTCGGCTTGAGTTTCTACCTGATGGCCGTCTAAGCGAATTTGCTCTTTGCCCGTGACGCGGTCACCTAAGGTGGCCACTTTACCATCGACACTCACTCGTCCTTGGCTGATCAGCGCTTCAATTTCACGGCGTGAGCCTTTACCGGCTCGCGCTAGCACTTTTTGTAATTTTTCAGTCATGTTGTTCACTTTTACCAAAGAACTTATTCAAAAGGAGTGGTGTCGCCGGCGCCAACGCGGGCAATCACAGGGGTATCATCGTAAAGCTCAATCACGGTAGTCGGCTTAGGATCCAGCACGCCACCATCGATGATCAAATCCACCAGCTTTTCGAGCTGCTCACGGATCAGCTGCGGATCGTATTCCGCCTCTGTCTCATTGGGCATAATCAAACTACCGGACATTAACGGCTCGCCCAGCGCTTCTAATAACGCCAAGGTAATGGGGTTATTCGGTACCCTCAGGCCAATGGTTTTACGCTTAGGATTTTGCAGACGCTTAGGCACTTCTTTAGTGGCGCGCAAAATAAAGGTATAAGCACCTGGAGTATTATTTTTCATCAATCTAAAAGCACCGTTATCCACTCGCGCGTAAAACGACAGCTCGGATAAATCTCGGCACACTAGAGTGAAGTTGTGATCTTTTTCTAGCTTACGGATGCGGCAAATGCGCTCCATAGCGTTTTTGTCACCCACCAAGCAGCCAATGGCATAGCCAGAGTCGGTGGGATAGACCAAAACACCCCCTTGGCGAATAATAGCCACCGCTTGATTGATCAAGCGTGGCTGGGGGCTTTCGGGGTGCAGTTCAAAATACTGACTCATGATTCCTCCCGGAATGATTTAAATAAAACGCGTCCACACTGGGGTCGCTTCTTTGGGCAACCATAATTGGCGCCCCAGTTCACGCCACGGGCTGGGAAAATGAAAATCCGACCCCACTGACGCTGCTAAATTGTATTCTTTGCTCCACTCGCCCAAGGTGGCTCGCTCTTGAGGGCTTTGCTGCCCCATGGACACTTCCATGGCATCACCACCGGCCTCAGCAAAGGCGACAATCATTTTTCTCACCCACTTGTTCGACAAGTCATAACGGGTGGGATGCGCCAATACCGCCACGCCGCCCGCTTGCTGAATGGCGCTAATGGCCGCTTCAAGCGAGCACCAATTAGGCGGCGCATAGCCGGTGTTGCCGCGGCTAATAAATTTCTTGAACACCTTAGGTATAGACTCAGCCGCGCCCTGACTCAACAACCATTTCGCCATATGGGTGCGGGTAATGGGTGCGTCACCGGCCAAAGCACGCGCGCCTTCATAGGCACCCGGAAAATTAGCTTTCTCTAAGCGCTCGGCCATTAAGTGGGCTCGTTGCTCGCGCCTAACTTGCTGCTCGGCCAACAAGTCATTCAGGCCTTCGTGGTCGAGCGCAATATTAAGCCCCACCACGTGGACCTCGAGCGCTTGCCATAAACAGGATATTTCTACGCCGTTAATTAAGCGCACGCCATGTTTGTCTGCCGCCACTGCCGCCTCGGCTAATCCGCCTAGAGTGTCGTGGTCGGTCAGCGCTAATATATCCACCTCTTTTTCGGCGGCACGCGCCATCAGCTCGGTGGGTGTTAATTGACCATCAGAAGCGGTGGAATGACTGTGCAAATCGATGCGTATTAAAATAATCCTGTCCTCAGGGTTGACTTGGCACCCCTAATATCGTTTAACTGTATACAGTTTCAGTTCAACGAGCAGAGCGTCATGCTTTTTCAAGACTTAGTTCAGCAACACTCCACACTCCCTAGTGCTATCCAAGATAGTTCTAGCCAAGGCATTACTTGGTGGTGGCACACTCCTTAATTGCGGGTGTGATTTGCTGTCTTCGTCTCAAAGTCTCAGCGAACATAAAAGCCCGCCCCAGTGCGGGCTTTTTTATTATCCAGCAAAAGGTGGCGCGATGAAACCAAAGCAGCGTAATTTTTGGCGATGGCAACCCCAATCGAGACTAACTCCAATCGCAACGGCATTCGTCACCATCATAGACGAAGACATTGCTAGCCAGGTGATCAGGCAAATCCCTGATGACCGAGATTAACAAATAAGGAATATCCCATGGCGCATGGTTCGCTCCACGTCTTACTGCAAGATGCACCCTATACCGATGATCCGCTGGCGTTATTTGCCGCCCTAACTCAAGCTGGCGACAACAGCATGCTACTGGAGTCGGCAGAAATTGATACCAAAGCCGGCACTCAAAGCCTGTTAATGCTGGATGCGTGTGTACGCCTCGTTTGCCAAGGCCGCACCGTTACGCTAACCGCCTTAAATGCCAATGGCTTACCGGCATTAGACTTAGTTGAGCAAGCACTCGGCGGCGAACGTGCTGCAAAGTCTGCTTCTCTGCAGCAGCTCACGGTCACCTTCCCCCAAGCGGACGACACCCTAGACGAAGACAATCGCTTAAAAGCGCCGTCGGTGCTGGAAACCTTGCGGCTGATCTTAACACGTTTTAGTGCAAATCTTGGCCAACAACATGTATTTATGGCCGGCACTTTCGCCTATGACCTCATTGCCTCTTTCGAGCAGTTAGAGGGGGTGCCTGAGGGCATTAACGCTTGTCCTGATTTTTGCTTTTATCTCGCCGAAACGCTGATCACTCTGGATCATAAACAAGACAGCGCCCAGTTAACGGCCTGTGTGTTTGACCCAGCCGAACAAGACCGATTGCAAGCACGCCTTGATGCGCTCGCTATCAGTTGCGGCCAAACTCATCCGCAACCCACGGCGGACACCCAATTGCAGGGTAAAATTCAAGTCAGCAAGAGCGACGCAGAATTTAAAGCAGATGTGATTAATCTTAAAGAGCACATAAAGATCGGCAATATTTTTCAAGTGGTGCCTTCACGCAGCTTTAGCCTGCCCTGCCCACGCCCGTTGGCTGCCTATCGTAAGCTTAAGCAGACCAACCCCAGCCCGTATCTTTTTTATGTGAACGACCAAGACTTCACCCTATTTGGCGCCAGTCCTGAAAGCTCGGTCAAATTTGATCATGCTAGCCGCATGGTAGAAATGTATCCCATTGCCGGCACCCGCAAGCGCGGCCTCAATAAAGACGGCAGCATTAATCTCGACTTAGACGGTCGTATCGAATTAGAGCTGCGCCAAGACGCCAAAGAAACCGCCGAGCACCTGATGCTGGTGGACTTAGCCCGCAACGACATTGCGCGCATTAGCGAGCCCGGCAGCCGCTACGTGAAAGACTTATTAAGTGTGGATCGCTACAGCCACGTCATGCACTTGGTGTCTCGCGTAGTCGGTACGCTGCGCCATGACTTAGATGCACTGCACGGTTATCAGGCTTGCATGAACATGGGTACGCTCACCGGTGCACCCAAAATTCGCGCCAGCGCGCTTATCCGCGAAGTAGAACAGCAACGTCGTGGTAGCTACGGCGGTGCCGTGGGGTATGTAAACGGCAATGGCGATATGGATACCTGCATCGTTATTCGCTCGGCCTTTGTTAGTAACGGCGTGGCCCATGTGCAAGCCGGTGCCGGTGTGGTCTATGACTCAGACCCGCAAGCCGAAGCCGATGAAACGCGCAGCAAAGCAGCGGCAGTACTCAACGCCATCGCACTGGCCCACGGCAGCACACTGGCGGAGGTGAGCCATGACTAATACCGTTTTCTTACTCGATAACTACGACTCTTTTACCTATAACTTAGTCGACCAATTTCGCAGCCTCGGCAGTAACGTTAAGGTCTATCGCAACACGGTACCGGTGGCGCAATTAATGGCCGCCATGGAAGCCAGTGAGCAGCAAAATGAGCGTCCGATCTTGGTATTATCGCCAGGCCCAGGCGTGCCCAGTGCGGCCGGCAATATGCCAGCCCTGATCACTACCTGCATCGGCCGTTTCCCTATCTTGGGTATTTGCTTAGGCCATCAAGCATTGGTCGAGCACTACGGCGGCGTGGTAGAAAGTGCCGGTGAAATTAAGCACGGCAAAAGCTCGCTTATTACGCACAACGGCCAAGGGGTATTTGCCAATTTATCTAACCCCTTGCCCGTGGCCCGTTATCACTCATTAGTGGGTACGCACATTCCCAGCGCTTTGCCGGTGATTGCCGATTACCAAGGCATGACCATGGCAGTACAAGATACCGCCAAGCGAGTGCTGGGCTTTCAGTTTCATCCCGAGTCCATTATGACCACAGAAGGCGAGCAACTGCTGGCCCAGAGTTTGGCCTTTTTAAGCGCGCCAGAAGGCAAGGCCATGGATCAGCTGTTTCGCGGCGAGCACATTAGTCGCGCCCAGTCTCATGGCTTATTTAGCGAGCTGCTCAAAGGCGACATGGATCAAATGACCATGGCCTCTTTGCTGACGGTGCTAAAAATGAAAGGCGAAACACCAGATGAGATTGCCGGTGCCGCCCAAGCACTGCTGGATGCGGCCTCGCCCTTCCCGCGCCCTGAATACGCGTTTTGCGATATAGTTGGCACCGGCGGCGATGGTATGAATACCATTAACGTCTCCACTACCTCGGCCTTAGTAGCCGCAGCCTGTGGCATTAAGGTGGCCAAGCACGGCAACCGTGGCGTGTCTTCTAAGTCCGGCTCGTCCGACTTACTGGAGCAATTGGGCATAGATCTGAATATGAGTGCCGAGCAAGCCCGCCGCTGCCTCGATGAAGTGAACGTCTGCTTCTTGTTTGCGCCCAATTATCACGGTGGTATTCGCCACGCCCAACCGGTGCGCAAAGCGCTGAAAACTCGCACCATCTTTAACGTGCTGGGCCCGCTTATTAACCCTGCACGGCCCGACTTTATGCTGCTCGGTGTTTACTCCGAGCAATTGGTGCGTCCCATCGCCGACACCTTACTGGCCATGGGCCTTAAGCGTGGCATGGTAGTACACGGCAGCGGTTTAGATGAAATTGCCATTCATGGCCCCACCTCGGTGGCAGAGATTCTTGACGGTGAGATCAGTGAATACACTATTACCCCCGAAGAATTAGGCCTAGAGCGCTATGACATTAGCGCCATTGCCGGCGGCGAGCCCAGCGAAAACAAAGCCATTACCGTGGCTTTATTGCAAGGCGGCGGTAGCCCAGCACAACAAGGGGTGATTGCCCTAAATGTGGCGCCCTTGCTGGTGATGAGCGGCCAAGCCGAGACCCTAAAAGAAGCCGTAGTCCAAGTGCTGGCTGTGTTAAAATCAGGCAAAGCCATGGATGTGGCCAATAAACTGGCGGAGTTAAGTCAATGTTAAGTACCGTATTAGGCAAAATTGTTGCCGACAAAAAAATCTGGGTGCGCGAGCGCAAAGTCAGCCAGCCATTAAGCGGCTTTGAGGCTAAATTAACGCCCAGTGATCGCCCCTTTGTGGCGGCACTTGAGGCCAAGAGCCCGGCGTTTATTTTAGAATGTAAGAAGGCCTCGCCGTCTAAAGGCTTAATTCGCGAAGATTTTAACTTAGACGCCATTGCCCAAGTCTATGGTCGTCATGCCTCGGCCATTTCGGTACTCACCGATGAAAAGTATTTTCAGGGTCAGTTCGACTTCGTCACTCAAGTGCGCAGCCAAGTAACTCAGCCGGTGATCTGCAAAGATTTTATTATCGACGCTTACCAAATTAAGCTGGCGCGCTTATATCAAGCAGACGCCATCTTGCTGATGCTGTCGGTACTCACCGATGAAGAATACGTAGCACTCAATGCGGTGGCTGAATCATTAAACATGGGCGTGCTCACCGAGGTGATCAGCGAAGAAGAAGTGGCCCGCGCCATCGCGCTAAACGCCAAGGTGATCGGCATTAATAACCGCGACCTGCGGGATTTATCTATCGACCTCGATCGTACTAAGCAGTTATCTGCGCTGATCCCCGCCGATCGCATCGTTATCTCCGAGTCCGGTATTAACCATCACTCTCAGGTTCAAGAATTATCTGCTTACGCCGATGGCTTCTTGGTTGGCAGCTCTTTGATGGCCCAAGACGACGTTGAACTGGCCGTGCGCCAGCTTATTTTAGGTGCAAATAAAGTCTGTGGCCTCACTCGCCCGCAAGATGCAGCCAGCGCCTATGCCGCCGGTGCCGTGCACGGTGGGCTAATTTTTGTCAGCCATAGCCCGCGCTATGTCACTACCGCTCAAGCCAGAACCATTATGGCTGCCGCTCCCTTGCATTATGTAGGTGTGTTTCAAAACCATGATCTTGCTGAAGTCAGCCAAACCGCTAAAGCATTAGGCTTACACGCAGTGCAATTGCACGGCGAAGAAGATGACGCCTTTATCGACGCCCTTAAGCAAGCTCACCCAGAGTTAGCGGTCTGGAAGTCGGTGCCGGTCAGTGACCAGTTACCAAGCTTGCCCGCAGGCGCAGATCGCCTACTGTTTGATACCCAAGCCGCAGGCCAAAGCGGTGGCACCGGTCAGGCTTTTGATTGGGGTTTGCTGAATAAATTAACCGACCGCAGCCAAGCCATGCTGGCTGGTGGTATTAATCCAGACAACGCCGCACAGGCCGCCAGCCTTGGCTGCGTAGGCTTGGATTTTAATTCTGGTGTAGAAAGCGCCCCCGGCCAAAAAGATGCCGAGAAATTAAACGCCGCTTTCACTTCTCTTCGTTCGTATGGCAGAAAGTCTGGCCGTAAAACAGATAGCAGGAATAAATAATGAGCTTACTCGATCCTTTCTTCGGTGATTTTGGTGGCATGTATGTGCCACAAATCCTAATGCCCGCCTTGCTGCAATTAGAAAAGGCCTTTGTCGACTCCCAGCAAGATCCAGAGTTTGATCGCGAATTTCGTGAACTGCTCACCGAATACGCCGGTCGCCCCACGCCATTAACCCGCGTGCGTAATTTGGCATCAAACACCAAGACCCGTATTTATCTTAAGCGGGAAGACCTACTGCACGGCGGCGCCCACAAAACTAACCAAGTGTTGGGCCAAGCATTACTCGCCAAGCGCATGGGTAAAACCGAAATTATCGCCGAAACCGGCGCTGGGCAACATGGCGTGGCCACTGCCTTGGCCTGTGCCTTGATGGGCTTAAAATGCCGCATCTACATGGGAGCCAAAGACTGCGCCCGCCAAGAGCCAAACGTGTTTCGTATGAAGCTGATGGGTGCCGAAGTAATACCGGTACACGCCGGCTCATCTACGCTCAAAGATGCCTGTAACGAAGCGCTGCGCGACTGGGCTGGTAACTACGAAACCGCCCACTATATGCTGGGCACCGCCGCCGGCCCGCACCCCTTCCCCACCATAGTGCGTGAATTTCAGCGCATGATAGGTGAAGAAACCAAAGTGCAAATCATGCAACACGAAGCCCATTTACCCGATGCGGTGATCGCTTGCGTGGGCGGTGGCTCTAACGCCATTGGCATGTTTGCCGATTTTATCGACGAAGAAAATGTGCGCTTAATTGGCGTTGAGCCTGCCGGTAAAGGTATTAGCACCGGCGAGCACGGTGCCACCTTGGGCGAAGGCACCAAAGGCATCTTCTTTGGCATGTTGTCTTTGATGATGCACAACGAAGATGGCCAAGTATCTGAGTCTTACTCAGTGTCTGCCGGCCTCGACTTCCCGTCTGTGGGCCCACAACACGCACATTTGGCCACCATTGGCCGCGCCGAGTATGTGTCAGTCACCGATGATGAAGCACTGGATGCCTTCCAAGCATTAGCCCGCAATGAGGGTATTATTCCGGCACTGGAGTCCTCCCATGCTCTGGCATACGCCCTAAAAATGGCGGAAGCAGAGCCTGAAAAAGAACAAGTATTAGTAGTTAACTTATCTGGCCGAGGCGACAAGGATATCTTTACCGTTGCTGAGATTTTAGCGCAAAAGGGAGAAATGTAATGAGCCGCTATCAACGCTTATTTGACCGCTTAGCTACGGCTAATCAAGGTGCGTTTGTGCCCTTTATTACTCTGGGCGATCCCAATCCGGCTGACTCGCTCAAAGTCATAGATGCGCTGATTGCCGGCGGCGCCGATGCATTGGAGCTCGGTATTCCCTTCTCCGATCCGGTAGCCGACGGCCCCACCATTCAAGCCGCCAGTATTCGCGCCTTAAATGCCGGCACTCGCACTCAAACCTGCTTTGAGATGCTGACCCAAGTGCGCGCTAAATATCCCGAGATCCCTATCGGCTTATTGGTCTACGCCAACCTAGTTTACGCACCGGGCATGGACAGCTTTTATGCTCGCGCCGCCGCCGCAGGTGTGGATTCAGTATTGGTGGCCGATGCACCATTAGAAATGTCGGCGCCCTTTAGAGCCGCCGCCAGCAAAGCGGGCATAGAAACCATTTTTATCGCCCCGCCCAATGGCGACGAAGCCACACTAAAAGCCATTGCCGAAGCCGGTGCGGGTTATACGTATTTGCTAAGCCGCGCCGGTGTAACCGGTACCGAGACTAAAGCCGGCAAGCCGGTAGATACCTTGCTCGCCACCTTGGCTAAGTACAATGCACCGCCCTCTTTGCTGGGTTTTGGTATTTCTACCCCCGAGCAAGTGCGCGAGGCCATCAAGGCCGGTGCCGCCGGTGCTATCTCTGGCTCCGCTATCGTGAAAATCATCGAGCAACATCAAGATGATATTGATGCATTAACGGCTGCGTTGACGGCATTCGTGAAAGAGATGAAAGCGGCAACTAAAAAATAGCGCCAAGCGCCGAGCACCAAGCGCCGAGCACCAAGCGCCGAGCTAAACAAAAATACCGAGCACAGGGCTCGGTATTTTTTTGCCCGCCCCTTGCCGTCTTCCTGATGCACATCAGGATCTCGGTGTAGCTCTTAAAGACTAAAGCTATCTTGCAACGGAAGAACGCAGAAGAACACGGAAAAATAGAGATCAGATCTGAAAGAGACCCTGATGGTAAGAGCGGGGGCTTGTAGGCGAACGCTTGCTCTCGCATTTCGCCGCAGGCGGAACAGGTGCATACATAGCGACCGGCGCTTAGCGCTGCTCTTTAAGCCGTCTTCCTGATGCACATCAGGATCGGGATCTCGGTTTAGCTCTTAAAGACTAAAGCTATTTTTGCCACGGAATCCACGGAAGAACACGGAAAAATAGGGATCAAATATGAAAAGGATCTAGATGGGGTAAGGGCTGGCACTTTGTAGAGGCCGCTTCAGCTGGCCGGTTTTGCGCAGCAAAACGTCTAGTGATATTTTGCCTCCTAATCTAAAAGCCGTCTTACGTTTTGCGCCATACGTCAAAGGCAGTACCAGTGCGTCTTTAACTGACGGCGTACAGCGTAATACGTATAACGGTATTTGCCGTCGAATAAACCGCCACTTAACCGCTTGCGTATTGTGCTACTTACCCAAAAAAAGTTAGTATACGAGTCAGCGCTGCCCCCATAGTTAAATGGATATAACAAGGTCCTCCTAAGACTTCGTTTTAATTTACGTCTAATATTTAACCTAATATATAAAATACTAAAACACACATAACTTACTGATTTTATTATTAAATATTTAGCATATTAGTGTGTAACGTTGTTGAGTTAGTTTTTTTCACCTCGTTTTATTTTGTATTTTATATATAATTTACTGAACAATGACTGAACAATTTACCGAACAAAATTTTTCTTCTTTTCTATGGGGAAGTCATGACTGACAAAATTAAGAAGACTAAGACAAAGCGCATAGCCTTGACCGACCCTAAAATTCGCGCGTTACCTCCGCCTGAAGAGGACCGTTACGATGTATACGACACTAAGTCACCGGGCCTGTTTATCAGGGTCGGTAAGCGCTCAAAAGTCTTCTATCTTCTTAGAGGTTCTGATCGCATTAAAATTGGTAACTTCAGGGATTTTCACCACATAAACGGGCCCGTGTTTGAGGCCCGAAGAGCAGCGAGTGACATCCTTCTCGATCTACGCCCCTCCTCTTCCCATGTCCCTTCTATGGCTCTTGGGGACTATTTGGATAAGCATTACGCTGCGGAGAGAAAAGGACACAGAAGGCCCCTTAGGCCTCAAACTATAAAAAGCCTAAAAAGTTTTTTTTCAGATTGGCTATCTATTCCGATACATAGAATAAATTCAGACTTACTTTCAAAAAAAATTACTGAATGGGAGAGCCCCACCACAATAGAAAATGGAAAGCTAAAACGCGGTAATACTAAAGCAACTATTAGAAAGAAGTTTATACTTATTAATGCTGTATTTAATCACCTTGTTCGCCAAGAGCACATTTTAAAGAACCCCTTTAACTCTCGGGGTTTTAAGATAGATACGGTAGAGCATAAGATTAACATTTATAATGATAATATTAGATATTCTGAGTTGATGAACTATTTAGTATCAGAAGAGCGTATTGAGTTAGAATTTGATGGTAATCGCGGAAAAACGCATACAAGAGCAGCGCGAATATATATTGCGGTTATAATTCGTCTTGGACTAAGAGACAACGAAGCCAGACTAAATAATGCTGATAATTTTGTTATTGAATCATCACTTGAAGGGGAGCAAAGACTTAGGCTGATCATACCCGCAGATATTACTAAAACAGGTAAAGGTAGAGAGGTTTTATTATCCTGCCCTATCCTTATACCAGCAATACGTGACTATAAAGATAATCATTATGTGCACAATGATGACGGACTGATGTTTTTTAACCAATCGACAAAGTCTGCATATACAAACAATCTCGGCCGCTCACTTTATCAAGAATTAAAAAAAGAATTTAAGCTAGGTATGAATGGTAATGGAAGTGGGCGAAAATATGATTTTCGCCACACTCTGGCTACACGTGCTTATCGTGCAAAAGGCGATATAAAGCTTGTTGCCGACCTAATTGGAGATAGCGTTGAGACTGCATCGAAGTATTATGTGGCTAGCGATCCTGAGGCTGCAAGACTGGTTATATCTAACCTTGAGTAGCATTTTTTATTATGTGATATTTCCAATCTGTTGTTCAATGTTTTTATTTTTTGATCTACCCTTGGATAATTATAAACAACTGTCGCCAGCACTTTCTGGCGGCTGTTGTATATCTTTCAGAAATTCAGTAAATAAATGTCTTTTTTCTTTGTTTTTGGCTCTAATTCACTTCTTTTATAATCTAATTTATATATTTTCTTTTAATAAAAAATCTAATCAAGGGCTTTTGATTAGTCTTGTATCTTGATCTTACTTGGGTGGCGGGTGGGCTTGGCCCCTGCCTTATTCACTGTAAATCTTGAATTTTCTTTTCTTTATTAGCATAAAGCCGACATTAAGTCCTATTATTGACTTTTTGACTCCTCCCTCATCCTCTTTCTCTTCGTATGCATTTTCTATATCTATAAACTCAATTTTTTTTATAAAATCGGCATAATCTATGTTATTTTTTAGATTCCCTTCCTTATCCTCTTCCATTCTTGTTGCTATTAATTCAATTTCATCATATCTATTCATTTGATTCACATGGTAATTTATTGCATCCCTTACTCTTTTTGATTTATTTTCAAACACTTCTTTAGCTTCTTTAAACGTCATGTATGATACTTCATCTTCTTCTTCATCACTTATATTAAACTCATCGTCGTGAATTAACGCCAACAACTCCTGTTTTATTTTTATTTCTTTGTGTGTGTGTGTCTTTTTTATAAATTTGCTTTTTTGAAACTCTCTTTCTTTAAATCCGTTGTTTTCTGCATTCTTTATCTCTCTAATGACCCTATATATTGTTTTTATTCCACTTACGCCGAACGTCTGAAAAGAGCGAACGTTCAGACTTGATTTCCACGCGTCCACCGCTTTTAGTGCTAATATATTTATTCCCTTTTCTTTAACTCCTAGGTTATTTGTTGTTGTTAGTTCTTTTATCGAGTCCAGCCCTACATGCTTCATTATGTACTTCGATAAATATGATGCTGCACTTGCTACCTTATTCCCCTTTAGTTCCTCTCCATTTTCATCATAACCTGATTCAATTATTTTTATTGAAGATGAGTTTCCGGAATGTAAAAAGTAAAAATTAAAAATTTCTTTATATCTTTCTTTTAGTTCTTTTTTACAAAACAATAAAATATGCCAGTGCGGGCATCCATCCTTATGCGGCTCTATTACAGTAAATCCAAATCCTGAATTAATTCCAAATCTCAGGTCTTTAAATCCTTCTTTTTGGAGCTGCTTTCTTAGGTTTCCCCATTTTTTATCTCTCCATCTTTTTGCATCAGATGCGCTCTCTCCTTTATTACTATTCTTTCCTTTGGATGGGTTAGGATGAAAATTCGCTGGTGCTGTTATTGTTATAAATAACCAAGTCATCCCTTTTTCTTTTGCTATATTTTCATATCCTTTTATTTCAATGTACAGTTCATTAAATTTATGACTTGCCGTCTTTTTTATTTCACTTAAGGTAAGCTTCTTTCCGTTAGTAATTATGCTTTTTGATTTTAGAAAGCTCTCTCCATTTTCCAATTGCTCCTCTCTTCTTTTTAGAGAAAGTTCTCCTACGTATTTGTTATGCTCTCCCACCTCTTTATTTTGCTGTTCAGCGTGAAGCACACACTTTTTAGAATATCTGAAATATGAATTAGATACTCTTGTAGATTTGCAGAAATCAAGAACTAGGTCTTTTCTTATTTCCTTTGTGTATGTACGTTCTTTATACGTCTTCATTCTTCCGGTTTTTTCGTTTAATATTTTTTCTTTTTTAGTCGTTTTTTTAACTTTAATGAAATTAGGAAAATGATTTTTTAGGTCCTGCCTTAACAAAGAAGACAGCTCTTCATCAAATTTTTCAGCATTACCCGCGCACTCAATTAATAACTCAAGGATTCTATTCCCGATAGCTCTCCCCATTGCTTTTATATCTTTTTCTTTAACTTTTTCATCTAAAAAATAACTTACTGGTGGAGCATAAAAAATAGTGTTAAATGACATCTTATATTCAAGCGAACCCTTGTATTCTTTGATTTCATTCGCTACTTTTTCATACTCATCATCTTTTGTTTTTTTTTGTGTTACTTCTAATTCCTTCGAAATTGATATCAGAGACACCACATGCTTATCCATTTTTTAATCCTTTGTCATTCGCCGCCATTAACATTATAAAATTATAATGTTTTTTATTTTTATTTATTTGCTTGTTTATTTTACAACAACAAAATATAACGTCGGCATTTTCAGACAATGCCGACGTAGAGTTTAATTGTTATTATACTACCTCATCCACTCTGTACGTTTAATGTACTCCTCAGATCCACCCGGATAATATTTACTTCCATACTTTATTTGCATATTAATAACATTATCTCTGCCGATAAGTTCGTGTGTTTCAACACCTCTGCTCATCACTTTCATAAAGGTTAAAATATCTTCCATTAACGCAGGTTCACTTGATGCGTAATGCATAATGGCAAGCACATCACAAAGATGATTTGTTGAGTCATAGCCATTAAGTAATAAGCTAGCAATGAATTCTTTGTCTCTGTTGTATAAGCGGTAACCCACTTCAACGTGTGTCTGATTAAATCTCATTCTTTATACTACCCATCAATGGCTGAAGCGGTATTGCTTAGCGCTTATGCAACAAACATTAACAGCTATTTTTTATAGTGCAACCTCCCTAAATATAGCAAAAACCTTATATTACATATAATTAAGCATATATTAAATCAGGGCTAACACACTTCATATTTATATATAAAGTCGATATTTATTTATAAAAACGAGAAGAATGGTTACTTTTATTTACGGCTTTATATAATTTAGTAAGGAAATTAATTTTTCATGCTGCTTAAAAAATACACAGAGTCACTATAAAAATAAATAAAATTAATTTCTAAGTGTTGCTTTTTTGAACACTTCAAGTGTGATTTTTGACTGTAAACGTAAAAAGCGAGGTCGCGGCGACGGCTGAAGAAGATATCTGAACCAGCGTTCAGCATGAAGATTCGCTTTGTTAGCGCTTACCTTGCATCTCTTTCATCAGAAAGCTGTGCTTTACTGCTCTTCGCTTCAAGTGCAGGCCTGTTTTGCCTATAATGCTGGCACTAATATGACTTCAATCTACGCAAGAAACGCCGGTTTCATAAGGTATCGTCGATGGCCACAACATCGTTCGCTAGTCATAACTACCAACTTAAGCAAAGTGTGCTTTGCCTTCGTGCGCTCACAATAAGAGCCTACATATATAGAAGAATAAAATAGCCATGAATCAACAGAAAATTAAGCAGTTAGAAACCGAGCTGTGGGACAGTGCCAACTCTCTTCGTGCGAATTCAAAGCTTACCGCTGCTGAGTACAAAGACCCGGTGTTAGGCTTAATTTTGCTGCGCTATGCACAAAATCGCTATGAACAAGCCAAGGTACAAGTAGCGGCTAGCATTCCCACTAGCCCCCGTGGTGGTAAGCGCGAAGCGACCAAAGCAGACTTTTTAGCCGCCGGGGCTATGATGCTGCCCGAAAAATCCCAATATGAGCATTTGGCTGGCCTCCCTGAAGCAGAAGATATCAGCGACGCTATTAATGAAGCAATGGGCTTAATTGAGCAAGAATATCCCGACTTAGCAGGGGTGTTACCGCGCAACTATCAAGAGATGGACTCCGATTTGTTACGTGAGCTGATCCGGGTGTTTAACAAAGACGCAGTGAAGAGCTTAACGGGTGATGTGTTTGGTCGTATTTATGAGTTTTTCTTAATGAAATTCTCGATGGATGGTGCTGGTGCGCAAGAAGGCGGCGAGTTCTTTACTCCACCTTCTTTGGTGCAGCTCATCGTTAATATGATTAAACCCGACCATGGGATTATTCACGATCCAGCTTGTGGTTCAGCGGGTATGTTTGTACAAACCGGACACTTTATTGAAGAACAGCACAAAAATGCCTCGGTTAACCAACGCATTACTTGTTATGGCACCGAGCTAAAGTCTAACAACACCCGCTTGGCGAAAATGAACTTAGCCATACACGGTATCGAAGGAAAAATCAGTGAGAATAATAGTTTTTACTCCGATCCTCATGATTTAGTAGGCAAGTGTGACTTTGTAATGGCCAACCCGCCGTTTAACGTGAAAAAAGTCGATAAAAGCAAAGACTACGTTAAAAATGATTCACGGTTGTTTAGCGATATTGGTATTCCTAAGGCCGATAACGGCAACTACATGTGGATACAGTATTTTTATCACTACCTGAATGATCAAGGTCGTGCAGGCTTTGTGATGGCTAGTTCAGCTACCGATGCGGGTGGCAGTGAGAAAGATATTCGCCAAAAGCTAATAGAAACCGATGCCGTAGATTGCATTGTGTCGGTGGGTAATAACTTCTTCTATACCCGTTCGCTACCCTGTCATGTGTGGTTTTTAGATAAAGATAAGCCAGCGGCGAACAAGAAAAAAATATTAATGATTGATGCGCGTAACACCTTTCGCGTAGTCACTAATACTATTAATGATTATTCACCAGGGCAGCTCACTAATTTTAACGCCATTACTGAGTCGTACCGGGGTGATAAAGCGGCTATCGCCAACGCTCAAAAATCACACAACGCCGTGGCCGTCACCTTAGCGGCTATTATTGCCACTGCTATTAACATCTTACGAACGGCCTGCCAAAGCATTATTAATGCTCCAAATGAAGATGACTTTAAAGGCGTGAAGCCCAACTTAAAGTTTAATGATATTATCGAAGAATTAAATGAAGTATTAAGCATCGAAGACCACAGTGATTTTGACCTGTGTCAGCAATGGGTAGCGCGTTTCTCGCAGCCCGTTGAAAAGCTGTTTGCCTTGGTAGCGCAGTATCAAGCTAACTCAGATAAGGCCTTAGCAGGTTTTAGAAAGTTAGATAAAAAAGCGCAAGCTACCGATGATGCTAAGACTATTAAAAAGAAGCTGGACGCTAACAATAAACTGCTAAAAGCCCTAACGACGGCGCTTAACAGCCACCAAGCACTGCTTAAGCAAAGCTTGGCTGACTACAGCCAACTGATCAGCGACTGGCAAACACTGCGTGAGAACTTCCCTAACGATCAATATCGAGACGTGGAAGGACTGTGCAAAGTAGTGGATCGCGACGAGATCATAGAAAACGATTACAGCTTAACGCCGGGTCGCTATGTGGGTTATAGCGTGCAGGTAGATATGGATTTTGATTATCAATCAAAAATGTTTGATATAAAATCTGAACTAACGCAGCTTAATGACACTGCACAAAATCTGATGAAAACTATTTTAGAGGTGAAATTATGAGGCTCACCGAAATGGAACTAGGTGAACTCATTCGTGTAAAACATGGTTTTGCATTTAAAAGTGAATATTTCTCATTTGAAGGTGAGCAGATAGTGTTAACCCCTGGTAATTTTTATGAATCAGGAGGCTTTAAATCCAGAGGAGATAAGGATCGCTTTTACACAGGGGATTATCCTAAGCAATATCTCTTAAAAAAACAGGATCTGATCGTTGCTATGACAGAGCAAGGAGCTGGCTTACTAGGAAGTGCAGCTCTTATACCAGATAATGACCATTATTTACATAATCAACGGTTGGGTTTGGTCGAAATTATCGAACCACAAAAAATTGACAAGTATTTTTTATATTTAGTGTTTAATGATGATCTTATTCGATCACAAATTGCTGGTAGCGCCACTGGCACAAAGGTTAAACATACCGCTCCTGAGCGAATATACAGATGTAAATATAGTTTCCCTTCATTGAACAATCAAAGAAAAATTGCATCTATAGTTAGTGCTTACGATGACCTTATCGAAAATAACTTAACGCGCATCAAGTTACTGGAAGAGCTGACACAAATCACGTATGAAGAGTGGTTTGTACGCATGCGGTTCCCAGATCATGAAACAGTAAATACAAACCCTGAGACTATGCTACCTGAAGGATGGGAAAAAAGGAGTTTCCATGAGATAGGAGACATTGTCACTGGTAAAACCCCTTCAACAGCTGAAGCGGAAAACTTTGGTTTTGATGTACCATTTATAAAAACGCCTGACATGTATAATGCTCCTTATGTGATAGAGACGACTCAGTACTTATCTAAGAAAGGTGCAGAGACACAAAAAAATAAATACTTACCAAAAAACAGTCTGATTGTTAGCTGTATAGGCTCTGCTGGTGAATATGCTTTAGTAGCATGTCCAAGCCAAACTAATCAACAAATTAATGCAATAAAATTTTATGACTCTAGCCACGCATTTTACATGTACTGCTATGCAAAACATTTAAAGCCATTACTTGAAGCTCTAGGTAGTAATGGTGCAACAATGACAAATGTAAACAAATCAAAATTTGAAAAAATAGAAGTTATTTTTCCAACAAGTAACCTTCTAACATCATTTAATCAGTTAGCAATTAACACTTTCGACTTAATATTTAACCTGCAACAAAAAAATAAACTACTAATAGAAGCCCGTGATATCTTGTTACCTCGCTTAATGACCGGCATCATAGACATAGAAAAAGTAGAGCTGCCAGCTGTATTACTAGCTCGCATTCAAGAAAGTAGTCAGCACACCGACGAAGAGTTAGCCCCCGCTGACGCCTAAGGAGAAATGCGGTATGAGTCAAGAATACTCTGAGGATGGATTAGTCGAAGCCGCTAGCCAAGAAGTGCTAGAACAACTTGGCTGGACTGTTAAAAACGCTTGGCATAACGAGAGCTTTTCAGATAAGGAAGATCGCTCTGATGGTCTGCTTGGCCGAGCTAATAAGTCAGAAGTGATCCTTAAACGCTATTTGCATGCCGCATTAACCACGCTTAACCCGGGCTTACCTAACAGCGCCTATCAAGACGCCATAGAGCAAATTTGTCTGACACCCGCCGATCAAAGTTTAGCTACTATTAACCAGCAAAAACACGAGCTACTTACCAAAGGCGTGTCGGTTAGCTATCAAGACGACGAAGGGCTTTTACAAAAAAAGCGCTTAAAGGTGTTTGACTTGGACAAGCCTGAGCAAAACCATTTTTTAGCCGTGCGTCAATTAGAAGTGGCAGGCCAAATTTATAACCGTCGGCCCGATATTGTGGGTTTTGTAAACGGTATTCCACTGGTGTTTTTTGAGTTGAAAGCTCACCATACTGAGCTGCGCCACGCTTATGATGAAAATTTAAGCGACTACAAAGACGTTATTCCTGAACTACTGCACAGCAATGCTTTTATTATATTAAGCAATGGTACCGACTCGCGCGTAGGCACGATGACTAGCCCCTATAAATTCTTTTTAGAATGGAAACGCATCGAAGAAGATGAAGAAGGTATGGTTAGCTTAGACACCATGTTGCGTGGCACCTGTGATAAAGCCCGCTTACTAGACTTATTTGAAAATTTTCTGTTATTCGATGGCGAAGGCGAAAATCTAACCAAAATAATGGCGAAAAACCACCAATTTATTGGGGTAAACAAAGTCATTGAGCAAGTAAAAAACATTGACGAGTTAGAGGGTAAGCTCGGCGTATTTTGGCATACTCAAGGCTCGGGCAAGTCGTACTCAATGGTGTTTATTTGTCAGAAAATACTGCGTAGATTTGGTAAGAGTTACACCTTTTTAATTGTAGTGGATCGCACCGAACTTGAGAACCAGCTCTATGACACCTTTACCGGCTGTGGCGCGGTAACAGAACATAATATCCGAGCAAAAAATCGCCAGCACTTGCGTGAACTATTAGCCAATAATCATCGCTATGTGTTTACGCTCGTGCATAAATTCGGCATTGATAAAAATAAAGAAAAAGAATATCCGCTAATCACTAACCGTAGCAATATTATCGTCATTTCTGATGAAGCTCACCGTACCCAAGACGGTACCTTTGCTCAAAACATGCGCTTTAAAGCCATTCCTAACGCCTCGTTTTTAGGTTGCACGGGTACACCACTGATCGACGATGAAATAGAACCCACCAAAAAACTGTTTGGTGGTTATGTCTCAATTTATGATTTTAAACGCGCCGTAAAAGATGGTGCCACCCTCCCCCTTCGCTACCTTAATCGAGGTGAAAAGCTGGATATAGAAAATCCGGACTTAGATCAGCGCATGGCCGACATCATCAATGAGGAAGATTTAGATACCGATCAACTAGCCAAACTCAAGCGCGAATTTGCCCGTGACTATCCGATCCTCACCTCGGATGACAGACTCGATAAAATAGCCAAAGATCTAGTATGGCACTTTAATGATCGCGGCTACCAAGGCAAAGCGATGTTTGTGGCCCTTGATAAACCCACAGCGGTGCGCATTTATGACAGAGTTATGCATTACTGGCCGGAGTATGTAGCTGAGCTGACCCAACGTATTGCTGAAGAAACAGATCAGCAAGAAGAGCTAACCCTCAAGAAATACCTTGCCCGAGTACAAGAAACCGAAGTGTGTGTGGTGGTCAGCCAAGAACAGAATGAAGTTAAAAAGTTTAAGGCGCTAGGGTTAGATATTGAGCACCACCGTAAAAAAATGGTGGCGCGAGACCTCGAAAAAGAGTTTAAAGACGATGATAACCCGTTTCGCTTAGCCATAGTCTGCGCCATGTGGATCACCGGCTTTGATGCGCCCTGCGTGTCGACCGTTTATTTAGACAAACCCATTAAAGGTCACACCTTGATGCAAACCATAGCGCGGGCTAACCGCGTGTATGATGACGAAAAAGAAAACGGCTTAATCGTCGACTATGGCAACGTTTACACCCAATTAGAAAAAGCCTATTCAGTGTATGGCGAAGGGGACAGTAAAAAAGGCGGCACGGGCAAACCTGGAGGCAGTGAAGGTAGTAATCCAGTAGAAAAGCTTGAGGAAATGGCAATCGAGCTAGATGTGGCAATAGTCGCAGTTAAGGACTTTTTGCTTGAGGTCGACTTTAACCTCGATCACCTAGTGAATGCCGAGTCAGCCATGGCGCGCCTAACCGCATTAAGTAACGCAGCTAACGCCGTGAGCTTAAACCAAACCACGCGCACCCAGTTTGAAGTGGCGGCCCGCGATGTGTTTCGTAAATACAAGGCGCTGTTTCCTGAGGAAGTGGTTAAGCAATATATGTCAGCGTTTAGCGCCATTGAAGCCATATATAAATCATTGAATCAGAAAACACTATCGGCTGATATTTCTGCGGTAATGCGTAAGTTGCAGCAAGAAGTCAGTATGAGTGTAAGCACGCTCACCAGCGAAGTACATGAGACGGACTATGTGGACTTAAGCAACCTAGACTTCGATAGACTGCGACAAGCATTTGCCAAGTCAGCACAAAAAAACGCATTAGTGTTTGATCTGCAAGAAGCCATTGCAAGCCAACTAGAACAAATGGTGCGCCAAAATCCGATTCGTTTAGAGTTTTACGAAAAATATAAAAAAATTATTGCTGAATATAATGCCGGTAAAGATATGCAAGCCGTGCAGAAAGCTTTTGATGACCTTAATGAATTTATGAAGAACGATCTCAACCCCGAGCGAGAGCGTGCCATGCGTGAAGGTTTAGATGAAGAGACGTTGGCGATTTTTGATTTGCTCAAAAAAGATGAATTAACAGCGGAAGAAGAAAAAACCGTTAAAAAAGTAGCGCAAAAAACCTTAGAAAAACTCAAGGCAGAAAAACTCAAAGTGGCACGCTGGCGTGAAAGCACCCAAGTCAGTTCCCAGATAAAAACCTTAATCCAAGATAACTTAGAATGGCTGCCACCAGAGGCTTACCCAGACGATGAGTTGGCAGATATAAGCCTGCTTGTGTATCAACATGTACACAGCAATTACCAAGGCGGTGGGCGTAGCACCTACGGACCGTTTTAAAGTAATAAAAAGCGCCGATTTGGCGCTTTTTTTATAAATAACTTTCCGCTCAAGACTAAATATCATTACGAGTCAGCAATGGAAACATGACTTAATAAAACCATAAGTTAATTAAAGTAAACTATTTATTATAAACTCACGAAACCCTATCAGTAGTATAGTTTTAATTAAACAATTAACCCTGTATAATATAATATAATATTATGTTACTGCCCCAATGGTTATGTTTTCTGGGTTTACCCAGAGGCCATAAAAAATAAATATAAGAATGTTAATACAGCTAGTGACCGACTAGCGGTATTCGTCCCTCATACCGCATTCGGCAAAAGGGGTAGCCCCCTTGTTGAATCCCTTTCACAATATATAAGTTTAAAGTTTCGGCTTTGCCTCACTTTAAACTTATATATTGCGCACAAAAAAATAAAATAACATCGATAATAATTATAATAATAATAATAAAAAAATAAGGAATAACATCATGGCTTATCAGTTCATTCATATCGAAACCTATGCGAAGATTTCTAATAAAAACAATAAGAAGCAAAGTATTTTTGGCATAGCCAAAGAAGCAGAGCGTGCTCCTTGCTCTTGCTCTCATGTTACTAATCCACAACCTCCTAAAACCTTCGGAAAATCTCCCTCTGAGATAGCTAAAATGGCTGTTGAACTTGCTTCTAAGAGCACTGATCCCAGAGGTCGTAAAATCAGAAAAGATGGTCAAATCTTGCTTGCAGGGGTGGCTTCATATCCAGTCAGAATGGAAGATTTGAAAAATGCTGATGATGAAGTAAAAGAGCATTTCTCTCAATGGCTCAGGCTGACTCGTGAATTCTTAAGGGGTGAATACGGTGCTCAACTCCAAGGCCACGTTGTTCACTTGGATGAGGAGTTTCCTCACGTACATTTTTACGTATTACCAGAGCCTTGTGAAAGCGGCTTTCTGCATATTCGCTCTGTACATTGCGGAATGGCTGCACGAGATACTGTACATGAGAAAATGGAGGGAGCCGGAAAAGCTCGCGCAAGGCTATACAAGGCGGCGATGAGGTCTTTTCAAGACCGGTACTACGAACACGTCGGAAAACCATGCGGATTGGCTAGAACAGGCCCGAAAAGGGACAGGCTAACTCGTAAGGAGTGGAAACAAGAGCAGGAACGAATGAAGAGAATTGCTCTGGAGTTAAAAGAGAGTAATGAGAGATCTGATAAATTTGATGAAGCTCAGGATTTACTTGATAGAAAAATAGATATTCTTGAGAACAAAAAGCTTGAGATCAAGCAAGCTGCCGCTCAAGCTGCTGAACTTGAAGATAAAGCCATTCAAGCTGAAAAGTCAGCTAAGCATGCTCAAAGCTTAGCTATAAAAGAACAGAAAGAAGCTGCAAACATAAAATCAGAGGGCTTCTTTTCAGGATTTAGCTCAACGATACAATTTTTTAAAAAAAAAGCTGCTGAGTTTGAGAGTAAATACAACAAGCTAAAGAAGCGGTGTATCACTCTTGAAAGCACCATTAAAGAGCAAAGTCAGAAAATCAGAAATTTGAACTCAAAGCTTGGACGTTATGAAAGTGAGCTTCGCTCTTTCGAGTTAAAAAACAACGATTTGACTAAACTTAATAGCACTCAAGAGCGAGCGATTTTAAGGCTGCGCGAACAGATAAGCAGCAAAGAGTATCACTCATCTTCTCGCTCATGTTTAGACGCTTGATTTGAAGCACTCGGAGTGTTATTTTTCCCATATTAGCTCCCTTAGCTCAGTAGGATAGAGCGGACCCCTCCTAAGGGTCAGGCCGTTGGTTCGATTCCAGCAGGGAGCGCCAAAGCTAAAAAGACGCCTCTAGGCGTCTTTTTTTGCTTCTAATGCCCCAACTTATCTTATTAATCACCAAAGGTACTCAAGTGTGTACCTTTTTCATTTACTGAACAATTACAGAACATCAAAACTTAAGCCTTTGTTTTTGTTAAACAATAAAACTTAAGACGCGCCCCTCCTAAGACTTAGTTGTAGGTTCGATTCCTGCTGGGGGCGCCACTACCCTATATAAATCAAAATCTTACTAGTAATTTTAGAACCAGCCCTGACTGTAGCCCACAAACCTAAAACACGACTTAAACGCTCGGCACCCGTATCTTTTGAGCCAAGATAACCAAAGTCGATACTTTCTCTCATCCCGCCTTCAATAATCAGTCTTGACCAAAAGCTTGAACCAACAGGCACCAAATCACAATCTTCTTTGAGTTTACCTAGAGTGCGTTCTAATTATGCTAGAGGCAGTTGAACCCTGACCTCAAAGCCGTCCGTTTGACTCGTTGCGGGAGAATGTAGCGTTAGGTTGCCGCCGGCACCCAGAGCGATGGCCTGCACTATGGCCAACCCTAAACCCGCACCTTGTTTCACGCTCTGTTGATCATTCAGTTCAGTATTCTCTTTAGCGCCTTCTCTAACATTTTTTATATCATTCTGGCCACGCACAAAGCGGCCGGTTAAACCGGACAAGACTTCCGGTGCCAGCACGGTGCAGGTGTTGCTCACACTCAAGATGCCCGTCTTCGATAGGCTAACGTTAATATCGCTCTCGGATGCACCGTATTTATGGGCATTTTCCACTAAGTTGCGCAGTAAGATGCCCAAGGCATCTATGTCCATCATGATTAGCACCGCCGTATCGGGCACCTTAAGCTGTAACTTAGACTCAGCGGTTAGTCGGCTCAATTCCGTCATTAAATAGCGTAATACGGGCACCACATCATAGGCCGTGCCCGCCACTAAGGCGCCGCCTTCGGCCTTGGCTAATTGCAGCAGTTTTTCTGATAGCTGACTTAATTTCTGCAAAGAGACTTCAATTTGGCGTGCGCGATCTTGCAGCGCTGAGTCTGTAGTCGCGTGCTGCAAGCGTTGAACTTGTGCCAAGGCACTGGCTAAAGGCGTGCGCAGTTCATGGGCGCTATTAGCGGTAAAACTACGCTCCGACTCCAGCGCTCGGCGCAGCCGTTGTAGCAGCTGATTAACCGCCTCGCTAACGGGTGCTATTTCGCTCGGCAGAGCGGCCTCCGTTATCGGTGACAAATCACCGGCGCCGCGAGTAGCGAGTGTGGCCTTATAAGCCAAGACACTGCGTAGACTCACGCGCACCCAAAACCAAGTGCCAAATAAACTAAGCGGGATCAAAAACAGCAGCGGCATGAGTAGCGCCCACATGGCGCTGAGCATCGCCTGTTGCCGATGGACCAGCGGCTCGGCTACTTCAATAAAGATAGAGCCGCTTACCGCAGACTCGCCGTAAAGCCGATGCTCGGTTTGCGTGCTAAAGCCGGGATTAGGTAGCGGCGCAAATAAGGCTAAGTCCACATCGTGAGAGCGCAGCAATAGGGTGCCATCTGCCCCACGCACCACGTAACTGATCAGCTCTTGATGTGTGTTCACGGCGAGCTTGGAGCGCAAGGCGGCAATCTGCTGGGGCGGCGTTAAGGGGTCCCGATTTAAAATTTCGGTAACAGCTAACGGCAAAATGCGCTGGGCAGTTTCTTCTAAGCCGCTGTCAAAAGCTTCATCCAACTCAGTGCGCAGCACAAGCCCTGAGGCTAAGGCCGCGAGCAGCCACAGCACGGTGACGCCTAGCGTCAGCCCTATACCCAGTCGTCCTTGTAAGCTGTTCATCCAACGCTGCATGTTTTTGTCAGCCTTATTTATGAGTGTCGTCTTTTCATGATAAGGCTAAGCGATAACCCATGCCGCGCACGGTTTCTATCACTTCGCGGCCCAGCCGTTTACGCAGCCGGCTGACATACACCTCAATGGTATTACTTTCGATTTCGGCACCAAATTCATATAAATGGTCTTCTAACTGCGCCTTAGATAATAAGGTGCCGGGGCGTTGCAACAGCGCTTCAAACACCGCCCATTCGCGGGCTGTAAGATCCAACATCTGCCCGTTTTTATGCACAGAATGACTCACTAAATCCACTTCCAGCCCACATATATTAAGCACAGGATTAGGATTGCCATGATAACGCCGCGCCACGGCGGCCAAACGCGCCGAGAGTTCATTTAAATCGAAAGGCTTTACTAGGTAGTCATCGGCGCCGGCATTTAAGCCATTAATGCGATCGGTAATTTGGTCGAGGGCGGTTAAAATAATTACCGGCGTGCTGTTACCTGCACCGCGTTGCTGCTGCAAAAAATCCAAGCCACGGCCATCGGGTAACATCAAGTCCAGCAAGATCAGATCGTAGCGCGTGGTCAAGACGCAGGCGCGCGCCTCCTTTAATAGCCTCACCCAGTCCACCGCATGGCCGTCATCGGCAATTTGCTCACGAATAGCCTCGCCCAGCGCCACGGTATCTTCAATCAGTAATATCCGCATCTGCCGCTCCTCGAATTGGTTTTTTTCTTGGTCGATTTTACTGTTGAGAGTAACCGCCTTAGCTGACAATCAGCTGAATCATCAGTTAAACAAGCTGATCTAAATTAAGTGGCGCCAATATAAGGTCGGCTATTAATTTCTGGCTGCCTGATATTTTTTGCCAAGTTGTTACTTTTGCCGGTCAATTGTTTTCCTGATTACGTATGAACCTCAGCCATAATGCACCCTGTTTCGGTTTGTTC
Organism: Oceanisphaera profunda; assembly: GCF_002157895.1. Lineage (GTDB taxonomy): Bacteria > Pseudomonadota > Gammaproteobacteria > Enterobacterales > Aeromonadaceae > Oceanimonas > Oceanimonas profunda. The sequence goes on from NZ_CP021377.1 coordinate 687,782, forward strand.
TTTGTAGCTGCCCAATTTATTCGGCAGGCCAGCTCTGCTGGCTGTTACTGAGGTTTAGATTTAAACAAAAACACCAAACCGGGCCGAATAAATTGGCCCCTACAAGGTCAAAATACCAAAATGAGCCTCATACTCTTTACCAAAGAGGCGGCGCCTACCTGTAACCTATTGAATTCATTGCTTCTTAAATCTCTGAAACATGGCTGAGCCTTGTGGGTAATCAGGATTGTTTTTGTCGTTCAGCAAGCTGTCAGTAAAGTGCGTCATGATTAAGGCTCACCACAGAGGAGTCCCCCCATGAAACACATTCTACTGACTGCCAGCACCCTAGCCTTAGCACTTGGCGCCACTAGCGCCTATGCGGGCGATGATTGCCATGATGCGGTGGCCGATTGGCAACCACAAGAAACCTTACGCCAAATGGTAGAAGCCAAAGACTGGCAGGTAAAACGCATCAAAGTTGATGACGGCTGTTATGAAGTGAAAGGCTTGGATAAGGCAGGTAATAAAATCGAGGCCAAGTTTGCGCCAGCCACACTGCGCATTCGCAGCTTTGAAGTGGACTTTGACGATAACTCAGACTTGTCTGCCTATCCGATGTTACCAGTGCCCGTATTGTCAGCTAAGCCTGAGCGGCCTGCTACTACAGCACACGCCGCTACTGAGCCTATGCAGCCTACTGCGACGCCCGCTCAGCCCTAAGCTTTAGCAAATGCCTCGCTGGCACCTTAATACAGTAATGATTTGGCTGCCTGCTTGCTCTTTATAGAGCCTCACCACTTGTTATAGAAGGGCCTGACCATGAAGAAAACAGCAACAATACTCGCACTCACCGCTTTGCTTACCCTACCCAGTTTGGCGCAGGCAAAGCCCGTCACCCTCACCACTGAGTTGAACGGTTATAACGGCGACGGCGCTTATGTGGCTATTTATCTCACCGATGCCAACGGCAAATATCAAGACACTTTGTGGGTCGCCGGCGGCAAGTCTAAATATTACAAACACTTACGTGATTGGGCGCGGGGCAGTGGTCTAAAGGCTGCGACATACGATGGTAAAACCGGTGCTAGCCTCGCCAGTGGTAACACGCTCACCACCACAGTTGAGGTTGCCGATAAGTGGCTGGATGCAGGTTATCAGTTGCGTATCGATACCGCAGTGGAAGACCTGCGTGAACACAGAGCCGAAGTAATAGCGCCTTTTACTCGCGCCAACGCTGGCCAAGTCACCTCAGGAAAAGGCTATGTAAAGTCTTTTAGTTACCAACTGCAATAAGCTCACGCCGAACTATTAAGGTTTAAAAGTTCAGGCCGCATGTAATCCTAGGAGGCTCGCCATGCTTAGAAAGTTTCACTCCATCTCAGCTTGGTTGGCCACCCTATTACTGCTGGTATTAACCTTGAGTGGCGCTCTACTGTCTTTAGCTCCAGCAATTGAACGCAGCAGCGCAGAGCTAGCTGCCAGCCAACAATTAAACGTGGCTGAGTTGGCCGATCGTATTGCCCAACACTACCCCCAAGTAGAACAAATTGAACGCCGCCCTTCAGGTGGCATCTTGGTTTATTATCAGCAAGCCAACGAGGCAAAAGTGGATTGGGTGAGCCCAGCCACCGGCCAAGCACTCGCGCCCTATCAAGCTTCCGCTTTTTTTCGCTGGCTGAAAAATCTGCATCGCTCCTTTTTACTAGACACTCCAGGTCGACTGGCAGCAGGCGCTGGCGCATTTATGATGCTGGTGTTGTCGGTTTCTGGCACCCTGCTTTTAGCACGCCAACAAGGTGGCATTCATCATTTGCTGCGCCCCTTAGCTGGCAGCGGCAGTAAAAGATGGCACGCGGAGCTAGCCCGAGTCGCATTACTGGGCTTGTTATTATCTGCACTCACCGGTTTATATTTGTCGACAGTCACCTTTGAACTCCTGCCCGAGGGCACACAGGCGGATCCCGAGCCGCCGCAAATTTCGTTACCGCTTACGCCACCAACCCCAATCGCGCCCATTGTCAGCTTAGCCGCCCTGCAAGCCACACCGGTAAGCGAGCTAGAAGAGCTGATTTATCCCTACCCTAATGATCCGACTGATGTTTATTCGCTGCGCACTCACCAAGGTGCTAGCTTTGTAAATCCTTATAGCGGTGAACAGCTGGCTTACCAAGCTCACGATAAACCTCATGGCGTTTATGCCTTGATCACCAAACTGCATACAGGAGAAGGGCTTTGGTGGTTAGGCCTTTGGCTAGGCTTAAGCGCCTTAGCGGTGCCCGTGCTGGCCGTCACCGGCCTGCAAACCTGGTGGCAAAGGCGCAAAGCCATGCCCAAGTTACTAACTAACAGCCAAGCCAAGGCGGCGGATACGGTAATTTTGGTGGGTAGCGAAGCCAACAGCACATGGGGCTTTGCCCGCACGCTGCATGATGCGTTAACTGCTGCGGGCCATGCAGTACATACCGCGCCCATGAATAGCGTGGCCGCCCATTACCCACAGGCGAAGCAGCTATTAGTGCTTACCGCTACCTATGGCGACGGTGATGCGCCAGCATCGGCTGACCATTTTTTAAGTCGCTTAAGGGCGATTAACCAACTGCCGATTGCACGCTTTGCGGTATTAGGCTTTGGTGACCAACAATTCTGCCATTTTTGTCGCTTTGCCGAAGAAGTAGACACGGCACTACTGGCGCGCGGTGGCGAATCATTGTTAGCACTAGAAACAATTGACCGGCAATCCGCACAGACATTTGCCCGTTGGGGCACGCGCCTAGGTGAGGCACTGGGCCATGAGCTAGTGCTGGAGCATAAAGGGGTGCGAGTACCGACCACACGGCTGCAACTGGTAGATCGCGTGGATTATGACGTTAATAGCGACACGCCCACCAGCGTACTGCGCTTTGCCGCCATGCCAAACTCGCGCCCAGCTTGGCGACGCTTATGGCGCTCAGCTCGTTTGCCACACTTTGCCGCCGGCGACTTAGTGGGTATTTATGCACCGCACAGCACGGTGGCACGGCTCTATTCGCTGGCCTGTGCCTCCAGCGATGGTGTACTGGAAATTTGTGTGCGTAAACACGCGGGCGGCGAGTGTTCGAGCTTTTTGCACCACTTACAATTGGGTGAGCCAATAGACGTCTTTATTCAGCCTCATCCTACTTTTAGGCCACTGCTTGGCGACACACCATTGATCTTAGTAGGCGCCGGTACCGGAATCGGGCCACTGGTGGGCTTTATTCGTAATAATCAGCAGCATCGCCCTATCCACTTATATTGGGGCGGGCGAGATCCACAAGCGGACTTCTTATATGAGACAGAGCTACAAGGCTATTTAGCTGATGGCCGCTTAACCCAACTGCATGCGGCTTTTTCTCGGGTGGGTGATCGCAGTTATGTGCAGCACAGAATCACGGCTAATAGCGAACCGTTACAAGCACTGATAGCCGCGGGTGCTCAAGTGCTGGTATGTGGTGGCCGCAATATGGCTACTAGTGTGGCAGAGGCACTGGATCAACTATTAGCGCCGCTTGAGCTGAATGTGCAAACCTTAAAAACAGCAGGCCGCTATCGAGAAGATGTGTATTAACCAAAGTCACTAGGGTCTGTTATAGAGGCTATTAGCCTGACAAATTAGCAAATAACTTCTGTTCACGGTCTCACCCAGCACGCCACCTATACGCATAACATCAAAATATTGGCACGACTCACCCCAAAAACACAAAATTAAGCAGCACTATTGCTAACAAAGTAGTTATGTAGCACAAGTACGCAATCTTTAGCCTGAGCATGTGCGGTATTCTATTGTCATATCAAGCGAACCAAATTTAAGGTGTCTGCACATGAGCTTTACTCATAAAAAGTACGTAGCATTTAAGCCTGTCGGTAAAACAAACCGTCGTTGGCCAGATCAGGTGATCGAGCAGGCACCCCGTTGGTGTGCAGTTGATCTGCGTGACGGTAATCAGGCGCTAATCAAGCCGATGAACGTGGCGCAGAAGCAGCGCCTTTTTGATTTGTTGGTAAAGTTGGGCTTCAAGGAGATCGAGATTGGCTTCCCGGCTGCCAGCCAGCCAGACTTTGATTTTTGTCGCAAGCTGATTGAAGAAAACCGCATTCCTAAAGATGTACGCATTCAGGTGTTAACTCAGGCGCGCCCAGAGTTAATTGCCCGTACCTATGAAGCCTTAAAAGGTGCAGATAGAGCCATAGTTCATGTCTATAACTCAACGTCTACGGTGCAGCGTGAGCAGGTGTTTGGACTGGATCGTGCGGGCATTCGCGAGATTGCCGTTAATGGCGCACGCTGGGTTAAAGAGCACGCAGATTTGGCGCCCGAGACGGAATGGACGTTCCAGTATTCCCCTGAAAGCTTTACCGGCACCGAGCTGGATTTTGCCGTCGAGGTGATTGATAGCGTCAACGCAGTATGGCGTCCGGATCTGGGCCAAGGAGTGGTCATTAACTTGCCCGCGACTGTCGAAATGTCGACGCCAAACGTATTTGCCGATCAAATTGAATGGGTATGCGATCATGTTGCTCATCGTGAGCACTTTAGCATCAGTGTGCATACCCATAACGATCGCGGTTGCGGCGTGGCGGCGGCGGAGTTGGCGATGTTGGCGGGAGCCGATCGTGTTGAAGGCACCTTGATGGGTAATGGTGAGCGCACCGGCAATATGGACTTGGTCACCATGGCGATGAACCTGTATTCCCAAGGCATAGATCCGCACTTGGATTTATCCGGTATGGCTGAAATTGTGGAGACGGTTGAGGCCTGTACTGATATCTCGACTCATCCGCGCCACCCTTACGCCGGCGATCTGGTGTTTACGGCATTTTCTGGCAGCCATCAAGATGCGATCCGCAAATGCTTGGCACTACGCAAACCAGACGACGTGTGGAATGTGGCCTACTTACCCATAGATCCGGCGGATCTTGGCCGTCATTACGATGAAGTGGTGCGTATCAACAGCCAGTCCGGCAAAGGTGGTGTGGCTTATGTATTAGAGCGTGATTACGACATTACGCTGCCACGCTGGTTGCAGATTGAATTCAGTAAAGTGGTGCAGGCTGAAGCTGAGACCAATGGCGGTGAAATTGATTCGTTAACCATCCACCGTTTGTTTGAGGAAAAATACCTCAAGGTGGATCCAAACTGGGCGTTAGCGACCTACGATCTGCAGCGAGACCAAGCCGGCGTTCAGGCCGAAGTGCGCTTTGGCATTCCCACGCAATTGGTGCAACTTAAAGGCCAAGGTTCGGGGGCGGTAGAAGCCGTGGCTGAAGCGTTAAAAACCCAGTTCGGTGTCGTGATAGCGGTAGAAGCCTATGACGAATTTGCCTTAGGCGAAGGCACCAAAGCCAACGCATTGGCGTGTATCCGCGTACGCATCAACGATACCCTCTGCAGCGCTGCCGCATTGGCCGAAGATACCACGTCCGCCACCCTACAAGCTTTGTTGTCTGCGGTGGCCCAGCAGGTGGATTTACACAATCAGCCTGATACGGCGCACCAAACCGCCACTGTAACCGTTTGAACGCCAGCTGTTGCTAGCGGGCTAACGCCTCTTTAATGCTTAATCTTTAATAGCAATTTAACTTCCGTGCTTGCCGCTTTGGCAAGCACGGATTTTTCTCGTCGATATTAAACGCTGACTCCAAACATACTTAACGGCACTGCAATCCCAGCAGGTATGTTTTAGTAATTAGTCTTGCTGCTCGGTGCCTTGTCCGTTATTAGCTTGTTTTTTATTCGATTTTTCTGCGCGCATTTCAAACGGCATTAGTAGTGCCAGCGTAACGAGTGTAATAACCGTTCCCAGTAAAGCGACCCCTAAACTGCCTAAGCCCGCCGCTACACCAATGGCCGCCGTCATCCATACTCCTGCAGCCGTCGTCAGACCTTTGACATCTTGCTCGTTGTTTAGCTTTAAAATAGCGCCCGCACCAATAAAGCCGATGCCGGTCACTATGCCTTGAATGACCCGAGATAATGCATCTAAGGTCATGCCCACACTGGAGCAAGCAAGAATAAACAATGCCGTACCTAAGCACACTAAGATATGAGTTCTAAACCCTGCTGGTTTGCCGGATTTTTCTCGTTGTATACCTATCAGGGCGCCAAAAAAAGAGGCCGCCAATAAACGAACGGCAAAGTGGGTCAACTCACGCCCGCTCGGTATGCCATATATTAATGCTTCCCAAATATAGTCCATGGCTCTCCGCCTATCTACAGGTGTTGGGTGATAACGCTAGGCCATATCTTCCCGCTATCGCTTTACTTATTAAAGACATATTGTTGCAGACCATATTGTTGCAGACATAGTGTATAGGTGCCAAGTGCCCTCTAACGAGAGTTAGTACGTCAAAAAAGCCTTTGTTGAAACTATAAAAAATTAATAACCTGCTAAATAATGTTTTAGAACTTACTGTGGAGCTTATGATCAAGTATCAAGCGGTCAAATGAATTAGACCTACACAAGGCCAGAGCCAAGCTCTAACCTTGGTCGTTGCGAGGAATGTAACGACGCGGCAATCTATGTTTGGGATCCAGTGCAGGTGTGCAGAATGGATTGCCGCGCTGCGCTCGCAATGAACTACTCCCCAATCCCTAGTCCCTAATCCCCAATCCCATCCGTCTTCCGAGGAGTGTAACGACGCGGTAATCCATGGTAATGCAGTACGCCGAGGTAGCATGGATTGCTAAGCGCTAACCTACATCGGCGGTTGCAGCCGATGATAAGACTCGGCACAGTAGGCGGATAAGGCTATTCCTTAGCTTGGCTCTCTCATTAGGCAGCAATATGACGGAACAAATAAAAAGAAGTGTATTAATTACGGGGTGCTCGACGGGGATTGGCTTGTGTGCGGCGCACTTTTTACAAAAATCAGGTTTTCAGGTCATCGCCTCGGCGCGCTGCGCTACAGATGTCGCAGCTTTAACCACCGCTGGATTAACCGCAGTGCAGTTAGACTTATCTGACGAAGCCAGTATAGAAGCAGGCGTGGCAGAAACCTTGCAACTGACCGGCGGGCGTTTGTATGGGTTGTTTAATAATGGCGCTTACGGCCAGCCCGGCGCATTAGAAGACTTGCCGACTGCCGCCTTGCGCGAGCAGTTTAATACTAACTTGTTTGGCACTCATCATTTAACGCGCTTGGTGTTGCCGGTAATGCTGGCCGCCAGTGAAGGCCGCATCATTCAAAACAGTTCAATCTTGGGCATAGTCGCCATGCCTTTTCGTGGCGCTTATAACGCCTCAAAATTTGCACTTGAAGGCTACACAGATACCTTACGCTTAGAGCTAAACGGCAGCGGCGTGCAGGTGAGCTTAATTGAGCCAGGCCCGATAGAAACTCAATTTAGAGCGAACTCTAAAATCGCATTTTTGCGCCATATCGACGCTGAACACAGCCGCCACCAAGCGGGCTATCAACAAACACTGGAGCGCTTACAGCGACCAGGGCCGAGCTCAAAGTTTAGCTTAGCGCCCGAGGCCTGCATGGCACCCTTATTACATGCGCTCACCAGCAAGACCGCCAAAATTCGTTACCCCGTGACTCGCCCTACTCATATTATGAGCTGGTTACGCCGCTTGCTCAGCGCACGAGCACTGGATCGTATTCTACTAAAAGCTGGCGGCTAGCTGCCCAGCAACAGGTTATTTGCCGTAGTGTTGGCCATTTTCGTAATAATTGTGCCCTTCTAGGGCGGTAAAGATAATGCAAAGATCTTGGTCTGGTTCAAGGTAGGCGCGCATTGCCTCGGTGATCAAGGTCGCTACTTGGTCTTGCAGCGCCTGTGGTCGGGTAAACCACAGCACTTCGATGAGCGGCTGACCGGACATGATTTGACCGTCACGTACAAACTCGGCGGGGATAAATTCCACTACAAAGTGATTTTCTGGGCTACTAATGACGGGGGCTAAGGTAGTCACTAAAGTTTTGCTGATTGCTTTAACGGTGGCTCTGGACATTCCACGAAAACGTAAATGAGGCATAATCTAATCCTGTTGTTAGGGAGGTTGATGTTAGGGATGTTGAAGTTAAGGACAGTCGCATTAGGGACAGCATAAGAAAAATAATAGCTCTGCAGTGTAAGCAAAGCGGGAGCACCAAAACAGGATTTAACATGAAAATACTATCTTTTTTATTATTGTGGGCGTGCAGTGGTTATAGCTTAGCCACCCCTTCCCTGTGGTCGGCGACCAAAGGCGAACAACAACTGTGGCTTTTTGGCTCTATTCATCTCGCAGATGCCCGACTAACTCAGTTACCTCAGGCTTTAGTCGAGCAACTGCAGCGCAGTGAGCATTTATATTTGGAGGTGGATCCCAATACGGTTACCCCGCAAATGCTGGCGCCTTTTATAAGGTTACCGGCCACAGAGACGTGGCAAGCCCGACTGGGTACATCTTTGAGTGACCAGCTTGAACAACAGTTGAACGAGCTCAGTTTATCCCATTTAAAGCGCTTGCCGCCTTGGTTTGCCGCCATGCAGCTGAGCCAAGTTCAGGCACAGCGGTTAGGATTTGTGAGCAGTCAGGGAATTGATATGCAAATGCTGCAACTGGCCCAGCAACAAGGTGTTCCTGTTTCTGGCTTGGAGCCACCGAGCTTGGTGTTTAAGCTGATGGCATCGTTAGCTGAGCGCAACTTAGAGCAAGACTTTGTACGCCATAGCCTTCAAGAGCAAGAGCAAATGGCTGAGCACTTAGCGTTATTGTTTAGCACTTGGCACAGCGGTGATGAGCAAGCGCTGTTAGCCTTACTCGAAGACCAAGGTACGCCAGAGCTGACTGACTTTATCCGCCAAGAATTGTTGTGGGCCCGCAATCGTTTATGGCTAGCGGAGCTAAAACGCCAAGCCCCCTCCCAAGCACTGATCGTAGTAGGCGCCTTGCATTTATACGGCGAGCAGGGCTTGCTCGATTTACTGCAACAAGACGGCTACCAGTTACAGAAAATAAATGAAGTTTAGGGTCTCAAATAACTTACATTCAATTAACAACATATGTCAGACATTTAAAAACCATTCATTTAAGGCGTACATTCGATAAATCATCGACAGTGCGCTTTATTGATCAAGATCAGCATAGGGTTATTTCCAGTCGTTAAGATACCTTCATAGCGCACACGAAGGGAGACGACTATGAAATTTTGGCTTGATTTAATGTTTGGCAGTGATATTGGCTTTATGTCGATGATGACTATCATATCCACTACTATCATAGTCAGCGTGATATGCTGCTACTTTGTTTATAAAGTACGCACTGCGCCTCAACCAGAAGAAGAGTAATTTCCCTTTCTGCTTGATGAAAGTAATTTAATTACAAAAATTAAAAAATAAGTATTTTTATCATCCACAGTTCTAATAACGGCCAGCCCCTCTTCCTCCCCTAGGCTTGCCGTTCTCTTGCGTGCTATTTTTATTAAAGCCCGCCCAATAAGGCCGCCAACTTGGCGCTGACGCACGCTTTATGATTAACTCCAGACTTTGCATTCATACTTTTCTGGAGCCACATGTCTTACTCAGCCTTAAGTCAGCATTTTCAACAGCAATATCACTTGCAGCATATTGCGGCCATCTGTGGCTGGGATCAGGCCACCATGATGCCAGCGGGCGGCAACCAAGCCCGCGCCGAAGCCATGAGCACCCTGGCCGTACTTAGCCATCAACAGCTACAAGACCCCAGGCTGGCCGATTGGTTTGCCGCAGCAGAGTCGCCAACAAACACAGAGCCAGCATTAACGGCCGAACAAAAAATAAGTTTACAGGCCATGCAACGCCAGTGGCGTGATGCCACTATGTTACCCAGCGATTTGGTAGGGGCATTTTCACTGGCAGGTTCGCGCTGTGAGCATGCGTGGCGCAGCCTACGCCCAGCCAACGATTGGGCCGGTTTTTTACCGCTATTTGAAGAAGTGTTAAACCTGTCGCGCCAAGTGGCCGCGGCACGCGCCGAAGTACTGGGCTTATCCCGTTACGACAGCTTGCTCGAACAGTTTGAACCAGGCATGCGCACCGCCACACTTGACCCACTGTTTGACGGCGTAAAACAATGGCTGCCCAGCCTCATAACAGAGGTACAAGCCAAACAGGCGGGAGATCGGGTATTACAACCTCAAGGCTCTTTTGCCACCGCCCAACAAAAAGCCCTCGGATTAGAGATTATGCAATTGTTGGGCTTTGACTTTAATCACGGCCGCTTAGACGTGAGTGTGCACCCATTTTGTGGCGGCGTGAGCGAAGATGTGCGCTTAACCACTCGCTACGATGAGCAGGATGTGGCACAGGCCTTGATGGGCGTTATTCATGAAACCGGCCATGCCCGCTACGAGCAAGGGCTACCGGCACAATGGCGCAGTTTACCGGTCGGCCAAGCGCGCTCCATGGGCGTGCACGAGTCACAGAGTCTATTTTTTGAGATGCAATTGGCGCGTCATCCGGCCTTTATCGCCAAGCTGGCCCCCCTGTTGGTACAACAATTTGGTGAGCAGCCGGCGTTTAGCGCCGACAACTTAAGCAAACTCTATACCCGCGTTAAGCCCGGTTTAATTCGCGTGGATGCAGACGAAGTTACCTATCCGGCTCACGTGATGCTGCGCTATGAAATTGAGCGCGACCTGATTGAAGGTAAGCTGCAAGCCAAAGACTTGCCCGAGCGCTGGGATCAGCTGATGCAGCAATATTTAGGCATCAGTACCCAAGGCAACTATAAGGACGGCTGCATGCAAGATATTCACTGGACCGACGGCAGTTTTGGTTACTTTCCTAGTTACACTTTAGGCGCCATGTATGCGGCTCAACAGGCCCAGGCCATGCAAACGGAATTAGGCTCATTTGACCAACTTATTAGCCAAGATTTACCTAGCGTTTTCGACTGGCTACAACACAATATTTGGCAACATGCCAGCTTGTTAGAAACCGATCAGCTGATTACTCAAGCGTGCGGCCAACCGCTAACCGCCAACGCCTTTAAGCTACATTTAGAGCAACGATATTTGAGATAAGACACAGCGCCGAGCGCCCGGCGCCCAGCTAAGAGCAGGAAGAAAAACTGTTTTTGCCACGGAATACACGGAATAACACAGAAAAATACCAACTAATAAAAGGAAAATTGTTAGTTGGTTAGACCTTACAATATAAATGTATTTCCGCTCTGCCTTTATTGCTCTATGTCCGTGTGTTTCTGTGTATTCCGTGGCGATAAAATATTTAGTTTGTTGCTCTGTACTTTAGCATTTCGTTAGGAGGATCTAATGGATAACAAGGAAGCTCACCATAAGTTGGTGGTATTTTACGACGGCAGTTGTGAGGGCTGTATAAAAGATCGCGCTAACTACGAGCGCTGGGCCGGAGCTGGCGGTAATGATATTTACTGGTTTGATATTACCGACCAAGATGAGGTGCTGTTAAACCTTGGGCTGGATCCGGGCCATGTGATGCGAGAGCTACATGTGCAAACCAGTGATGGCACTGTGCTATCTGAGCTGGATGCCTATATCTTATTGATGCAGCGCGTACCTCGGCTAAAGCTTTTGGCCTGGTTTATCGGCCTGCCGGTGATCCGCCCTTGCCTATCTTGGTTGTATCGCACTTGGGTAGAACGCCGTTTAAAGCGCCAAGGGCGCATTTAAGCCATCTATCCTTAAGCCAACTATCCTTAAGCCATCTATCTATAGTGGTTCAACGGTCGCTTGCTCGACACTAAATTTGACACCTAAACGCCGCTAAGGCATAACAAAACTCCATAACTTAACACTTGCAGGCCTAATGATGCGCTATGCCAATATTAGCGGCTGGGGTAAATGTTTGCCCCCTGCCGCCTTAAGTAACGACGACTTAAGTACTTTTTTAGATACCTCTGATGACTGGATTTATAGCCGCACCGGTATTCGCTCGCGCCGTATTTCCCATGTAAACACCTCGGCTCTCGCCACTGTGGCCGCCCAGCACGCCTTAGCTGCCGCAGGCTTAACCGCAGACCAGCTTGATTGCATCATTTTGGCCACCGCCAGCGCAGATACCCTAGTGCCGAGCGCTGCCTCTGCGATACAGCGTAACTTAGGTGCCAGTAAAGCCGCAGTCTTTGATATTAACGCCGCCTGTACTGGCTTTATTTATGGCTTAAGTGTGGGTAGCGCCCTGATTAAAGCCGGCACCATGCAAAAGGTGTTGGTGATCGGTGCTGAGCGCTTAACCCATTATTTAGACTGGACCCAGCGCGACACCGCCGTGTTATTTGGCGATGGTGCCGGTGCCGTTATCTTAGAAGCCAGTGATCAGCCGGTAGGCCTCATTGCCGACAAGCTGGGTTGCGACGCCGAAGCGAGTGATATTTTAGCTATCCCAAATTCAGGCACAAGTCGGGAGCGCTTTGCGCATACCGATGGCTTATTTGAGGTGAACTTTGACGGCAAAGAAATCTTTAAGCGCGCAGTCAAAGGCATGGGCGAAGCCGCAAGCCACGTTTTAGCCCAAGCGAAACTGACCGGTGCCGATATCGACCTGTTATTACCGCATCAAGCGAACGTGCGTATTATTGAGACTTTGGCCAAGAAGATGGCCATGCCCAGCGACAAGGTCATGATCAACATAGAACACTACGGCAATACTTCTGCCGCCACCGTGCCCATCGCCTTGTGTGAAGCACTTGAACAAGGCCGCATTAAGTCGGGCGCCTTATTATTAACTGCCGCTTTTGGTGCCGGACTAACCTGGGGTGCCGGCGTTATTCGCTGGGGCGAGCGAGTCACACCACTACAAGTGTCTGATGCAACCTTGCCGCCTTGTGAGCATAGCGCGCTGCAGTTATTAGCGTCAGCCATTAAAGGCTGTCAGCAAGCGCAAAATGAAGCCTAAAGCAGAGCAAAAAGCTGAAGATTGGCGTTTTATTGTTTCAATGCAGTCATGCTCTTCGTAATAAAATCTACTACGAGATCCTGACGTGCGTCAGGATGACGGCTAAAAAATATGAAAAAAGGCCAGTGCTAAGCACTGGCCTTTTAAAGGGTGGTGGAGGAGGCTGGATTCGAACCAGCGAAGGCTGAGCCGTCAGATTTACAGTCTGATCCCTTTAGCCACTCGGGAACTCCTCCACATTTAAAACTTATATTTAGTTATGTCTTTAAATGTGCTGGCTAATTTTTAATCGGTTAATACTTGCTAATTTAGCTGCATTATTAATCAATTAAATCTCACTATTTTAATTACTTACTTAAATATTTACTAAACAGTGTGTTTATTCATCACACCATTTTAAATTAATGGTGGAGGAGGCTGGATTCGAACCAGCGAAGGCTGAGCCGTCAGATTTACAGTCTGATCCCTTTAGCCACTCGGGAACTCCTCCACACTTGTGAGGCGCATATTACCAAAAGAATTCTGTTTGTGAACCCCTAATGGCAATTTTTTGCTAATTAAAAGCGCTTTGCTGCCGATAACTAATCAAATGCCTATTTTTTAAACTTAATTATGCTGACCGACATCCATAACACGCTACTCGTAAACGACAGCCAACTCGGAGACCGCCTTAACACTGCGGTCTCTGAGGGGCGTCGTAGCGATTTCGGCTTGTTACTGGCATTACTGTCGGATGATGCGCGAGATTTACCGCGCATCGAAGCCACCAAAGATGAACAGGGCCAAGTTAACTGGCGCCAATTTTTTGATTTACCACAAACTAGCCCTCTGTACGCCGAAGAGCAAGACAGCATCAGAGCCCCGCAGCTCTCGGCCTTAGCGACGGACTTGCAACAAGATAGCATGCGCTTAATGTTAGCCATGCGCGCCGAGCCGCTGCGCGTCAGCCCAGATGTGCTGCCATATGAAGTGAGCAGCAACTTAAGCCCCCGCACCCAAGCCCGCTTCAATGGTGAGCAACTCAACAGTACCCTGCCCCAAGATCCTAGCCGCATGCTATCAATCATCGAGTCCGTTAGGGCCATGGCTTAACCCGTGAAGCGTGAAGTGTAAGGCGTTAAACTAATCCACCTACCCTCGCTGTCATCCTGAACTTGTTTCAGGATCTCGCTTTTATGTTTAAAATCTAAAGACGAAACCGAGATCCTGATGTCCATCAGGAAGACGGCATAAAGATAAACACCGTCTTTGCTCTGGCTCAGTGCCGAACGATGGCACCGTTTTAGCTCGTACACTTCACTCTTCACCCTTTACTGGTTCTTCAAGCGCTGCTGCCAATAAGCGTTGCTGATGCTCAGGGGATTGGGTGCCGCGCGCCAGTAGGCGATACATGGCAGGCACGATAAACAAGGTGAGTAAGGTGGCGAGCGATACGCCGGTGAACACCACTATACCGACGTTTTGGCGACTTTCTGCGCCAGCGCCACTGGCTAAAATTAGCGGAATAGCACCAATAATAGTGGTGAAAGCGGTCATTAAAATCGGCCTTAACCGCCTGACTGCAGCCTCGGTGACCGCTTCATCGAAGGGAATGCCGCGATCGCGCAACTGGTTGGCAAACTCCACAATTAAGATGCCGTTTTTAGTGACTAAGCCAATCAGCATCACCATGGCAATCTGGCTATAGGCGTTTAAGCTCATGCCGGCAAAATACAGCCCTAATAAACCGCCTACCAGCCCGAGCGGCACGGTCAACAACACAATAAAGGGATGGATAAAGCTCTCAAATTGCGCCGCTAGAATTAAGAATACCACCACTAACGCCAAGCCAAACACGAAGGCCACATCACTTTGGTTGTTCTTATATTCCAGCGACTCCCCTTTATAATCGGCAATGGCGTTATCGGGCAGGTGCTCACGCACCAAGTCATCTAAATAATCCAGCGCTTCACCCAAGCTGTAACTGCCGACTAAGTTAGCACTTAAGGTAATGGCTTTTTTGCGGTTGTAATGGTTAAGCGAAGCAGACGTGCCCTGCTCATTTAAGCTCACCAGATTATCGAGCGAGACCAGTTCGCCATGACCGCTGCGCAAATAAATACCCCCAAGGTCGCTGAGTTGGCGAAACACCTCTTGCTGGCCTTTTAAATACACGTCGTATTCTTCGCCTTGGCGCTCGTAGGTGGTAATGGCTTGCCCACCCAGCATCACATTGAGGCTGTCGGCAACATCTGTCACCGAAATGCCCAGCTTGGCGGCGCGCTGTTGATCCACCTCGACCAGCAATTCTGGCTTGGTTTGCGCGTAATCCAGATCGATATCGCTTAAGCCTGGGTTATCTTGCGCCAAGCCGCGTAACTGCTCGGCCCACTGGTAGAGCTCGTCATAATCACTGCCAGTGATCACAAACTCCACCGGTGAGCTAGAGCCGCCGCGGATCGAAGACGGTAAAATCGGGATCACCAACACATCGGCCACATCTCGCGTTAAACCACGAATACGATTAACCACTTGCTCGGCGGGCACATCACGCTTATCCCAGTTCTCTAAACTGATGATCACCATGCCACTGTTAACGCCGCCGCCAAAACCGGGGGTGCGCACCGTTAAGTTAGTGGCGATGCCCTCGTCGAGCAGGGGGTTCAGTCGTTGTTCAATTTCGCCCATGGCCAAGCTCATGCGATCAAAGCTGGCCCCTTCCGCGCCGCGTACCAACACAAATACCGAGCCGCGGTCTTCTTTAGGCGTTAAGCTTTGCGGCACTTGGCTAAGCAGCCAAACGGTCAACCCCAATGCCATGACCATCACCACAGGTGCCCACCAAGGGCGGCTCTTTCCTTTATTTAGCCCCATATTGAGTAAGCGTTTATAACCGCGTTCCAGTTTGGCAAAGCCGGCATTAAAGCGCAGCGCCAGCTTAGTCGGTGCCTGATGAGACTTAAGTATCTTAACGCTCATTACCGGACTAAGAGTGAGTGCCACTATGGATGAAAAGATCACCGCGGCAGACAACAAGACCGCAAACTCAGTAAAGATACGACCAATAATACCGCCCATAAAAATGATGGGCACAAACACGGCCACTAAGGTGAGCGTGGTGGCAATCACCGCAAAGCCTACTTCTCGAGTGCCATAATAAGCGGCGGCCAAGGGTGATCGCCCGCGCTCTAGGTGATGGTAAATATTTTCCAGCACCACAATCGCATCATCCACCACCAAGCCGATGGCCATGATCAGCGCCATTAAGGTAATCAGGTTGACCGAGTAGCCCAAGGCGAAGGCCGCAATAAAGGCACTGATTAATGAGACCGGCACCGTAATGGCGGGGATCAGGGTGGCACGCACCTGGCCTAAGAAGATATAAATCACCAACACCACTAAGCCGACGATGATCATCAAGGTTTGATACACCTCATCGATGGCGCTGTCGATAAACACTGAGCTGTCGAAGGTCCAGGTAAGCTCGGTGCCATCGGGCAAAAACGGTTGTTGCGCGCCAATGGCCTTTTTCACTTCATTAACCACATCCAGCGTATTAGCTTGGCTTTGTTTAACGATACCTAAGCCCACAACATTCTGGCCGTTGGAGCGAAACAGGGTGTTTTCTGGCTTTTCGCCCTCCCACACCTCGGCCACATCTGAGAGATACACACGGCTGTCGGCATCGATTCTCCGAATGCTTAAGCGTTGAAAATTAACGGCCTCTTCAAAGCTGCGCTGAATACGGGTGGCATAGTTTTGCTGGTTATTTTCTAGCACGCCTGCGGGCAGCTCCACGTTTTGCGAGCGTAAGGCGGCGCGAATATCCGCCACCGTAATGCCCCGTGCCGCCATGGCGACCGGGTCGAGGCGAATATTCATCACCCGCTCTTTACGCCCACCTACGACTACTGAGCTCACGCCATCGAGCAGACTAAAGCGATCCGCCAACACATTTTCTGCATAATCCCCCATGGCCAAGGGCGACATACCCGTGGAGCGCAAGGTGATCCACAAGATCACATCATTACGCCCCGTGTCTTTGGTAACGATGGGGGCATCTGCATCATCGGGTAATTTTCGCGAGGCCCGCGCCACGGCTTCACGCACATCACTGGCGGCGCTGTCTAAGTCACGGGAGGGATCAAATTCGATGGTAATACTGGAGCTGCCATCGCTGGTACTGGAGCTAATGTATTTCACATCACTGATGCCTGATAGCTCGTCTTCTAGGCGCTTAGTAACTTGCACTTCTAATACGGCGGCACTGGCCCCCGTGTAAGTAGTGCGCACCGTGACCACGGGAGAGGTGGTGTCCGGCATTTCCCGCAGCGGTAACTCCAAAAAAGAGATCAAACCAAACACGCACAGCATTAAGCTTAATACCGTGGCCAGCACCGGCCGTGCAATCGAGAGATCAGAGAGCTTCATCTAATACCTCAACTACACTGCCTACGCGTACTTTGACGGTACCGGCACTGATCACGCGCTCGCCGGCTTTAAGGCCGTCGACGACCGTCACTTGCTCGCCCATATTACGGCCAATGGTCACATCACGGCGGCTGACTTTGTTTTCTGCATCCACCACATACACATAACGCTGCTGGCCCGCATACAACAGACTTTGCACCGGAATTGCCAGCTGTACACTGTTATCGACGGTCAGTGCTACGCGCATCAACATACCGGGTACCAGTGTGTTGTGCGTTTTATCTGGCTTAGCATTATCAGGTTGAGAGTTCTCAGGCATCGAGTTATCAAACACTAAACGCACGGTGGCATTTAAACTGTCGCTGTTCACACTCGGCGCCATTACCGCCAGTTTGCCGTTAAAGGCTTGCTCGCCATAGGCATCGCTATAGGCGGTGAGTGTTTCACCCACTTTTACCTTATTAAAATACTTTTCCGGCAAAGCTACATCCAACTTTAACTGGCTAATGTCCAATAAGTCGGCCACGGGCTCATTGGCCGCCAACAAGGCGCCGGGGGCCACATCCGTTAAGCCCATCACACCACTAAAGGGCGCATGTAAGGTTAAATACGAAGCCTGCACCTGTGCCGCTGCTAGTTTAGCCTCTGCCATGGCCACCGCCGCCTGTTGGCCATCAAGCTCGGTTTGGGTAACGGCTTTGCGCGAAAACAAGGTGTTATAGTTTTTGAAAATGCGCTGCGCATCCATGAGTGAAGCTTGCGCTTCTCGCACCTGAGCTTTTGCTGCTCTGTTATCTAGGCTCAATAACACTTGGCCTTTTTTAACTAATTGGCCTGACTCAAAATGCACCTGGGTTACCCTGGCACTCACTTGGGGGGCTATCGCCACCTGTTGATTGGCTTTTAAGGTACCCATAAGTTCGATACTGGCCATCACCGGCATCTCAGTCACTTCGGCCGTGGTCACCACCGCTTTATATTGGGCCTGGGTCATCGAGGAAACGCACACCAATGCCAGCCATAAATAAGGTCGCCATCCCGCGTTATTATTCTTATATTTCATGTTGTTATTATTCCTTATGCAAAGCTCGCCCTAGTGTACCTTGTTCGTGTCTGCAAACTATGTCTGGCAGACGGCAAAATGTGACAATATGTTACTGAAAGCAGCGCCGAGCGCCCAGCACCAAGCGCCCAGCTAAAAGAAAGCATCAAAACCTGCAAAACACCTCGTTCTTATACCGTCATAACGGACCTGATCCGGTATCTGGTTTTGGTTTTGAAGACACCAAGAGCGAGATCCTGACGTCCGTCAGGAATACGGCCAAACCATAAAACACCTCGTTCTTATGCCGTCATACCGGACTTGCTCCGGTATCTTGTTTGGGCTCTTTGTTTAGCTGGGCGCTGGGCGCTATGTATCGCTGGAAGGGCTACTTTCTGCTAGCATAGCGTCATCTTTTTTGTATCAGGCTTTTATATTTATGAAAGTTATCTCCTTTAATATCAATGGACTTAGGGCGCGTTTGCATCAATTGCAAGCCATTATCGATAAGCACCAGCCGGATGTGATTGGCCTGCAAGAAATCAAGGTGCACGACGAGGTGTTCCCGGTAGAAGCGGTAGAAGCCATGGGCTATCAGGTGTATTTTCACGGTCAAAAAGCCCATTACGGCGTAGCCATGCTGTGCAAGCAAACCCCACTGGAAATCCGCAAGGGCTTTCCCGGTGATGAAGAAGATGCCCAGCGACGCATGATCATGGGCCGCTTTGCCCGCCCCGATGGCAGTGAAGTCACCATCTTAAACGGCTATTTTCCGCAAGGTGAAAACCGCAAGCACGAGACTAAGTTTCCGGCCAAGGCGAAGTTTTATGAAGACTTGCAAGCCTACCTCACCGAATATCACACCCCAGATGAAGCGGTGATCGTGATGGGTGATGTAAATATTTCGCACACGGATTTAGATATCGGCATTGGTGAGCCCAACCGTAAACGCTGGTTGCGCGATGGTAAGTGCTCATTTTTACCAGAAGAGCGGGAATGGATGGAGCGTTTGCTGAGTTGGGGATTAATCGATACTTGGCGTTTGCAAAATCCTGAGCAGACCGAGCAATATTCGTGGTTTGATTATCGCAGCCGCGGCTTTGATGATAACCGCGGCCTGCGCATCGATTTAGTATTGGCCACCCAGCCATTAATCGAGCAATTGCTGGAAACCGGCATCGACTACGAATTACGCGGCATCGAAAAGCCGTCCGATCACGCGCCCATCTGGGCGACGTTTAAGTAACTTATTGTGATGTGTAAAGGGTGAAGGGTGAATGTGGATTGCCGCGTCGTTGCACTCCTCGCAATGACCAAGGTTAGGATTGGCTCTGGCCTTTCTTATTCCGTCTTTGCGAGCGTAGCGCGGCAATCTATACCACAACGGCGCGGTACATAACTATGGATTGCCGCGTCGTTACACTCCTCGCAAGGACTAAGGTTAGGGTTTGGCTCTGGCCTTTCTTATTCCGTCTTTGCGAGCGTAGCGCGGCAATCTATACCACAACGGCGCGGTACATAACTATGGATTGCCGCGTCGTTACACTCCTCGCAATGACCAAGGTTAGGATTTGGCTCTGGCCTTTCTTATTCCGTCTTTGCGAGCGTAGCGCGGCAATCCATACTACAACGGCGCGGTACATAACTATGGATTGCCGCGTCGTTGTACTCCTCGCAAGGACCAATGTTAGAGCTTACCTTCCAGCTTTGGCTCCCATTCTATGCGCCAGCCTGCTTGATCGGGCTTGGGAACATAGGCTTGGCTGATAAATAAGCTTGGGATAGCCACTAACTCTTCTCCTTGGAGCAAAAGCGGCATTTGGCTGCGTTGCCAAGGTGGCACTGCATATTCTTGCCATAATTTCTTTAACGGTCGCGAGCCAGCTCGCCCTTGGGGCTGTGCTCTAAGTCCGCTGATATTAAAGCTCAGCTGCAACAGGCTGATATCAAGCTCAGCGATTAAATCTGCCTCTTGTTCTACCCAACTCAGACGCAACCGCCCTACTCCGGCATCCAGCCAAAGCTCAGCCTTTAGCTGTAATAACGCAATGGGCTGGCCCGCTTTTTGGGGCACATAAAGCGCATCTTGATAACGGCAGATTCGAGAAGCGTCCAACCGCACTTCGGGGTTAGCATCATTACGCGCCAAGGCCACTTCTTGCCAGATAGCGTGTAATTGCGCGCGACTAGGGTGCACATTATGTTGCTGCAACCAATGTCGCAGCACATTATGGCGCCGCGCTACACTTAGCGCTGCTAAGCCGTCTATGTTCAAGCCACTCGCCCCGTTCAACAACGCCGGTAAATCACACTCGGCCCACTCTTGAGCCAATTGCAATTGCTCGGCACACAACTCGGCACTGCGCGATAAGGTCTCATTAAAAGAGGGCCACTGCGCTAATAGCGTCGGCAAGATGCGATTACGTAAAAAATTACGGTCGAAGTTATTATCGCTATTACTGGGATCTTCTATCCAGCTTAAACCCTGCTCTGTGGCGTAAGCTTCTAAAGATTGGCGCGAGCAAGATAACAACGGCCGCCATTGTTGATTCTGCTTTCGCTCACAGCCAAAGGGCTTGCGCTCTGGCATGGCCGCCAGCCCTTTAATGCCAGCGCCGCGCTTAAGCGCCAGCAACAAGGTTTCCGCTTGGTCGTCCAGATGGTGGCCGGTGAGTAAAATATCATTAGGCTGCATGGCTTCACTCAAGGCTTGATAACGCGCCTCGCGGGCCGCCGCTTCTAGGCTAACTCTGGGCCCGAGTACTACTTGCACCGCTTTAGTCACACAAGCCACGCCTAACGCTGCGGCTACCTCTGTACAATGCGCCGGCCACGCTTTGGCGGCGTCTTGCAAGCCATGAGCAATGTGCACGGCGCGAATAGCAATGCCGCGCTCTTTAGCAAACTGTGCCGCCAGTGCTAATAAGACCGTCGAGTCTAGCCCGCCACTAAAGGCCACCACCAATGAATGGTCGGGTGTTAAGCCACGCATTTGGCGGCAAAAAATGGGATACAAAGACATGGAGCACCTTTAAATACAGCGGTCAGTTTTCAGTCATTATCAGCTAAAAAAGAGCCAGGATTAATGACTACAAACTACTTTGCCACGGAATACACGGAAAGGTCTAAGAACAAGATGTTGTACGGTGTATTAATAAGATCTTTTACAATAAATTCTAGGCTGTGTTGCTTTCCGTCCGTGTCATTCCGTGTATTCCGTGGCGAAAAAAGATCTATGATTAGTACCGCTATAACAAAAACACCGGATCTAGGATCCGGTGTTTATCTTACCACTTCAAGCTAAAAGCTGGCTGTTAGGTCTTATCTCATACCCTGCTCGCCTCGCTCTTCAGTTGCTTGTTAGCGACAGCTTGAGTTTGCGGCAGCGTCGCGGACTAACTCAATACGCTTGTTGGTCGCGGGGTGGCTAGAAAACAGCCCGCCGCCATTACCTGATTTTTGCATCAATATTTGTTGCGCGCGCATGGCGGCATAAGGATCCATGCCTTGCTGGCATAGTACTTCTACGCCATAAACATCCGCTTGCAGCTCATCTTTTTGTGAGAACTGTGCGCCCAAAAATTGGCTACCCAGCTCCGCATAGTCAGAGCTCGCCAAGGCACCAATAGTGCCACCAGCAGCAGATGCCGCCTGACGGGCGGCCGCAGTGAGATACGCGTTTTTAAACTGGCCTAGGGTATGCTCATATTTGATATGCGCCACTTCATGACCGATCACCGACATCAGCTCGTCGTCTTTCATTACATCCATCAAACCGGAGTAAACACGCACCGTGCCATCAGGCATAGCAAAAGCGTTAATTTCCTTGTCTAAATAGACTTTAAAATTCAGCGGCGTACCGTCAATTTGTGTTAGGCCTTGGGTCACCTTGGCTAAGCGTTGGCTGTAAGCATTGTTCGCGGGCGCGACTTTATTATCGGCATCCATTTTTTGGGCGGCGAGGCTAGCCTGAGCTTGCAGCTCAGCTTTGCTAATGGTCATGCCTTGAAACGCGGTTAAGCCGGCACCCAACAACTGGCCGCCATCGTCGGCTACGCAACCACTTAAACTTAAAGTGAGAATACTGGCAGCTATCAGTGTTTTTTTCATGTCTCTTAAACCTCTTGCGTATCACGGAAACTGTATAACAGAGCAAAATATCCGGCGAGTCAATCAATCATTGTCTAAGAGTACCTTGGCTCTGATGGCTTATCTGCATCAGACGGCGCATATGAACAACCTAATGATACAAATCATTGCACTACAGCAGCAACGGTAACAAAGGAAGTAGAGCTAGCGACAGCAACACGAAAGGCGGCTTGGTTAGTTATTAGGGTAATAATCCGATATTGCAGTGGCCCCAATAAAACTTCAACCACGGCCAATTTTTGCCAATAATACCAATCAGGCAAACTAACTGATCAAAACCTTTTCGCAACGGAACCCACGGAAGAACACGGAAAAATAGTGCTCAAATCTGACAAAGCCAAAACTAAAATAAAAGGCTTTAATAGGTAAGAGCTAACCCGCCTCCTTACAATAAGCGGGTTATTACAATAAATAAGCTCTTGCTCCCTGTCACTTGTCGATCTTATCCCATCTTAATTGTTCCGTGGGTTCTGCGTTCTTCCGTTGCAAGATTGGTTCTGGATCTAGAACTAAAAGTGATCATTATTTTACTTAGAATGGTATAAAAAAGCCGTCATCAGGACGGCTTTTGGCGTTAACATTTCAGCTGAGTGCTTATTATGAACGGCAGCTCGCATTACCCGCAGCCGTGCGAGCTTGGTCAATGCGCTCGTTGCTGGAAGGGTGGGTGGCAAACAAACCACCTTCACTGGCTGCATGCTTGAGCAAGACTTGCTGCGCACGAAGAGCTGCATAAGGGTCCATATTTAATTGACACAACACTTCAATGCCATACAAGTCTGATTCCAACTCATCTTTTTGGGAGAATTGCGCAGACATAAACTCAACGCCCATGTCGGCATATTCAGAAGACGCGAGCTTAGCGGCTTTCTCACCAAATGCGCTTGCAGCTTGGCGGGCGGCGGCGGCCATATAAGTCGCTTTAAACTGACTTAATGAGTGCTCATGCTTGATGTGACCCATTTCATGTCCAATAACGGCCACCAGTTCATCATCATGCATCGCATCCATTAAACCTGAATAAACGCGAATCGTGCCATCAGGCATAGCGAAAGCGTTAATTTCATCGTCCAAATAAACTTGAAAATTTAGTGGCGTGCCATCTACTTGCAATAAATTCGCAGTCAACTTATCTAAACGCTTGCTATATTTGCTGTCCTTTGGTGCTAGTTCGTTTTCTCTGTCCATTTGTTTAGCAGATAAACTGGCTTGCGCCTGCAATTCGCTTTTAGATAAGGTGAAGCCTTGCCATGCCTTTACACCGGCACCCAGTAATTGACTATGCTCGTCAGATACACAGCCGCTTAGGCCTAACGTAAGTAGGCTGGCAGCCAGTAGTGTTCTTTTCATTGCTCTCAATCCTTGTGCGTAACTGTAAAATTAAATTTTTTATTTAGTTTTATTATTATTTAAGCGCCGCCACCATATATTACTTATTTATATCCGTAAAGGTCATCACCCGATTGCGCCCTTGGCGTTTAGCCTGATACAGCGCCAAATCCGCATTAGCGAGTAAATTATGTTCCTCCATATTAAGACTGCTTTGCGCTACACCTAAGCTAATAGTGAGCTTAAAGTTGGCGTCAATATCGCTATAGTCATAATTCATTACCGCCAAGCGTAGTCGCTCACAAATGGGCACCGCCTCATTTATTTTCGTATTTTCCAGCAATAAGGTGAACTCTTCGCCTCCCCAGCGCGCGGGCATATCTACCTCTCTAATTTCTTGACGAATAATATCCGCTACTATCTTAATAACCTGATCACCAACGCCATGAGACCAAGTGTCATTCACCAATTTAAAATGGTCGATATCAATCACCACTAAGGTTATGGGCAAAGCTGAGCGTCGAGCGCGCGCAAATGCGGCAGCTAAGCCTTCATCAAACCCACGTCTATTAGGTAAGCCGGTTAACACATCTACTCGCGCTTGGCGTTCAAATGCTTGAGCTTGCAATTGT
The DNA here is from genome assembly GCF_002157895.1 of Oceanisphaera profunda. GTDB lineage: Bacteria > Pseudomonadota > Gammaproteobacteria > Enterobacterales > Aeromonadaceae > Oceanimonas > Oceanimonas profunda. Next base: position 712,191 of record NZ_CP021377.1, read on the forward strand.
AACTCTTGGGTTTTGTCACTCACTTGACGTGTTAACTCTTGGGCATGAAAGGTCAGCAATTGCAGACGCAAGCGCATCAATAACCACAGTGACATAATCACCAAGATGGCAATGATTACCCAGAAAAAAGACAGTTGCCAAATAAAGGGTAATATTGTGAACGCAATCCTAGCTTCTTGTTCATCCCAATCTTGATAAGAGTATGCGGCTGCCACGCGAAATACATAATCACCAGGCGCTAGATTAGTATACTCGGCACTGTGTTGGGTGCCGCGCAACACCCAGTCTTCGTCAAAGCCTTCCAGCAAAGTACGATATTGAATACGCTCTGCCATCACAAAACCTAAGCCGGCATAATTAAACTGCACTCGATTACTGCCTGCCGGTAACACCAGATCTGACTGTAAGGCCTGAGTCACGCCCGAGACTTTAAGCTCTTCAAGGATGACGGGGAAATTAGCATGAGTAAATTTAGCCAAACGTGCTGGATCCATGCTCGTCAGGCCGCGCGCCGTGGCCACCCAAACTTGACCATCAGCCCCTAACATGGCGCCTGGGTTAGAGCTGCCGTGGGTTTGGCTGCTTGCCATACCATCTCTTTCATTAAACTGCTCAAACTCCAGGCGCTCTTGCAAACCATCCGCCACTTTATGGGCCGCCGCTAGGCTAATGCGTGTCATGCCCAAGTTACTGCTCAGCCATAAGTTGCCGTTATTATCATTAATGACTTCAAATATTTTATCTATCGGTAAGCCTTGTTCTTTACCCATTAGGCTTAAACTTTGATCCCCATAGCGGTAGCGTACTAAGCCCACATCTGTGGCCAACCATACATAATCACCATTGGGCTCTGAGTAAAAACCAAACACATATGCCGCCCCATCATGACGACTAATATCAATCGGTATAACTTGGCCCTCACGAATAATGGCCGCGCCATGGCGCAAGCCCACCCAAATATCGCCGTTAACTGCTCTATGTAGGCTCAAAATAAAATTACTGAGTAGGGGATCAATGTCTGCATAGCTTGCAAGCAGATCATTACTGAGTCGTAGTAGGCCCGCAGCAGTACCAACCCAGAGGCTACCATCGGGCTCCGCCACTATGGCACGCACCTCATTCTCAACACCGCCCTCGGAAGTAGTATAACTACGTGTCACTTGGCCCTGCTCTACGCGCAGTAAGCCATGGCTAAAGGTACCCACCCATAGCTCTTTGTTTACACCTTCAGCCAAGCTAACAATAGAGGGCGGCAAACCATCGGGCATGGTCAGCGCCAGCGGGTTAAATTGTTCATCATTACGCTGACTAAGGCCGCCACTACTACCTACCCATAGCGAGCCATCACTGTGGGCCAACACAGTGCGTACATAATTACTCGCTAAGCCATCTTGCTCGCTAAAACTGACAAAGGGCACATTACGCAGCCGCATTAATCCCGCATGAGTACCAATCCAAATACTGCGCTCGCTATCTTGAAATAAAGAAATCACGCGTTGTTCCTGTAGCCCGTCTGCTGCCGTTAATTGCTCAATGCCCAACTCACTCACCCGCAATAGCCCATGCTCTCGAGTGCCCAGCCAAAGATTAGCTTGGTCATCTTCTAATAAACTAATAATGGCATTATTAGTCAGTTCTGGATAAATTTGGCTCACTGCTGTTTGCTCGGCTTGGTATAAGCCGCTAGCGGTGCCAATCAACAGCTGTTCTTGCTGATTCAGTAATAAGGCTGACACCTGCATACCGCTTAACTCAGGGACGAGCTGCACCTTATTGTCACTGATCCATACTAATCCCAGTGAGGTGCCTGCCCATATACGCCCCGCTGCATCTTGCGCTAATTGATAGACATCATTACTGGGTAACCCTGAGGCAATATCAAAATGCGCAATGGTCTGCTCACCTTGGCGCACATAAATACCCTCGCCTTCGGTAGCTAACCACAGTAAACCTGCATTATCGACCACGACATCATTAATCATGGCGCTGGCATTAGCTTGAGGTGTCCATTGGTTATCTGAGTAATGGCTAATATCGCCTTTCACCCCCGTCGCCCATAAACCTGCGCCATCGATTGTTAAGCTGCGCACCGCCGCATCAGCCAATCCTGTTTCTTCGCCACGGGAAAATACTCGAAATTGATCACCATTATATCGGGCCACGCCTTCCCAAGTAGCAAACCATAAGTAACCTTCTGCGGTTTGGTTAATGGCATGGATAGTGTTATTAGGTAAACCATCCAAGGTAGTCCAGTAGTTTTGCTGATAATGAGATAATGGAATGGTCTGCGCTTGCAGTAAGCATGAAGTAAAACAGAGGCCAAGTAATAACATCAAGCTGCGCTTATTGGCATAATGCAACAGATTAAATAATGTACTCATCTGTAAGTGGTGACCCATGAGTTAGTAACTGGCCATGTAAGGCAATTGATACTGATAAGTTCAATCCTGAAATAGTAGAAAAACATAGTAAATAGCAGGCTGAATTTTTAAGTGAACGTAACGTAAGCGCAACCATGCTATCTATTTTTAAGTTATAAACAAGTTTTTAGTAACATGAACACCAAACCAACGCTATTTTAATGAGGGGGATTGATTATTTGCATTACATTAATCGAATCAATCGTTACATGCCATTAACGATAAAGCTAAAATCCGTACAATAATTGAGCAAAGCAAGCTAACTCTATACCCATTAATATAAAATGATGTGAAAAAATCTAATACTAATCCAAGTAAAAAAGTGGTCTGTTTAAACGGAAAACTAGAGAAGCCCCCTGCGAGTTACAAAGATAGACACTGTACTTGTAGTCCCACGCTTTAGCTGTGGATCTTTGTAGCTTCGCGCTTTAGCTGCGAATTCTGCGAAGCAGAAGAATTAGAACTAGAATCATTCCCGCTGAGACGGGAGTGCCAGCTAAAGCGGCACACTACAAAAGACTGTGCTGATTGCCGGTTGGGCTTAGGTGTTAGATCCCCCATTCCCTAAGACCCATTAATACCAAACACACTAAATAATCGCTCTATTTAAGATCGACATAAAAGTCCCATTGCATAGCTAACTAAAGCAGGCTTTTTATTGGTAAGTTCTTACACAATAAATGCTCTTAGCTGTTGATATTTTGCTCTTCGTCCGTGCCTTTCCGTATATTCCGTGGCAAATATGGTTTTAGAACTTAGGGTTTTAGGGCCAAGAGCGAGATATCCTACATACATAAAGGCATAAAAAAAGCACCGAGCTTATGGGCTCAGTGCTCTATAACTTCTAGTTTCTAGCTTATAAGGTTGAGTGTTTTACACTTCACCCTTTACGCCTCACTCCTCACGGGAGCGAAGCGATTAGCAATAACCGAAGCCCATCAGGCGCTGGTAGCGTTGTTCTAACAGCGCGCTTTGGTCCAGCTTATCCAAGTCAGCCAAATCGATCAGCAAACGTGCCTTTAATGATTTAGCGGCTAATAACGGATTGCCGTGGGCGCCACCAATGGGCTCGTCCACTATGCTATCGATTAATTTCAGCTCATGAATTCGCTTAGCGGTAATGCCCATGGCTTCGGCGGCGAGTGAGGCTTTATCGGCGCTCTTCCACAAAATAGACGCACAACCTTCAGGAGAGATAACTGAGTAGGTTGAATATTGCATCATGTTCACCCGGTCACCCACACCAATGGCCAAAGCACCACCTGAACCACCTTCACCTATCACGGTACAGATAATCGGCACTTTTAAGCCCGACATCACCTTGAGGTTACGCGCAATCGCTTCGCTCTGACCGCGCTCTTCAGCGCCCACCCCTGGGTATGCACCAGGAGTGTCGATAAAGGTCAGGATTGGCATGTTAAAGCGCTCGGCCATTTCCATCAGACGTAAGGCTTTACGGTAACCTTCTGGGCGCGGCATACCGAAGTTACGACGGATCTTTTCTTTAGTTTCACGGCCTTTTTGCTGACCAATCACCATCACCGGACGACCATCGATGCGCGCAATGCCGCCCACCATGGCTTTATCGTCGGCGTAAGCGCGGTCGCCGGCCAGTTCGTCAAACTCATCAAAAATGTGTTCGATGTAATCCAGCGTATGAGGACGAGCAGGATGACGCGCTAATTGCGAGATCTGCCATGAGCCTAAGTTACTGAACACTTTTTTGGTCAGTTCTTCACGCTTAACTTCTAAACGGCTGACTTCTTCGTCGAGATCCACCGCATCGCCTTCATTTACGTGACGCAGCTCTTCGATCTGAGCTTGCAGCTCAGCAATCGGTTGTTCAAAATCCAGAAAATGCTGGTTCATAGGACCCCTCTATTCAAAAAGTAGTTCGACTTTATCCGGACCCAGCAGTTGTTTTAATGATGCTAACATCTCGTCGGTGGGCGTAACCCGCCACTCGGTGCCAAGCATTAACTGCGCCCGCGCTCCTGGTCGATAATAAGTAACTCGCACCGGACACACGCCCGCCCGTACGGGGCTGAGTATGTCCAACAATTGGCTAAAAAAATGTTGATCTATTTGGCTGTGATTAATATTTAACGCAAGCCCGCGAGCAAATCGCTCGCGCGCATCACTCATCTCTAGCACTTCCCGTGCCGACATCTTAAGGCCGCCATTAAAGTCATCAAAGCTGACTTGGCCACTGATAACGAGGATTTTATCCTTTTCTAGCAAAGACTCATAGCGTTCCAGCGCATCGGAGAACAGCGTTACGTCCAATCGACCGGATTTATCGTCGATGGTTAAGATGCCCATGCGGTTGCCGCGCTTGGTGGTCATCACCCGCGCGGCAATCACCAAGCCCGCAGCCGTAGTGGTCTTATCACGGCTGGTGGCTTGTAAATCACACAGGCGCCCGCTGGTGTATTGACGTAATTCTTTGGCGTACTGATTAATCGGGTGGCCGGTTAAATATAAGCCCAGCGTATCGCGCTCGCCATCAAGCCACACATTATCAGGCCAATGTGGCACATCGACAAAGGCATGCTCAGTGTGCTCTTCTTCTATCAGTACGCCAAACATATCGCTTTGGCCGAGCGCTTCTGCTCGCGCGTGTTGCTCAGCGGCCTTCATGGCTTCGGGTAGCGTGGCCATCAGTGAGGCACGATGCGGCCCTAAGCGGTCCATGGCGCCGGCGAGCACCAGCTTTTCCATCACCCGCTTGTTTAATTTTTTTAAGTCGACGCGATTACAAAAATCGAATAAATCTCTAAATGGTCCGTCAACGCGTGCCGCTAAAATCGACTCTATCGGCCCCTCGCCCACGCCTTTGATGGCACCTATGCCATAGACGATGGCGCCTTGTTCGTTCACCGTAAAGCGATACAGGCCGGAGTTTACATCCGGTGGCAGCAAGGTTAAGCCCATGCGCTGACATTCGTCGACTTGGGTCACCACCTTGTCGGTGTTATCCATGTCGGCGGTCATCACCGCCGCCATAAACTCCGCCGGATAATGGGTTTTCAGCCACAGGGTTTGATAAGAAACTAACGCGTAAGCTGCAGAGTGAGATTTGTTAAAACCATAGCCGGCAAATTTTTCCACCAAGTCGAAGATTTTCATCGCCAACTCGCCGTCTATGCCATTCGCCACGGCTCCCGCTTCAAAGCCCTCGCGCTGCTTGGCCATTTCTTCGGGCTTTTTCTTACCCATGGCACGACGTAATAAGTCAGCGCCACCCAACGAATAGCCCGCCAGCACCTGGGCGATTTGCATCACCTGCTCTTGATAGAGAATGATGCCATAGGTAGGTTCGAGCGTGGTTTTCAGGGACTCGTGCTGCCAGGTTTCATCCGGATAAGACACCGCCTCACGGCCGTGCTTACGGTCGATAAAGTTATCTACCATGCCAGACTGCAGCGGCCCCGGTCGAAACAGTGCTACCAGCGCTATCATGTCTTCGAAACAGTCTGGCTGCAGGCGCTTAACCAAGTCTTTCATGCCGCGAGATTCAAGCTGGAATACCGCCGTGGTCTCGTAGCGTTTTAAGAGTTTAAAACACGCCGGGTCATCCATGGGGATGGCGGCGATATCGATTATGGGCAACCCCTGCGCTTCGAGCTTGGGGTTAATCATCGCCAGTGCCCAGTCGATGATAGTGAGCGTGCGCAGGCCCAAGAAGTCGAACTTCACTAAGCCCGCTTCTTCCACATCATCTTTATCGAACTGGGTAACCGGGTTTTGGCCGTGCTCATCACAGTACAAGGGCGCAAAATCGGTGATGCGGGTCGGTGCAATGACCACGCCACCCGCGTGCTTACCGGCGTTACGTATGGTGCCTTCAAGCTGGCGCGCCATATCAATCAAGGCTTTAACTTCTTCGTCTTGATCGTAAATTTCCGGTAATTTAGGCTCCATCTCGAAGGCTTTGGTCAGCGTCATGCCCGGATCCATGGGGATCAGCTTAGAGATGCGTTCTACAAAACCATAAGGGTGGCCCAGCACGCGGCCTACGTCGCGAATTACCGCTTTGGCGGCCATGGTACCGAAGGTAATGATCTGACTCACCGCATCGCGGCCGTATAACTCGGCCACGTGATCGATCACTTCATCGCGGCGGTCCATGCAAAAGTCGATATCGAAGTCGGGCATAGATACCCGCTCAGGATTCAAGAAGCGCTCAAACAGCAAGTCGAATTCCAGCGGATCCAAGTCGGTGATCTTTAATGCATAGGCCACCAAAGAGCCGGCGCCCGAACCTCGCCCAGGGCCCACGGGAATGCCGTTATCTTTTGACCACTGGATAAATTCCATCACGATCAAGAAATAACCGGGGAAGCCCATTTGGTTGATGACGTCGAGCTCGATTTTTAAGCGCTCGTCGTATTCCACGCGCTTTTCGGCGCGTACTTTTTCATCGGGAAATAAGAAATTGAGTCGGTCTTCTAAGCCATCTGCGGAGCATTTAACCAAGAAGTCTTCGATACTCATGTCGCCGGTGGGAAAGTCCGGCAAGAAGTATTCGCCCAAGCGCACGGTAACGTTACAACGCTTGGCAATCTCGACGCTGTTTTCCAGCGCCTCGGGAATATCCGAGAATAACTCCGCCATTTCGGCGGCGCTTTTTAGATACTGCTCTGGGCTGTAGCGTCGTGGGCGGCGCTTATCATCCAGCGTAAAGCCGTCGTGAATGGCCACCCGAATTTCATGGGCGTCAAAATCGCTTTTATCAAGAAATACCACTTCATTGGTGGCGACCACTGGGATCTGTTCCCGCTCGGCCAAGGCCACCGCCATATGCAGGTAAGTTTCTTCGTCGGTGCGCTCGGTGCGCTGTAATTCCAGATAAAAACGATCGGAAAAATGGGTTTGATAAAACCCTAAACATTCATTGACCAGCTCCTCATTACCTTTCAATAAGCTGGTACCCACATCTCCTTCTCGCCCGCCGGAGAGCACAATTACGCCTTCGTTAAATTCCGCCAACCAGGTTTTATCTACTAAGGGTCTGTGCTGTACGTGGCCACGCTCAAAGGCGGCAGAAATAATGCGGGTAATGTTTTGGTAACCGGCGTTGTTCATGGCCAGCAAGGTGAGGCGAAATAATTGCTCGCCCAGCTCCTCACTTTGCACCCAGATATCGGTGCCAATAATGGGCTTTAAACCTTTGCGATGGCTGTCGCCGTAAAAGCGCACTAAGCCGCACATGTTCATTTGGTCAGTGAGCGCGAGTGCGGGATAGCCTAACTCTTTGGCACGAAGGTTTATGGGCGCGATTTTGGCCACGCCATCCACCATAGAAAAGTCAGAATGTACGCGCAGGTGTATAAAGGGCGTACTCATGAGCGCAGCACTCCGCCGTTGAGGGCTAACTGAGTCGCCACCGGCTTAAAGCTACGTCTGTATTCGGCCAGCACCCCGTGCTCGGCCAGTGCAGCAAAATGCGCCTTGGTCGGGTAGCCCTTATGCTGAGCAAAACCGTATTCCGGATAGCGGGCGTCCAGCGCTATCATCTCTTGGTCGCGGGCCACTTTGGCTAAAATGGAGGCGGCACTGATTTCTGCTACGCGGCTGTCGCCCTTCACTACTGCTTCGCTCGGCATAGGCAATACGGGGCAGCGATTACCATCAATAAACACAAACCCCGGCTGTACGCTAAGGGCGGCGACCGCTCGGCTCATGGCTAACATGGTGGCTTGTAAGATATTGAGCTCGTCAATCTCACTCGGCGAACAACGGCCAATAGCCCAAGCGAGCGCGTGCTCACGGATCAAAGGCGCTAACAATTGGCGTTTCTTATCACTGAGCACTTTGGAGTCATTAAGACCGGGGATAGGACACGCAGGATCGAGAATAACGGCGGCGGTGACCACGTCACCCACCAGTGGGCCACGGCCCACTTCATCGACGCCGGCCACCAGTACACCTTGGGGATAGACTATCTCTAACATTATTTTCCAGTCGAGGCTTGATTAACGAGCCTTTTATTTGCAAGTTCTAGCACCGCCAGTGCGGCTTGCTCATCGGCATTACAACGGATCAGCTGATGCAGCTCACTAAATTTCGCCACTAATGCCTGATTGTCTTGATCTAACAACTGGCTCACTTCGCGCACTAAGTTATCAACCGTGCAATCCGCTTGAATCAGCTCGGGCACCAGCATGCTGCCCGCTAATAAATTGGGCAAAGAGGCATAGGCGGTATGCACAAACTTATTGGCCAGCCAATAGCTAAACGGCTTAAATTTATAGCCCACTACCATGGGCTTTTTCGCCAACATGGCTTCCAGCGTGGCCGTGCCAGAGGCCAGCAAGATAATGTCTGCCGCAGTCATCACATCGCGGCCTTGGCCTTCGATTAAAATAATATCCAGCTCAGGTGCTATCTGCTCTTTAATGGCCAAGAACTCGGCGCGGCGCTTAGCGCTCACCAGCGGCACTACAAATTCTAGATTGGGATAGCGGATTTTGAGTTGCTTACAGGCCTCTAAATAAACGGGGCTCAGTAAATTCACTTCCGCAAAGCGGCTGCCCGGCAGCAACGCCAGATAACGGCCGTCGGCTTTTAGGCCTAAGCGTTCCCGCGCACCTTGAGTGTCCGGCAGCAAGGGCATTTGATCCGCCAAGGTATGGCCGATAAAGCGACAAGGGGCATCGAAGCGATCGTAGAAGGCTTTTTCAAAGGGCAAAAAGGCCAGCACCATGTCGGTGGCGCGCTTAATTTTATGAATGCGGTTTTGCCGCCATGCCCACACGGACGGGCTCACATAGTGCAAGGTGGCAATGCCGCTCTCGCGCAATTTAAGCTCCACACCGATATTAAAATCTGGCGCATCTATACCCACAAATACATCTGGTGGATTGGCCATAAAATGGCTCAAGATCTGTTTACGGATGGTTAAAATGCGCGGCAAACGACCCAGCACTTCCACCAAGCCCATTACCGCAAGCTCTTCCATTTCAAACAGCGCAGTACAGCCCTCAGCCACCATTTGTGGCCCTGCAATGCCCTCAAAAATGGCGTCGGGGTGGCGTGCACGCAGCTCACGAATAAGCCCGGCACCCAAAGTGTCACCGGATACTTCACCGGCCACTATACCAATGCGTAGCGGTCTATGATTAAGCGCATTAGGCACGAATAATACCGCGCTCATTTTGCTGTAAAAACTCAATCATGGGGCCCACTTCAGGCTGCAGCGCACTCAACTCTTCCAGCTCAGGGATCACTTCCGCCACGGTTTTACCGCTGCGGAAAATAATCTTATAGGCTTTCTTGATAGCTGAAATCGCCTCAGGCGAAAAGCCCCGACGGCGCAAGCCTTCGGAGTTCACACCAAATGGCTTGGCATACAAACCAGCGGCCATGACATAAGGCGGCACGTCTTTATTCAGCGCGGCACAGCCGGCAATAAAGGCATGGCTGCCCACCCGACCAAACTGATGAATGGCGGCGTGGCCACCAAAGATCACATAGGATCCAATATGTACATGGCCGGCCAGCGTAGCGTTATTCGCGAAGATACATTCGTCACCAATGCGGCAATCGTGAGCCACGTGTACGTTGACCATAAACAGGTTACGGCTGCCCACGCGCGTTAAGCTTTCATCTTGGCTGGTGCCACGGTGAAAAGTGCAGGACTCACGAATAACGTTATCATCGCCAATTTCTAGTCGTGTTAGCTCACCGACGTATTTTTTGTCTTGGCAGTCTTCGCCAATCGAGCAAAACTGAAAAATACGATTACGCTGGCCGATACGGGTGGGGCCCTTGATAACAACATGGGGACCAATCCAGCAATCGTCGCCAATTTCAACATCGGCGCCAATCAAGGTCCAAGGGCCAATTTCTACGCCTTTGCCAATTTTGGCACTGGGGTGAACAATCGCCGTAGGGTGAATAACCGCTGTTTCATGAATTTCTGCACTTGCTTTAGTCACACTTAACCCCCGCGTTTGGCACACATTAATTCTGCCGTACAGACGATTTCGCCGTCTACGGTGGCAACGCCGGTAAATTTGGCGATACCGCGACGCTCTTTCAAAAAGACCACGTCCAATACCAATTGATCCCCTGGCACCACTGGGCGCTTAAAGCGTGCATTATCGATAGAAGCAAAATAATACAGCTCGCCAGGTTTTGGCTTACCGACCATTTTAAAGGCCAAAATGCCGGTGGCTTGGGCCATGGCTTCTAAGATCAATACGCCAGGAAACACCGGTTTGCCCGGAAAGTGTCCGGTAAACATAGGCTCGTTGAAAGACACATTCTTAATGCCTCTCAGGGTTTTGCGCTCAGGGCTAATTTCGTAATGGTCCACTTTATCGACCATCAAAAATGGGTAGCGATGTGGCAACAGTTCCAGAATTTCCTGGATATCCAACTGATTTTTTTCTGTGTTCAGTTCGTTAGTCAAAATGTAACCCTACCAATTTATGCTTAATTATTATTGTTCGATTATTTTTCAAGCTGCTTGACGCGCTTGTGCAAATCGTCGATGCGCATTACCCGAGCCGCAGTTTTACGCCACTCTTTATTAGGTTGCAACGGAATACCGGAGGAGTAAATGCCGGGTTCAGTAATGGATCGCATCACCATGCCCATGCCGGTAACGGTGACGCCATCACACAATTCGATATGCCCATTGATCACGGTACCGCCACCAATAATACAGTATTTACCGACTGTGAGACTACCGGCCATTATGGTACCACCCGCCACCGCACTTCCGTAGCCAATCTTAACGTTGTGCGCTACCTGACACTGGTTATCAATAATGACATTATCGGCAATTATGGTATCGCCCAGTGCGCCTCGGTCTATGGTAGTGCAGGCACCAATCTCAACGCGGTTACCAATGATAACGGTACCCAGCTGCGGGATTTTTACCCACTCGCCCTTATCGTTGGCATAACCAAAACCATCGGCGCCAATCACGGTGTTGGCTTGCACCAAACAATCTTCACCCAGCTCCACTCTGTGATACAGAGTAACGTTGGCCCACAGTCGCGTGCGCGCGCCAAGCTTTACGCCTTTGCCGATGAAACAGCCAGCACCCACCACCACGCCATCGCCCAGCACTACACCCGACTCAATCACCGCATTGGCCCCTATGGCCACGCCTTCGCCTAACGTGACATCGTCGGCCACCACGGCTTTAGCATGAATATCTAGGGCAGGTTGCGGTGTGGTATCCAATTTTTGTGCTGCCAGCGCAAAACCTAAATAAGGATTGCTCATCACTAACGTCGGCACTGGGCACAAATCTTGGTCGGCGGCCTGCACAATCACAGCGCCCGCCTTGGTGGTAGCCAATAGGTGGCGATAATGCTTATCGGATAAAAACGCCACTTCATCGGGGCCAGCTTTATCGAGGGTATTCACCCGAGCAATCACCACTTTAGGGTCGCCCTTAAATTCAGCATCTAGGTGCTGTGCCAATTCTTGTAGTGTGATAGTCATAACTCTACTCTTACTTGCTCACGCGGCTGATCACTTGGTCGGTAATATCTAAGCTAGGTGCCACATGAATAACGGCGCCACGCTCAATCACCAGATCTATGCCTTGGGCACGAGTGATCTCTTCGATGGCACCTTGAATACGCTTGAGCATGGCTTGACGCTCTTCGTGCTCGCGGCGCGCTTGATCTTCTTCTAACTTGCTGCGCTTTTGTACATAGGCGCCTTGCATGTCATTGAGTTTTTTCTGCGCAGTGGCTTTTTGCTGATCGTTCATAAACGCCATGTCTTTCTGCTGCTTTTCGATAAAGCTGCGACCATCGGCTTCCATTTTTTGTACTTCTTTAACGCGACTGCCAAATTCGCTCTTCAGCTTGTTGGCCACCGCATCGCGCTGGGGCATCTTCTGAAATACTTTCGCCGTGTCTACCACGGCAAGCTTAGTCGCTTGCGCCTGAGCAGCACTCGCAGTGAACAACAATGCCACCACACCCAATACTTTCATCATCTGTTTCAAAGCAATCTCCTAGTGAAAACAAGCTAGAAGCTGGAAGCAATAAGCTTGAAGCTCCAACTAAAAAACAATCCAAAACCAATATCTGCCACGGAATACACGGAACCCACGGAAAAATAGAGATCAAATCTGAAAAACACATTCATGGGGTTAAGACCTTACAATAAAATATGTTTAGTCACTTTTCGCCCTTATCCCAACTTAATTTTTCCGTGTTCTTCCGTGTATTCCGTGGCAAAAAATCTTACGCTCTTAGTTCTAAAATCAAGCCCAGATCCTGACGTTCGTCAGGATGACGGCATACATACAAAACAAACCGCACTTTGCCGCCTTACCGGGTTCGCCCCGGTATCTCGCTCTTGCTCTAGAACCTAAAACGAGATCCTGATGTTCATCAGGATGACAGCTTAAATTGCGAGATCCTGACGTCCGTCAGGATGACGGCATACATACAAAACAAACCGCTCTTTGCCGTCTTACCGGGCTCGCCCCGGTATCTAGCACTTGCTCTAGAACCTAAACCGAGATCCTGATGGTCATCAGGATGACAGCTTAAATTGCGAGATCCTGACGTTCGTCAGGATGACGGCATACATACAAAGCAAACCGCACTTTGCTGTCTTACCGGGTTCGCCCCGGTATCTCGCTTTTATTTCTAAACACTAAACCGAGATCCTGATGGTCATCAGGATGACAGCTTAAATTGCGAGATCCTGACGTGCGTCAGGATGACGGCTGTTTTAACACCAATAAGATCCCTTTTCGCTCTTATCTCATCTTAACTTTTCCGTGTTCTTCCGTGTATTCCGTGGCAAAAAATATTTAAACTCTTGAGTTACGTGTGGCACTCAACATTAAACACTTACAACTTAACACTGCCTTTAGAACGTTCTACCAATGTTGAAGTTAAACACTTCGGTGCGGTCGCCTTCTACGTCTTTCAGCGGTGCAGCCAGTGAGAACACCAGCGGGCCTAGTGGCGATAACCACTGCATGCTGATACCTGCAGAGGCGCGGAAGTTCGACGGATCACCAAAATCATAAATTAAGTTACAGCTATTGCCTGGATCACAGTTGCCAGCGTAATTCGCCGAATAGTTGGTATCCCAAACCGTACCTACGTCCACAAAGACACTGGTACGCAAGGAGCGCTGCAAGTCTTCACTGGCAAACGGCGTGGGCACTATCATCTCAACAGATGCGGCCACCAAGGCGTTACCGCCGATAGTACTGTCGTCACCACGATAAGTTCCATCGGCATTTTTATAAACTGCACGCGGTCCTACCGAGTTGCTCTTAAAGCCGCGCAAGGTGCTAAAGCCACCGCCGTAATAGTTTTCAAAAAACGGTAAACTCTGATCACCGCTACCCGCCTCACCATAACCATCACCGTAAGAAGCTCGGAATTTACCCGCTAGCACCCAGTTATGATTGCGATCGATAGGGAAATAGTGCGCATCATCGAAGCTGGTCTTGTAGTACTGCAAGTCGGAACCGGGTACCGTCACTTTCAATGATAAGTTCTGGCGATTACCGGACGTGGGGAAATAACCTTTGTTCAAGGTATTACGCGTCCAGCCAGCTGTCATATCGAAAGTATCGAAACTAATTTCGTTACTACCCGAGACTTTATCGTTATGCAGCTTCCAAAAGTCATTCAGTTGAACGTAACTGTCGCTGGGTTTACCGAGCGTATTGTGTTCATAGCCGGCGCTGAAGTTTAAGCTGTTATCTTCATTAATCGGAAAACCACTTAAGGCACGCACGCCGTACAAGGTGCTGTCGTAATCCGCGAGGTTAGCATCACGCGCATCAAACTGACGATAATACACCCGCCCGCCTAAGCTCACGCCATCCACGGTAAAGTAAGGGTCGGTAAAGTCTAATGACACATCTTTGGAGTAGTCATTCATTTGCGAGTTAATGCCAACCCGGTTACCAGTACCAAGGAAGTTTTCTTGTTGTAAACCCGCTTGAATACTAAAGCCCGAGTCAGTACCAAAGCCGATACCAAAGTTAATAGAGCCGGCGGGTTGTTCTTTCACGCTAACGTCTAAATCAACCAGATCAGCTTCACCTTCTACCCGACGGGTGTCCACCTCTACGTTTTCAAAATAACCTAAACGATTTAAGCGGGTGCGCGACTGTTCAATGTCTTCACTGGACAGACTCGCGCCTTCCATTTGGCGCATCTCACGGCGCAGCACTTCGTCTTTGGTAATAATGTTGCCGCTAAAGTTAATACGGCGCACATAGACACGGCTGCCTGGATCGACGTTCACCACTAGCTCAACTTTTTTGCTGGTTTCATCAATTTGCGGAAAGGTAGAAATTTTCGGGTAAGCATAGCCAAAACGGCCTAAAAACTTGGACAGCACTTCTTCCATGTGCGCAACATCAGCCGCCGAATATAAGTCACCTTTTTGCAACGGAACCAAGGCTTCTAGCTCAGATTGACGGTCCACCAAATTACCGCGCAGATTCACGCCAGACACCGTATAGCGCTCGCCTTCACTGACGTTAAGCGTGATGTAGACGCCTTCTTTATCAGGTGACATGGACACTTGAGTAGAGCTCACTTCGGCTTTTAAATAGCCGCGGTCGCGATAATAAGAACGCAAGGTTTCAATATCACCGGCCAGCTTTTGCTTTTGATAGCGCTGGTCGCCCATAATGTTCCACCAAGGCACACTGTCAGACAGCTCAAGCTGACCCAACAGTTGCTTCTCGCTAAAGGCTTTATTACCCACAATGTTGATTTGTTTAATTTCGGCGGCTGGGCCTTCCACAAATTCAAATTTGAGGTCAACGCGATTGCGCGGCAACGGCGTAAGTACGGCTTTTACCTTGGCCGAGTATTTACCCACACCGTAGTAAAAGTCCTCTAAGCCTTTTTCTAATGAGCTTAAGGTAGTGCGGTCCAGCGGCTCACCGATGCGCACCCCTGCCCCTTCTAAGCTTTTATTAAGCTGGTCTTCTTTGATTTCTTTATTGCCACTAAAAGTGATACCAGCAATGGTCGGTCGCTCGGTGACTTGTACTACCAGGGTGCCGTTATCACGCAACAAGCGTACGTCTTCAAAGTTGCCAGAGGCATACAGGCTCTTAATGGCTTCAGCAGTACGGGCCGCGTCCATTTCTTCGCCTACGCGTACTGGCAAGCTCAACAGCGTGGCACCCAACGTTACCCGCTGTAAGCCGTTTACTTGAATGTCTTGCACCACAAAAGGCGCACTTGGGCTCTGTGCTTGGGCGACGAGGCTGGCACTGAGCAAGCAAGTAGCGATAAGCGTCTGAGTCAAGGCTGGTCTCTTGCTTGTTGACCGAGGGTTAGTTGCCTGTAGTTTCACTGACATAGTCTGACTTAATCCTTGTGAATAATTTCGTACACTAAATTTGGTAAAGAGTGAAGCGTAAACCTAACACCTTACGTTTCACACCTCACCGCCATTCGTCATTAACCCTAAAACCTATATCTGCCACGGAATACACGGAACCACACGGACGAAGATCAAGACAACCTAAGATATTTTGTTGTAGACCTTACTAATAAAAGTCTTTTCTCTTAGTACTTTTCCGTGTTCTTCTGTGTATTCCGTGGCAAAAAAATCTTAGCCCTAACCCTCCTTGGCGCTGGGAGCTGGGCGCTATCTCTTGTTCTTTACAACCGCGCAAAATCGTTAAACAGCGCCAAGCCCATCAACATAAATAACAAGGCGGCGCCAATTTTAAAGCCGACTTCCTGCACTTTCTCTGGCACCGGTCGGCCGGTAACGGCTTCGATGATATAGAACAGTAAGTGGCCGCCGTCTAATACCGGCAGTGGCATCAGGTTAATAATGCCTAAATTCACACTGACCAAGGCCATAAAGCCTAAAAAATACACCAAGCCATAATCAGCCGTGGCACCGGCACCTTTAGCTATGGAAATTGGGCCGCTTAGGTTATCCACCGACACCACACCAGTCACCAACTTACCGAGCATTTGAAAGGTCAGCACGCTTAAATCCCAAGTGCGGCCAATACCTTCACCGATGGCGGCCAGCGGGCCGTAGCGCAGATCAAAGCGATATTCATCAGCGACCGGTAACACTGCCGGTGCCAAGCCAGCAAAGCCTATTACGCGGTCCGCGTGCTCTTGGCGCGCCGGCGTCAACATTAGCTTTTGGCTCTGACCGTTACGTTGCACCTCAAGTTCCATTTCAATCTCAGGCGAGGCCTGCACCGCTGTCACTAATTGGCGCCAATCGACCAGCTTTTCGCCATTAATAGCGACTAGCGTGTCGCCAAGCTGCACGCCGGCCGCCTCTGCAGGGCCATTTTCGACCACATTCGCTACATCCAAGGTCAGGCTAGGCCCTTCTGGCACTAAGCCCAACGCCGTAATTGGCGACTCCACTTCTGGATTAAACTGCCAATCCGCCAAGAGCAATTGCGCATCGCGCTGTTGGCCGGCAGTGTCGGTGACCGTGAAAACCGTCTTATCATCCCCTAGCCGCCCAAGCAGCGCAAAGTTAACTTCTTCCCAGGTGCGTACTTTTTTGCCATCAATGGCAATAATTTCCATGCCTGAGCTTAAGCCACCTTGGGCCGCCACAGAGGTTGGCGTCACCGAATTTAATACTGGCTTCACCGAAGGAATACCAATTAAAAACATCAGCCAACAAGCAAAAATGGCAAACACAAAGTTCGCCATAGGCCCAGCCACCACTATGGCCATGCGCGCCCATACCGATTTATGATTAAAAGCTTGGTCGTGCAGCTCGGCGGGCACGTCTTCGACGCGGCTATCGAGCATTTTAACGTAACCGCCGAGTGGGATCATGGCCACCACATACTCGGTGCCATCTTTACCCATACGGCGCCAAATGGCCTTACCAAAACCGATAGAAAAACGCTCTACTTTAACGCCATTACGTCTGGCTACCCAAAAGTGGCCAAATTCATGCACGGCAACCAATACACCCAAGGCGACAATAAAGGCACCCAAATTCCAGAAAAAGCTGCCCATTAGTGCTTCCTTATTTGTGCTGTAGCACAGAGTCGTGCCTGATTATCCAACGCAATAATTTCATCAATCGTGCTCACTGAACTCGCACCCAACGTTTGCACTACCGCCTCGTTCACCTCGGCGATAGCCATAAAATTCAATTCACCGGCCAAAAAGGCCGCCACTGCTATCTCGTTCGCCGCATTCAAAGCCGTGGTCGCCCCTTGGCCACTGGCGCAGGCATCAATGGCCAACTGCAAGCAAGGGTAACGCGCCATATCTGGCGCCATAAAGCTCAAGTCACCGAGCGTACAAAAGTCCAGGGGGGCCACGCCCGAGGCAATGCGCGCCGGATACGCCAAGGCATGAGCAATGGGCGTCATCATATCTGGCTGACCGAGCTGCGCCAATACAGAGCCGTCAGAATATTGCACCATAGAATGCACTACCGATTGCGGATGCACCAATACCTGCAACTGCGCAGCGTCGGCATTAAATAACCAACGCGCTTCTATATACTCCAGCCCTTTGTTCATCATGGTGGCCGAGTCTACCGAGATTTTTGGCCCCATGGTCCAATTAGGATGGGCAATGGCCTGTGCCGGCGTTACCGCACTTAGCTCATTAATAGGCGTATAACGAAACGGACCACCAGAGCCGGTCAGTAAGATTTTACTGACTCCTGCCTCAGACAAACTGCCGCGGCCAGGGTTTTGTTGTAGCGAGCTTGGCAAGCATTGAAAAATAGCGTTGTGTTCACTGTCGATGGGCAATAACTCGGCACCATATCGGTGTACCGCATCAATAAACAGCTCGCCGCTCATCACCAAGGCTTCTTTATTCGCCAGCAAGACTCGCTTGCCTGCTTTAACGGCAGCTAATGTAGAAAGCAAACCCGCCGCGCCCACAATCGCCGCCATCACAGTCGTGACCTCTGGCTCCCGGGCCACCTCGCACAGCGCCTCGCTGCCACTTAACACCTCGGTGGCACTGTTTAACTGCGCCAATTCATGGCGTAACTGCTTAGCGGCCAAGGCATCTACCATCACCGCATAACGCGGCGAAAACTCTAAACAATCAGTGACCATGCGCGTCACATTACTGTGCGCACTTAAGGCAAACAGCGAAAACCGCTCAGGATGTTGGCGCACTACAGCCAAGGTACTTTGCCCAATGGAGCCAGTGGCACCCAATATCGCCAGAGTTTCCATTAGCTCTCCCCTGTTAAGCGCGAGATTAAGAGGCTAGCGACAGAGGCGAACACTCGGTTACATACAGTCAAATTTTTCAACATTAGCTCAACAGCCACACAACGAGTACGAAAACGGGAAGTGCCGCAGTTAAGCTGTCGATTCGGTCCATAATGCCGCCATGGCCCGGTAAGATATTGCCAGAGTCTTTTAAGCCTGCTTCGCGCTTAAACATACTCTCGGTTAAATCACCGAGCACTGAGGCTAACACCGCCACGATTGAAGCAATCAGCACCACTATCGTCTGCTGGCTTGGTAAGTCGATGCTAAAAGTGACGATCAGAGCCAGCACAGTGGCCGAGGCTACGCCGCCCAACATACCTTCTACGGTTTTGCCGGGGCTCACATTAGGGCACAGCTTGCGCTTGCCAACCGCGCGACCCACAAAGTAAGCGCCGGTATCCGCGGCCCACACCAAGCCCATTACAAACAACAATAACCAAGCGCCAAAGTGCGGGTTTTCTTGATACTGAAAACCACGCAGCGTCATCAT
This sequence comes from Oceanisphaera profunda, assembly GCF_002157895.1. Lineage (GTDB taxonomy): Bacteria > Pseudomonadota > Gammaproteobacteria > Enterobacterales > Aeromonadaceae > Oceanimonas > Oceanimonas profunda. Next base: position 731,320 of record NZ_CP021377.1, read on the forward strand.
CGCCCAATAAAAGGGCACTAAGGTCAAAAAGGCAAACGCCGACTGCATAGCGGCATTGCCCCGCCACCAGCTAGCACTGCGCGGAAAAGTCAGCACTAGCCCTAATGCCACTACCCACCAAGCACCCGCCACCATATACAAATAGCTCAACCGTGGCTCCATACCGGCGGCCAAGGTGTCTAGGCTAGTGCTCTCAGTCCACAGCCCTTCTAGGGGCAATATCCCCATCAAGCCATAGAGCACCAAGCCCATGGCGAGCATGGTGATAAAAGCACGGTCTTTATCAATAAAGTTGCCCCACTCAATGGACGCCAACAAAAATATGGCACCGGCAAACAGCGCAAAATAGTTAAACGGCAGCAAGAACAAAGCCGCCAGCACCAGAGGCACCAAACAGAGTGCGGTAATAATTCGTAGTTTTAACAAAGCAAAGTCCTTAAAAGAAAGCGCCCGGCGCCCAGCACCAAGCGCCCAGCTAAAAGAAAACACACCGCAATCTATAGCCGTCCGTCTCTTTGGTAAAGAGCACTTCGGCGGTTATGCGTTAGCAGAAGTTTTTTACATCCCGCAGAGGCGGGACTGCGCACTCAAAGCGCCAAACTACACAAATATCGCCTTTTGCCGTCATACCGGGCTCGCCCCGGTATCTGGCTCTTTGCCCTAGAACCTAAAACGAGATCCTGACGTGCGTCAGGATGACGGCTGTTTTAACCCCAATAAGATCCCTTTTCGCTCTTATCTCATCTTAATTTTCCGTGTTCTTCCGTGTATTCCGTGGCGAAAAATCTTACGCTCTTAGTTCTAAAATCAAGCCCAGATCCTGATGTGCATCAGGATGACGGCAAAAGAACAAAACACGCCCTTTTATTTAGCTTGGCGCTCGGCGCTTAACTTCAAGTCTTAAGCAACGCTCTGATCTGTTCGCCGGTGCAGCCGAAGCGGCGCTCGCGGCCTACAAAAGCGGCGATGGCCTCACTAAAAGCGGTGTCGTCAAAGTCTGGCCATAATACATTGGTGAAATGCAGCTCCGCATAGGCCAGCTGCCACAGCAAAAAATTACTGATGCGCTGCTCGCCGCCGGTGCGGATCAATAAATCCACCGGGCTTAAATCGCTCATGTTCATCAGCGTATTTAATGAATCTTCGGTAATTTCGCTGACTGCTCGCTCACCATTTAACACCTGTACTGCCGCTTGGCGACAGGCTTGCACTATGTCCCAACGGCCACCGTAGTTAGCGGCGATATTAAGCGTGAGCCCAGTATTGGCAGCGGTGAGCACTTCCGCATCGGCAATTTTGCGCTGTAAGTGGGCACTAAAACCACTGCGCTCGCCAATCACTTGCAAACGAATATTATTACGATGCAGCTTCTTCACTTCAGAACCGAGCACGGCGATAAACAAGCTCATTAACGCACTTACTTCATCTTCAGGGCGACGCCAATTTTCACTGGAAAATGCAAACAAGGTTAGCGCATCTAATTTAAGCTGATGGGCAAAGCTCACGGCTGCCCGTACCGACTTTACGCCGGCTTTATGGCCACTCACGCGAAACTTACCGCGTTGCTCAGCCCAACGGCCGTTGCCGTCCATAATAATGGCCACATGACGTGGCAATGTCGGTGATAGTTCTAACGCTGCCATAGGTTCAGTCGTTGGCATTCAGTCACTCCTGCGCAAAAAAAAACGCCGAGCAGGCAGCTGCGCGGCGTTGGTCACTATACCCGAAGTAGGGATTAGATTTCCATTAACTCTTTCTCTTTGGCGGCCAGCGCTTCGTCCACCAATTTGATGCAAGCGTCAGTGATTTTCTGCACTTCATCGTGCGCGCGACGATCATCGTCTTCAGAAATTTCTTTATCTTTTAACAACGACTTAAAATCACCGTTAGCATCACGGCGAATATTCCGCACCGCCACTCGGCCCTGCTCGGCTTCGTTGCGTACGATCTTGATCAAGTCTTTACGACGCTCTTCGGTTAATGAAGGCAGCGGAATGCGGATCATGGTACCAGTACTTTGCGGGTTCAGGCCTAGGTCTGAGCTCATAATGGCTTTTTCAACAGCTTTGATCATAGAGCTATCAAATACAGTCACCGCCAAAGTGCGCGAGTCTTCAGTGGTAATGTTGCCCACTTGCTTGAGCGGCGTAGCTGCACCGTAGTAGTCCACGTAAATAGTGTCTAACAGGCTGGGGTGCGCACGACCGGTACGTACTTTGTTCATCTGGGTCTTCAAAGATTCCAGACTTTTTTCCATGCGCTCTTGAGCGTCTTTAATAATTTCATTAATCACGGTGTATTCCTTAAGTTATCAGCACCGAGCGCCCCGCGCCCAACACCAAGTAAAATCAAACCAAAACCTTTATTTGCCACGGAATACACGGAAGCACACGGAAAAAAAACCAAGAATAAAAACCATTATTGGTAAGGTCTTACAAAAAACTTTAGGTTCTATTGCTCTTAGTCCGTGTCGTTCCGTGCTTCTCGTAACCAAGAGTCGTGGCGAAAAATCTTACGCTCTTAGTTCTAAAATCAAACCCAGATCCTGATGTGCATCAGGATGACGGCTAAACAATAAGCCCCACCACCGTCATACCGGGTTCGCCCCGGTATCTCGCTTTTGTTTCTAAAAGCTAAACCCAGATCCTGATGTACATCAGGATGACGGCATGACTACAAAACACACACCACTGTACTTCACACAAAAATATTTCTTGGCTCTTTCCGTGTTCTTCCGTGTATTCCGTGGCGAAAAATCTTTAGTCACTTGTTTAGCTGGGCGCCGGGCGCTCGGCGCTATATTTTACAGTTTACGGCTAATCAAAGTGCCTTCGCTTTCGCCCATGACAGCACGACGCAGGGCGCCGGGTTTGTTCATGTTAAAGATGCGGATCGGCATATCGTGGTCGCGCGCTAAGGTAAAGGCGGCTAAGTCCATGACTTGCAGCTCTTTGGCTAGCACATCGTCATAGCCTAAATGATGATAGAGCTCGGCATCCGGATTTTTCACCGGATCTTCGCTGTATACGCCATCTACTTTAGTCGCTTTAAGCACTAAGTCTGCTTCAATTTCAATGCCACGCAAGCAAGCGGCGGTGTCGGTGGTAAAGAATGGATTACCGGTGCCGGCAGAAAATATCACCACTCGACCTTTACGCAACAAGCTTATCGCATCGGCCCAATTGTAAGGGTCGCACACGCCTTCCAGCGTAATGGCTGACATTAGACGGGCATTCACATAAGCACGGTGCAGGGCATCGCGCATCGCCAAGCCGTTCATCACGGTCGCCAGCATGCCCATGTGGTCGCCCACTACGCGGTTCATGCCCGCTTGGGCCAAGCCCGCTCCACGAAACAAGTTACCACCGCCAATCACGACGCCAACTTGCACACCCAGTTCAACCAATTCTTTGATTTCCTGCGCCATGCGTTCTAATACGGCGGGATCAATACCAAAGCCTTCTTCACCTTGCAGCGCTTCGCCGCTCAGTTTAAGAAGAATGCGTCTGTATGCAGGTTTAGGATTGGTACTCATGCTCTATTCCTAGTCATAGAAAAACCGCGACACAAGTCGCGGTCTAGTCTGGGGTCTGTTGACCCTAGCATTAAATCAGCAAAAAATTACGCTTTTGAAGAAGCGGCAATTTGTGCTTGAACTTCAGCAGCGAAGTCTTCTTCTGCGCGCTCAATACCTTCACCCACTTCATAGCGGACGAAGCTAATGGCGTCGGCGCCTTTCTGCTTCAGCAGATCGGCAACGGTAATAGAAGGATCTTTAATGAACTGCTGACCAGTCAGAGAAATCTCACCGGTGAACTTCTTCATGCGGCCTTCAACCATCTTCTCAGCAATTTCTTGAGTTTTGCCAGAGTTAACAGCGATTTCCACCTGAATTTCGCGCTCTTTTGCTACTACTTCAGCAGACACATCTTCAGGCTTCACAAACTGTGGGCTAGAAGCGGCTACGTGCATGGCTACGTCTTTCGCTACTTCTTCATCACCGCCTTGCAGATTGGCGATAACGCCGATGCGAGAACCGTGCAGGTAAGTAGTCAGGTTGTCACCTTCCACGCACTCGATACGACGCAGACTCATATTTTCACCGATCTTGGCGATCAGGTTAGTCAACGCAGTTTCGATGCTCTCACCGTTTTCGTACTCGGCCGCTTTTAAAGCGTCCAGGTCATTGATTTTGTTAGCCAAGGCAATTTCAACTACTTTGTCGCCAAACGCGCAGAAGCTGGCGTCTTTTGCTACAAAATCAGTTTCACTGTTCAGCTCAATCATCACCGCAACATTGCCAGCTTGACGCATTAAAATCACGCCTTCAGCAGCAATACGGCCGGCTTTCTTAGCGGCTTTAGCTTGGCCAGACTTACGCATTTCTTCAATGGCAAGTTCAATGTCGCCTTGGGCGTCGGTCAACGCTTTTTTACAATCCATCATGCCAGCGCCAGTGCGCTCGCGCAGTTCTTTTACCATGGCCGCGGTAACAGTAGTCATTTGAAATATCCTCAATCTTGATACACAAGAAAACTTTTTACACAAGAAAACAGGGGCACTAGGCCCCTGTTAACACATTACATTCGTAGGGTCAGGGTCTGTCGACCTTTCGCGGTTAAATTTTGTTAAAACCCAGAGGGGTACAAAAGTCATCTCGACGGCTTAACAGTCCCTCATAACGGCAAAGCCTAAGCTTTTGCTCTATTACTCTTCTACGACGTAGTTGTCTTCCGCTTGTTGCACGGCAGCATCTTGTGCACGAGCAGCAGTTACGGCGCTAGCTGCAGCATTCAGGTATAACTGAACGGCACGGATCGCGTCATCGTTACCTGGAATGATGTAATCGATGTTGTCTGGGTTAGAGTTAGTATCAACCACAGATACTACAGGAATGCCTAAGTTGTTGGCTTCCTTGATAGCGATGTGCTCATGGTCAGCGTCAATCACAAACAATACGTCTGGCAGACCGCCCATGTTCTTGATACCACCCAGAGACTTCTCCAGCTTTTCCATTTCACGAGAACGCATCAGCGCCTCTTTCTTGGTCAGCTTGTCGAAAGTACCGTCTGCAGACTGAATTTCCAGCTCTTTTAAGCGGCTGATAGACTGACGAACAGTTTTCCAGTTAGTCAGCATGCCACCCAACCAGCGATGGTTCACATAGAACTGATCGCAGCTGATTGCGGCTTCTTTAACGGCTTCTGAGGCTGCGCGCTTAGTACCAACAAACAGGATTTTACCTTTCTTAGAAGCAACGCTGCTCACGTAGTTCAACGCGTCGTTGAACATAGGAACGGTTTTTTCCAAGTTGACAATATGAACTCGGTTGCTGGCGCCAAAGATAAACGGCTTCATTTTTGGGTTCCAGTAACGAGTCTGGTGACCAAAGTGAACGCCGGCTTTCAGCATGTCGCGCATAGATACTTGTGCCATGATTTCCTCAAATAAGTGTATTGGGTTAGGCCTCCACACATCCCATGTCTCCAACTCCGAAGAGCACCCTAGAGCATGTGCCGATGTGTGTGTGTATTAAAAAGGTGAATGGTCGTAAAACTAAGCCGTTAGCCATCAGCGCTAAGCTGTTAAGCAAGACTAGATCAGAACTACGGCGCGTTTTATACCACAAAAACCACCCACAAAGCCAGATATAAAGTGTTGGGTGTTGAATTTTTAATGTTGAGTTAAGCCAAAAACCAAACCGAGATCCTGATGTGCATCAGGATGACGGCGTTACATCACACACCGCCCTGTGCCGTCATACCGGTACCGGGCCGAGCCCGGCATGACGGCCTCGGTATGACGCTCTTGTTTCTAAAAACTAAACCGAGATCCTGATGGTCATCAGGATGACGGCGTTACATCGCACACCGCCCTGTGCCGTCATACCGGTACTGAATCAAGTTCAGCATGACGGCCCCAGTATCTCGCTCTTTGCCCTAGAACCTAAAACGAGATCCTGACGTGCGTCAGGATGACGGCTGGAGGGAGAGATCCTGATGGTCATCAGGATGACAGCGTTACATCGCACACCGCCCTTTGCCGTCATACCGAGCTTGCCTCGGTATCTCGCTCTTGCTTCTAAAAACCAAACCGAGATCCTGATGTGCATCAGGATGACGGCTTAAATTGCGAGATCCTGACGTGCGTCAGGAAGACGGCTGTTTTAACCCCAATAAGATCCCTTTTCGATCTTATCTCAGCTTAATTTTTCCGTGTTCTTCCGTGTATTCCGTGGCAAAAATCTTTAGCCCTTTGTTTTCTGTGTCGCTTGGCGTTACAATTTTCGGCCTGATAGCGGCAATACTGTCCGCTATCACTCCGATTCAATAGTCGCCCCGCGCTACTCCAACGCAATACTCACCGGGCGCCAACTCACAGAGAACCAAATTTCATGAGCAGCATAGTCATCAAAACCCCGGAAGAAATGGAAAAAATGCGTGTGGCTGGTCGCTTGGCCGCCGAAGTACTGGAAATGATAGAGCCTTACATCAAAGTGGGAGTGACCACAGAAGAGCTCAATACCATTTGTCATGACTATATCGTTAATGTGCAGCAGGCCATTCCCGCTCCGCTTAACTATCATGGCTTTCCTAAGTCCATTTGTACTTCAGTAAACCACGTGATTTGCCACGGCATTCCGGCTGACAAAAAGCTCAAGGACGGCGATATCATCAATATTGATATCACAGTGATCAAGGATGGCTATCACGGTGATTCATCAAAAATGTTTTTTGCGGGCAAGCCCAGTATCCTGGCTGAGCGTTTATGCCGCGTAACCTTAGAGTGCCTAGAGCTGGCAATAAAGATGGTGCGCCCTGGCATGCAGCTGGGTGACATAGGTGCGGCCATTCAGCAACACGCCGAAGCGCATAACTACTCAGTAGTGCGAGAATATTGCGGCCACGGCATCGGCGCTGACTTTCACGAAGAGCCGCAAGTGGTGCACTACGGCACCCCCGGCACCGGCGAAACCTTGGCCGCAGGCATGTGCTTTACCATAGAGCCCATGATCAATGCCGGCAAACGCCACAGCAAAATGCTCAATGACGGCTGGACCGTACTCACGAAAGACCGCAGCTTGTCCGCCCAATACGAGCACACCCTGCTGGTTACCGAAGACGGCTGTGAGATTTTAACGCTGCGCAAAGACGACACCCTGCCGCGGTTTATCAGTGGTGAGTGATGAGTCTTTAGTGTTGAGTTAAAACAAAAAAGCACCGAGCCCACAAGCTCGGTGCTTTTAAATTTGGTGAAGCGTGAAGGTATAAACCTAAACATTTTTCGCAACGAAATCCGCGAAACCCGCTAAAAAATCAACATAAGCAGTCCGCCATAACTACTGTGGATAGCCAAGATCCAAACTGCGGCGAAGCTCTCTTCGCTAAAGAGGACTTCGCCAGGCCAGCGTAGCTGAATGGGGTTTTAAATCTCAAAACAAAAACAACACCGTGGCGAAGTCCTCTTCGCCGAAGAGACGGCCACCTACAAAAGACGGTTACTTTGTAGCCCGCAACTTGTTCGCGGGGCCTGCGAAGCAGGATGGGGGTTAAATCTGAAAACCAAACCAAAACCGTGCTGAATACTTTTTACCGAAAATAAGGGCACCTACAAGGTCAAAACCAAGCGCTAAAACAGTAGCGAAGGAGTCTTGAATCTTTAAGAGCCCGTAACTAAAAAATCCACGTTAGTTCCGCAGCATTACTTAACAGCAAAATTTTTTAATGGTAAGACCGAACCACACAGGATGAGGTTATGATGCTCTTACCCATTAAAACCTCTTTTAGATCTAATCCTTATTTTTTCGTGGATTTTGTGCTTACCGCAGTAAAAAGTCGTTGCAAAATAGGTTTATGTATTCGGTTTTAGATCTAGTGTTAAGTCGTCCTCATTCAACACTGTGGTTTTGTAGGCGAACGCTTTCTCATAAGCGCGCATTGTGCCCCATAGCACAGCAAGCCAAAATGCATAGACCATCACACCGCTATTATGACCAAAAAACACTTGTGATAAACCAAAGTCCATAAAGGCTACGGGTAAAATCGCACCTGCGGTAGCCAGTGCTCTCAACTCCAAATTAGACTCAGTCAAGCGCCGAGCAAACAGGCGTAACGGCACTAAATATAACGCCAACAAAGATAACAACCCAAAAATGCCGCGACGGGCAAAGTTATCCAAGTATTCATTATGCGCATGATTATCGGCGGCAAATTGAATAACCTCTCCTTTATCTACCAGCGTCTGCATACCTTGGTAATAGCCATCCCACCCCCAGCCGGTGAGTGGTTTCTCGGCAATTAAGGTTAGCGCTCCCTGCCACATCTCAAATCGCGCGCCCAGCGAGGTAGCTTTGTTTTCACCACTGACATATAGCTCAATGTCTGTGAAAGCATGTTGAACTCTCGCCTGTACGCCTGTTTGTGGCACAAAGTATACCAAGGCAACCAGTGCCAATACCCCTGCCATTATGCACCACCGCAGTTTAGCCGACAGTAAGTTACCATAGGCGCGATAGAGCACCAAAAACACAAAAGGTAAGCCTATCCAGCCACCACGACTGCCGGACAACAAAGATGCCAGAGCACCAAATACAGCACCCAATAACAATAAAAACACCCAGCGCTTGGCATTATGCTGAACCACAGCCCAGCCTAAACCGGCCAGACAAAAAAGCCCAAACAGCATACTGATGTTGCCAAACTGAATCACATAGGTATAACCGGTAGCCCGCTCAACGCCCAGCACCAAGTTTTGCCAAATAGCCCAGCTGCCAGTGAGTACTGAGCCTACAGCTAACCCACCCCACAACCAACTCAACTTCGGCGGATACGCCAACACAAACAACAACACTGGCAAGGCAAATAGAAAACGCACCGGCCGCTCATACGTGCGTAAGCTAGTGCCTTCCCACCACAACTGGCCAATAAACAGTAAGCTATAACCGGCAATAACAGCCATTAACCACTTATCTTCTGTACTCAAATTTAATACTGGCTTGCGCCACAACAAAGATATGCTAGCCAACAAAAGTAATGTCGGCCCAATGCTATAACCACTGTCGACCACCAAGGCCAGTGCACCCATTAAAAAAACAGCAAAGCTAGTGAAGCGCCGCGCAGTACACATATCCGTCAAGGTTGTATAAGTACTAGAATGAGTTTGCCGTTCAGTAAGCATTTTTGTTTATAAAACCTTTAAAAATAGTCCAGAAGATAATGCGTAGATCCAGCCATAACGACCAGTTGTCGATATACCACAAATCAAACTCAACTCGACGCTCCATTTTTTCGATGGTATCTGTCTCACCACGAAAGCCATTTACTTGCGCCCAACCAGTAATGCCTGGCTTAACTTTGTGACGCTTCATGTAAGACTCTACTAGCTCTTTATAATGTTCATTATGAGCAAGGGCATGAGGGCGAGGACCCACAATAGACATGCGTCCCTGCAGCACATTGTAAAACTGTGGTAACTCATCCAGCGATGTACGCCTTAGAAATGCACCAACAGCAGTCAATCTTAAATCACCTTTATATGCTTGTGTCACTTGCCCAGCTTGTTCAACGTGTACTTTCATACTTCTAAATTTATATACTTTGAAATTCTTTCCGTTTACACCGGTACGATATTGCTTAAACAATATGGGACCAGGAGAGCTTAATCTAATACACACCGCAATCACAATACATACTGGTAGTATCACTATGCTAATAAGGGTACCAAGAATAATATCTTCAAGTCGCTTTATTAATAAAGCCAAGCCGTTCATTGGTGTTACACTTAAATCAAAAGAAAACTGCCCTGCAACCTCACTCATTCTATGGTTAAGCAGTTGCATATCACTAAATTCAGGAATAAATCGCACTTCTACCGTATGGTGGCGCAGAGCATAAAATATCGAGCGCACCGCCGCTCCCATTTCTAACGGCACACAAATCCATACCTCCTGTGCACCAGATTCAGCTACTCGTCGTGATAAGCTGTCCAGTTCAGCTTGTTCAAATTTAGAAGTACTCAGTCGCTGTACACCAGCGATACGATAACCTTCTTCTGGCGTTCCTCGCATACCACGACCTACATGCGTAATATTTTGTCTTGGCCCCACTAAAAATATTGAGCGCAACGAACGCCCTTGCAGTCGAGCACGACGTAGCAGCAACTGAATACCAACTCGCATCCCTCCCGATAAGATAAATGAAATAAGCAACGCCATACCTACCCACATTCGAGAATAGCGTTCAGCTGACTGAGTTAAATAGACTACCGAGGTAACTAAAGTAGCGATAGCCAGCCACACCAAAAACTGGCGAGCCAACAAGCTAGATATTCGGGTTATGCGCCAGCGTTCATAAGCACCAATTGAGTTATTAATAAAAGTGATTAATAAAATCATGATAGCTACCGCTAGCCAATAGCGATCACCAATATCAAAACTGCCAAAACGTAGGCCATGAGCCAAGATGGCACCTATTATTAATGCCAGCCCGTCGAATACTGGTACAAAATAATGTGCCGGATAACGCTCGGTTATTCCAGATGCATGGCGTGACATAATATTTCCGTATAATTATCTTTTAACAGAGAGCCAACTTTCAAGCAGTATCTCATATTCTGCCAACACTTGCGGCCAGGTGAAATTCTCATTAAAACGAAGACGGCTAGCAGCACGCATTTGGGCCAACACTGCGTCATCTTCTAGCAAAATATCAAACAAACGAGCACACTCAGCACTATTTTCAAAATAGGCGGCACCATCATCCGCCACCCAGCGATTAAACGCATTTTTATGAGCAATAACCGCATTGCCAGCACCTAGCGCCTCAACCAAAGACGGGTTGGTGCCGCCCACTCTATGGCCATGCAAATAACATCGGCAGAAAAAGCGTAGTGCCCCCACCACATCTGCCTCGTAAATAGCGCCAACAAATCTCACTTCGTTGGATGCCGCCGCCAACACTTGCTGATGAAAAGCATTATCTGACTCAAATTTACCCAGCACTACTAAGGTATGATCACGTACTTTAGCACTAAAAGCCTGCACCATCTCTAAAATAGAATTTTCTGGTTCGGGCCGAGCAATGATCACAGAATACTCCCCCGCTACCAAACCAAATGGTGCCAGCAGTCCGGCATTGGCTGTAGTAATAGCATGGGCGCCATAGGGGATCATGCTGATCTTTTGCATGGGTACGCGTGTTGCCAAGTGATCTTTAATACGAGGATGATCGGCAATTAAATGCTGACCCAACCAACAGGCAAATCGCTCGTTTAGCCATAACCAAGTGCGTTCTGGCACACTCCACTTATCGCGCTGCCATTCTAAGCCATCCATATTAAACAGATTTGCTTGGCCACTTAGCCGCTGCCACAAATTAAAAATGGCCGTGTTATAGCCTAACGTTAAGCACACTCCCGGCTGGCGTTTAGCATGGCGGGCGGCTTGCCAGTCAAATAATATAGTGCCTAGAGCCCCGTCTCGTCTAACAGGGATATGTACTCTGCGTACACCACACCAGTTACTTTCTGTAATTTGGCCGCTACCTTCTTCTTGGCAATATACGGTCACCTTCCAGCCATTCGCCACTAGATATAACGATAACTGCTCGGCAAAGGTTTCAAAGCCGCCATGTGCAGCTGGTACTCCACGAATTCCTAAAATAGTGAGTTGACGATTCATTTAACTCTTCTTAAGCGACAGTAAACCGTAGTACAAAAATAATACTAGAGCTGCAGGTAATATACAGATAAAAGCAAACAAGCCACACACTCTACGCACTACAGACATAGCCGGCATTTGAGCCATAGCTATCAACTGACTAGCAAAGCGTGACCAATAAAAAGGAGGCGCGAGTTGTTGCATGGCGTTACGCATTACAGCAACCTTATCAGGTGAATAACTCAACTCAGTAAGTACAGCTGCAATGTGCTCAGTATCCGTTACCTGGCCAGCACCACTTTCTTTAAGCCGTGGGCCCCACTCTTGATCCCAGTTTTGCACTATAGGCAACCCCAACGTCAGGCAATCGAAGTTACGAGTGCGTGAAGCATAATCATTTTCAACACTCTTAGCTCCCCACACCAAAGACACATCAAACCCAGACCAATAATCAAAACGCTGAGCAAACGCGACCCAAGGTAAAAATACAACATTATCCTGAGCTTGAGGTAATACCCACTCTAGCAGCTCTCGCTCACGTCCAGCTTCAACACCAAAAAACACCAGTTTAATTGAGGGGTTACTCGTTATTGCATCAGACACTTCAGTTAACAATGTTGCTAAATCAAACCAGCCGTAGGTTCCACCCAGCCAACCAATAACAAAGTCATCAGCTCTTATTTTTCCATTAGACAGTTCAGATAACAACTCTCGGCCTTGGCTGGATAAATTTATCGGCGTGGAGTCACAACCAAAAGGAATAACTACAACGCGAGAAAAATCACGGGTTAAGCTAAAAGGCGCAATCATACCTCGATATAAATCTAACTGACGATGATTAGCTGCAATAATGCCATTAAATATTAAGGCAGAATATAGTCCGCGCAATACATTAAAGTAAGATTTTATCAGTGTTTTTATTTTGCTAAAGCGAGACTGTGTTTTACTTAGCGCTTCTAGCTCAATCCAGTGAGGCACATAAGAGTCCAGTATTATCTGTTTACCTGCCAAACCTGCCAACGTGGCCAGCAGCAAAATGACAGGTCCACCACCGTGCAACACCACCATTTGAGCGGCAAAAAATGCCTTTACCAAGGCTAGCCGGTTGCTTATTGCAACAAACTCAACCGCAGAGGGTAAGCTTTCTGGCTGAGCGGTGCGCCCACTAATTACTACTTTATGCCCAAGCGCCGTTAGCTCTTGTGCTAACGACATATATCTAAGCTCTGGTCCACGCAGCGCACTTACATAATCGCCTTTATACAACAGCAAAACATTCATTAAAAAATCCTAAAACGGCGATAATATCAGTTATGTAAGATCTTGCTGCCTTGGCGGCCATGCCAAACTAAAATCTTCATGTTGAAGAGTTAAATTGGGGCTATAATATGGGTCCTGCATTAGGACGCTACCCCATTTATTTTCCATAAACCTTACTTCTTGCTGAAATCTTTTTATTTTTTCAGGAGTGTCCTCCGCACCACGACTAACTGACTCATGATGATAAAGCTCCGCATAAGGCGTCCATAAATTACGATACCCAAGTTCCTGCACTTTCAAACAAAAATCAATATCATTAAAGGCTACCTTAAGATTAATTTCGTCAAACCCCCTTACCTCTTCAAATATATCTCGACGAATCAAAAGACAAGCAGCAGTCACCGCAGATAAATTTTGAATACAGGCCAAGCGAGCAAAATATCCAGGGTGTCCGTATGGATAATTTTTGTGTGAATGGTTAGCCACCCCACCAACTCCTAATATTACACCACCATGCTGTAAAGTCCCGTCTGTGTAATAAAGCTTTGCTCCAACACAACCAATTTCAGGCCTTACAACATGGCTTATCATGTTATTTAGCCAATCGGGACTAATTACCTCAATATCATTATTAACTAATCCAATGATACTTCCTTTGGCATGTTCTACACCAAAGTTATTTATTGCAGAATAGTTAAAAGGATGGTTATATTGCAAAACTCTTACATATGAATATTCATCTTGTATAGTCTCAAAAAATTTAATTGTATCTTCTTCAACACTACCATTATCAAGAATTAATATTTCGAAATTTCTATACAAGCTTTTATCTAAAATACTGCGAACACAAGTCTCAATCAAATGCAAATGATCACGTGTAGGGATAAGCAAGCTAACTAATGGCTCGGCTTCAGAGATTTCATAGCTAACATGATAAGTATTAGGTACTGCAGCTTGACTTACAGTTACTTTTTTATTTTGGCTTTCAAAATAATCACGTAATGATTTTATACCTGCTTCTGTAGTATAATTTTTTTCACCGGAGCTTAGTGCGGTTGACCCTTCAACCATACGCCAATGATAAAGCACATGTGGAATATGAATGATTTGCTCATCTTTTAAATAGGGTAAACATCGTAATAATAAATCTTGATCTTGGCTTCCTTCGACTCCAACACGAAAGCCACCGATTTTATCAAGAATACTTTTTTTATAAACACCTAAATGAGATACATAATTTTGCGAAAAGAATAAATCAGGGTTCCAGTCACTCTTAAAATGAGGTGAAAATCTATTTCCATGCTCATCAATCTTATCTTCGTCAGAGTAAATTACACCTACTCCTGGATGGTTAAGTATTGTCTGAGCTACATGATAAAGCGCATGCTCTGGCAACATATCATCGTGGTCCATCAGCGCAACCCAATCAGCGGTTACCAATTCAAGCGCACTGTTTGATGCCGCAGATATGTGACCATTTTTTTCACGAAATAAAATTTTTATTCGATCATCATTACGAGATAAATTTTCGAGTAGAGGCCGAATAGCAGGATCAGTTGAAGCATCATCAGCAATACACAGATCCCAATGAGGGTAAAGTTGCTTTCTTATCGACTCTATCGCTTCTGTTAACAATTGTGGCTTAACATTATAAGTTGGCATAATGACAGATATCAAAGGCGGATTTTGCATCTGATTTATAGCTGCTCGTATTTTATTGCGTTTATTATTATCTATCGTATCGTAACAACGCACCCACTTTGCATAGTCATTACGTTCAAAAGTTCCAGAGCTCATCCGAAGTGAAAATAAATGAGCGTTTCGTATCAATCCTTTTACACCATCACGTTTATATAAATTTTTTGACTTTCGAGCAATTGCAATTACACCACCCTCTGACTGCACAAAGTGGTAGATCGACTTAATAATATTACGAAGTTTATTAATCTGTTTTTTTAAAAAAAACTTAGTAAATCGTAATGGAGCTGTTATACGCCAACTAATAGACTCACGGAACATTTTATCGAGTGTACGTAGGCTCTCTATTTCTATTTCCTGCTCAATAATTTTTTTCTCAAACAGCTGCATATTATTACTAATTTCACGCACTTGATCCTTCTCATCTTGCTCACTAAATAATTTATCATTCAATAATTTAGCTTCAGCAGAAGTTTCAACGGGGGTAACTATGCATACATATTGAAAATCAAGTGAGTTACTATTATTTATAAATGATTGTAAGATACTGATAATTTCATTATCTATTCCTACATCAAACATTTCCTCAAAATTTTCAGGAGACAATATCGTAGATTTAATATCAGTGACTTTATAAGCACTATTAGTAAAAAGTTCAATCAACGTCTTCTTAGTAAAAAAGCGAAGATGGGTACGATCCATTATTCCAAGATCTGTATAGTCCCAACGCCCCTCAAGTAGCATTGCTCGTACGCAAAGATGCGCGACATTAGGAACAGAGGCAATAATGACTCCAGTAGGAGTCAAGTGATTACGAGTTAAGTCTAATATACTTCCGGGATCAGTTAGATGCTCGAGTACATCTCCATAAATAACAACATCAAACTTTAAGCTTGGAAAGGCTATAAAGAAGTCCTCAACAAAGCCTTCAAATATATTATCTAACACTTCTGCAGCAGCTTGTGCTGCTTTATGGTTTGGTTCAACACCAAAAACATGATGACCGGCCTCTTTTAATGCAGCACCAAGATAACCAGAAGAGCAACCTACTTCTAAAATTCGTAAAGAGTTACCAGCTGATGCTTTACTTACCAAATTATAGGCTAGTGTATGAGAATTGTTTTTATTTGTAAGATCTATTTTTGTCAAATATTTCATTTAATTTATCCGAGGTAACGAGACCGCTCTATATTTTCTATAATAAGAGAACTTTAGATAACAGAAAGTTTCATGCTCTCAAACTTTATACCAACTAATCCCCAGCGAACTTTACTTGAGGATACCGTAATAACGGCCGCATCATGCAACCAATGATGCTGCACATGTTCATAAAGGTTTCCATTGGCAACCGAAGCTGTAAGAACATACTGCCCATTGGGCAACATAGGCAACTGAAAGCAAAAACTACCCTCAAACTCTTCCCCTGGCTCAACAATTTTTTTATTGTAAGTTGTAAATGGTAAAGTGTTTTCACCAAACAAATCTTGTCCAAGGCGATCTTTTACAATAAAACCTATAATTGGAGCGTCAAGAGATGAGTAGGCTCGGGCACGAATTTTTAACCGTACTGATTCTCCACCTTCAAATATATCGCCGTCATCATTATCGACTTTATTCATTCGTACATCAATAATTTCTGCCGATCCTGATTTCCAACCGTTTGCATCATTAAGATTATTTTTAAAATTTATCTTGGTATCATAATCAACAATTTCATGATGGCTTTCATCTTTATTATCAGTTAATAATTCTTTTTCTTTTCCAGACTTATTAATAGCGGAAAGAGTAACTTGTTCACCATAAACCTCTTGTAAGCTACTTTTAAGATAAGCCTCAGATATTTCTTTTGAAGTTCCGAAACCTTGGACCTGACCATTTTCTAGCCATAGCGCTTTTTCACACAAGCTCTGTACTGCTGCAGTATCATGGCTGACAAAGAGTAGAGTGCCATGCTTTTGAAAAGCACGTATAAATCGCATACATTTTTGTGTAAATACAGCATCACCTACGGCTAATGCTTCATCCACTACTAATATATCTGCATCCACATGAGCGATTACAGCAAACGCCAAACGCACATACATTCCACTTGAATAGGTTTTTACTGGTTGCTCAATGTGCTCTCCAATATCGGCAAATGCAGAAATAGAGGAAAACCGCTGGTCAACTGTTTCTTTTGTTAAACCATATAATGCAGCGGCCATATATATATTTTCTCGGCCAGTAAATTCAGGGTTAAATCCAGCACCTAATTCAAGTAACGCAGCGACTCGACCATTAACTTTTATGGTGCCATTGGTCGGGTTCAGTGTAGAGCAAATCATTTGTAGTAATGTTGATTTCCCTGAACCATTTTTTCCTATTATTGCTAGTGTTTCACCTTTGTGAACTTTAAAGCCAACTTCTTTTAATGCCCAAAATTCTCGAAAGTATTTTTTATTTTTTCCTAAGAGCATTTGTTTTAAACGATCGCGTGGCCGATCATATATCTGATAACACTTACTCAGATTTTCTACTTGAATAGCAATATCAGAGGACATCAGCAAATCCCTTCCTTGTCTTCTGGAACCAAGCGAATCCCAACCAGGCTAATATAGTTGAAACTAGTGTATATGCACCCAGAATATAAAAATTAGGCATTACCCCCCAAAAAAGTACATCCCTAGCTTGCTCAATCACTACTGTAAGGGGATTTAAATATATAAAAGTACGATATGCTTCCGGTAGTGCTTCAGCAGGATAAAATATAGGCGAGAGAAACATTAACATAGTCGTAGCAATACCAATAAATTGTGATACATCACGCAGATATACCCCAAGTGAAGCCAATGCCCACGAAATACCCATAACAAGTAACATTAACGGCAGTAGAATAAATGGTAATAGAAAAACAGTTAGATGAGGAATTCCAAATAACACAACATATGCTATTAACCATACAAAAAGGCTAATAATAAAATGAAACGCAGCAGCTCCCAATGACACCCAAGGCAAAATATCAAGAGGAAACACTACTTTTTTAACATAATTGGCATTAGTCAGTATAAGACTAGGGGCACGATTTATGCACTCAGAAAAAAAACTAAACATCATCATGCCAGCAAATAAAACTAGCGCAAACTCTGTTTTAGAGCCTGCGCCCCCGGACCAACGAGCTTGAAATACAACACTAAACACAAATGTATATACTGCCAGCATTAATAAAGGATTAAAGAAAGACCAAAACACACCAAGAAACGAACCTCGGTAACGTCCTACTACCTCTCGTTTAACAAGAGCATTAATAAGACTGCGATTTTTCCAAAAACTAGTAACCATTGCTCTAGGAGAAGTAGAAAAATCCTGCATTAATCAAAAACCTCTGCATTAGAAAACAACGAAGCAACACTATCTTTTCCTGAAAGAGCTGGCTCAATATCCATCGGCCATTCGATATTGATATCTGAATCATTCCAAATAATGGCTCTTTCACTTTCAGGTGTATAGTAATTGGTCGTTTTATATAAAAACTCGGCACTGTCGCTCAAGGTTACAAAGCCGTGCGCGAAGCCTTCAGGAACCCACAACTGTCGTTTATTTTCTGCCGACAAATTAACCCCGACCCACTGGCCAAAGGTAGGTGAGCTTTTACGAATATCAACGGCAACGTCGAACACTTCACCTTGCACCACTCGCACTAATTTACCTTGTGCGTAAGGTGCCAGTTGATAATGTAAGCCGCGTAAGACGCCTTTGCTTGAGCGTGAATGATTATCTTGTACAAAACTCACGTCATAACCAACAGCTTGCTCAAATTGCTGTTGGTTAAAGCTCTCATAAAAGAAGCCGCGATCATCACCAAACACTTTAGGTTCAATGATCAATACATCAGGAATAGCCGTTTTTATAATGTTCATGCGTGATACCCCGGCTTGATAAGGTTCAATAAATATTGACCATAGGCGTTTTTAGCCAAAGGTTTGGCCAGCTCTTTCACTTGCTCGGCATTAATAAAACCTTTGCGGTAGGCAATTTCTTCTGGGCAGGCCACTTTTAAGCCCTGGCGCTGCTCTATGGTTTGAATAAAAGTGCCCGCTTCCATTAAGCTGTCGTGGGTGCCCGTGTCTAACCAAGCATAGCCACGGCCCATGGTGGTCACCGCCAACTGGTTACGCTCAAGATATACCTTGTTAACATCGGTAATTTCTAGCTCACCACGATGAGAAGGTTTAATGTTTTTGGCAATCTCGACCACTTGGTTGTCATAAAAATACAATCCTGTAACTGCATAATTACTCTTAGGCTGAGCGGGTTTTTCTTCTAGGCTAAGGGCTTGCCCCTGCTCGTTGAAATCCACCACCCCATAGCGTTCAGGATCTTGCACGTGATAAGCAAACACGGTGGCACCACTCTTTTCGCTACTTGCCTGCTCTAATTGTTGCTGCAGGTTATGGCCAAAAAATATATTGTCGCCTAATACTAGTGCACAGTTATCATCACCAATAAAGTCTTCACCAATAATAAAGGCTTGCGCTAGGCCGTCTGGGCTTGGCTGAACCGCATATTGCAGATTAAGGCCCCATTGGCTGCCATCACCCAGCAGTTGCTCGAAGCGCGGCGTATCTTGTGGCGTGCTGATAATTAAAATATCTTTAATACCTGCCAACATCAGCGTACTGAGCGGGTAATAAATCATCGGCTTATCATACACCGGCAGTAACTGCTTGCTCACCGTCATGGTCACCGGATAAAGCCGAGTGCCCGAACCACCAGCCAGAATAATTCCTTTACGAGTACTCATTTGTTGTTGCTTCAAGAGTGTAGCTCCAAAATTTCAGTTAACATGCGGGTCACCCCTTGCTGCCAAGGCGGTAAATCCAGATTAAAAGCGACACTAAATTTGCTAGTGTTTAGGCGAGAATTAAGCGGTCGCGGGGCGGGTGTAACATAATCGGCACTGGCAATCGCATTAAGCGTGGTTAAGGTCAGCGTTTCACCTTGTTGGCGTGCCTGCGCAAATACCAAGGCCGCATAGTCATGCCAGCTGGTTTCGCCACTGGCAGATAAGTGATAAATGCCCGCCAAATCGCTTGTTGCCCCTGCTGGCTGCATTAGCATACGAATCGCGTGCGCGGTGCAATCGGCAATCGGCAATCAGTTCAGCACTGGTAGGTGCGCCAATTTGATCCTTGATCACCCCCAACTCACTGCGCTCTTTAGCTAGCCGTAACATGGTTTTCGCAAAGTTAGCGCCACGAGCGGCATACACCCAGCTAGTACGTAAAATTAAATAGCGAGAGCAATGGGTTTGAATGGCCTGCTCACCGGCCAACTTAGTTTTGCCATACACATTAAGCGGTGCGGGAATATCTTCTTCTTTCCAGGGCCGATTACCGCTGCCATTAAACACATAATCGGTTGAATAATGAATCAACCAAGCCCCTAACGCTTCAGCCTCTTTTGCCAGCACAGCCAGCGCATCCGTATTAATACATTGTGCCAGCTCGACGTCCGACTCTGCTTTATCTACCGCCGTATAGGCCGCTGCATTCACAATAATATCAGGTTTTAACTCTCGTATGGTGCGCGACAATTCATCAAGCTGACTCACATCACCACAATAGTCTGTTGAATGGCGATCCAACGCCGTCACTGTACCTAACGGCGCCAAGGCACGTTGTAGCTCCCACCCTACCTGACCATTTTTACCCAATAATAATATATGCATTATTCGGCTCCGTACTGTTGGCTGATCCAAGTTTGATAAGAACCACTTTGTACGTTTGCAACCCAGTCTTGATTATCTAAATACCATTGCACCGTGCTACGGATGCCGGACTCGAAAGTTTCTTGGGGCGTCCAACCAAGCTCGCGTTCTATTTTGCTAGCATTAATGGCGTAGCGACGGTCATGGCCTGGGCGATCACTGACATGAGTTATGAGCTCTTTATAATGTTGAATGTTGAATTTTGAATGTTGAATGGGATACAGGTCGTCTAGGATTTGGCAGATGGTTTGTACTACTTCTAGATTGGTTTTTTCGTTATGGCCGCCGATATTGTAGGTCTCGCCTATTTTGCCTTCGGTGACTACTTTATAGAGTGCGCGGGCGTGATCTTCTACATGCAGCCAATCACGAATTTGATCGCCCTTGCCGTAGATAGGCAATGGCTTACCTTCTAGCGCATTGAGGATCACCAGCGGGATCAGTTTTTCCGGAAAATGATACGGCCCGTAGTTATTAGAGCAGTTGGTGATCAGCGTCGGGAAGCCATAAGTGCGCAGCCAAGCGCGAACTAAATGATCGGAGCTAGCCTTGCTCGCAGAGTACGGCGAGCTGGGAGCATAAGAGGTGGTTTCGGTGAATAAAGGTAAGCCTTGTGTATTTAATTCATCATTCAACATTAAACATTCAACATTGCCGTCCGCCGGGTGCGGAAGGTCGCCATAAACTTCATCGGTGCTAATGTGATGAAAACGAAAGCTGGCTTTTTTAGCGTCAGCTAACTCGTTCCAGTAAGCGCGAGCGGCTTCCAGAAGATTATAAGTACCCACTATATTAGTTTGAATAAACTCAGCGGGGCCAGTAATCGAGCGGTCTACATGGCTCTCTGCCGCTAAATGCATCACCGCATCGGGCTGATGTTCAGCAAAC
The DNA here is from genome assembly GCF_002157895.1 of Oceanisphaera profunda. Classification (GTDB taxonomy): domain Bacteria; phylum Pseudomonadota; class Gammaproteobacteria; order Enterobacterales; family Aeromonadaceae; genus Oceanimonas; species Oceanimonas profunda. The sequence continues at coordinate 752,568 of NZ_CP021377.1, forward strand.
ACCGTATCTAGCCCAGCACGGTCGCAAATATCTAGCTGCACAAAATGATAACGTTCAGAGTCAGAAATAGACTTAAGCGACTCTAAGTTACCGGCATAGGTCAGTTTATCGAGATTAATAACCACATCTTGAGTGTTATTGATAATGTGACGTATCACAGCAGAACCGATAAAACCTGCACCACCCGTAATAAGAATCTTCATTAACATTTGTCCTAGATAAGAAAATGATATTTGCTGTAGCGACGCTACCGCCCGTAGGATTCAATAGGCCACTCCCCCACGGCCGTGCTTAGTGTTCACGCATACTAAAACTACTTGCATACAAAAAGCAGTTTTTAGTTAAAAGGTGCGTAAGTTTACGGGATTTAGCGGTGGGTTAAAACCCTCACAACAAGGGGGGTATTTTATGCAGTGCTTCGGGCTTGCGCCGACATCCCTCCCTTGGCACCAAAAACCAAAGCCTTTTTCGCAACGCAATACACCGAAAAACACGGACGAAGGGCAAAGCAGCTCTTAGCCTGTCATGCAGGTACCGGGTCTTCGTCATGCTGATACTGAATCGAGTTCAGCATGACGGCCTCGGTATCTCTCTCTTGTTTCTAAAGACCAACAGCCAGATCCTGATGTTCATCAGGGTGACGGTCTAGTGTAGATCCTGATGTTCATCTCGATGACGGCCTAGTGCAGATCCTGATGTGCGTCAGGAAGACGGCCTAGTGCGCAGATCCTGATGTGCATCAGGAAGACGGCGTAACATCACACATCGCCCTTTGTTTAGTCGAGCACGTGGTTAGTAATAAGTTGCCGCTCCAACTTGTTGCGTTAAATGCTGGAACACTCTGGGTGGCTCACCCGCCGCTAACTGCGTTTTTAACTGCTCTACTGCGGGGGCTTTAAACAATTTTTCATGCGGATATTCCAACTGTAATCGAGCAACTAGAGTATCAGCGGCTTTACCCTTTTCTACCACTAACGGCCCTGCCGCCAGCTCTTCGCTAGCAAACTTCTCAGTAGCAAACTTTTCTGCCGCAAATAAGGCCACCACATGGTTATGCAACAGCGTGGTACGTGGCAAACGAGCAATCACAGGGGTCGACCACTCTAAATAGGCTTGAATAGCCGCTGCGTCTTGCTCAGCCAAAGCCACTTTTAACACCCCGCTATGGCGATATAACGCCTGGCGATCACGCCAAAACCAAGGGTTCCACACCCTATCTAACCGCAGGTGCTCACTAAACTGCCCACGCTGATATTGAGTTAACTGATACGCAGTTTGCAGCCCTGTCGCCATATACACCACCATAGCGCACCCAACTAACAACAACCCCACTCTCACAGCAGATTTTTTTGTCAGTTTAGCCTTAGCACTTACCCCTTCACCCTTCACCCTTAACACTTCACTGTTCTTGGTAACCCCTTCACTCTTAACCCTTAACACTTCACCCGCACAACTATCAAAATACCACAGCAGCACTAACAACCAAACCCAATGAACTGCAGAATGCCCTAACGGATATTCCGACATTAAATGGGCAAAAAGCGGCAAACATAGGGCAATCATGGCTAACCGCTCACCGGCACTTAGCCGCCAACCTACTCGCAATACGCCCCACGCTAGCAGCAGCCACGCCAGCAGAGTGATCACGCCACCTTCTACCCACCACATTAAAATTTCATTATGGGGGTGAGCTAAATTACCCGGCATTGCAGGTACTGCGCCACTTGTGGCCAACAAGCGCCCAGCCTCCGCATAATAAGCGGGCTCAAACTGGCCATAGCCCACACCGAGCCATAAATTCTGGACAATCAGCCCTAAGGTAGTACGCCAAATTTCATAACGCACACCCAACTCGCCATATACGGCCAACGCACGACGGTGTAAATCAAAATGCACCAATAACGCCAGTCCTGCACCGGCACCACATAGCACTAAGGCTAACAACACACCACGCTGTAAGCGGTTGGTCAAACGCATCCAACACACCGGTAATAACAAACACAATCCTGCCAGCAAGCTATATAAGCCAGCACGACTTTGCAGTAACACTACCAACACCAAGCCTGCCACAGCGACCACCGTGCACCACAACCACCAGCGCCAATGGCCACGTCCCGTCTCGCCTGAACGGCTCACCAACAAATACAACGCCAGCAATACACCCGATCCCACAAAGCTAGACATCACATTACGTTGCATAAAAATACCGTAAGGGAAGCGTACCTTGGTGTTAAACATAAACCAGTTATCTGCAGGTAATACAAAAAATTGCACTAGCCCAAAGCCAATTTGCACCGTGGCCAGCATTAACAAAGTGCACAGCAAAAAATGCCGTTGCTCGGTGTTAAAACGACACTGCTGTAATAACCAAAACAACAGCACGCCTACCGTTAACGCCAGCAAACGCGGCAGCGCCTGCCAATAGGCTGCACTTGACTCGTAAATAACTAGATACCGGAGCGAGCCCGGCATGACGGCAGAAGAAAACAATGCAAACAACCACGGTAGCCACAACACCAAAGTAGCCAGGGCAAAGCACCGTCCTAACTCACTGTGGTATATCTCACCTTGCAACACTTTGGATCCGACAATAAACACCAAACCCACAAATAACCAAGTAATAGCATTAAACGGCAGGTCTAAATCACTACCGCCTAGGTGATGAATAAATACATGCTGGCCAACCAAAGCCCAAATAAAAAAAAGGGCCAGCACCCCACGGCCCGGCCCCTGAAAAATTCTATTCATAAAAACTCCAAAAGCTATTTTTTGCCACGGAATACACGGACGTACACGGAAAAATGAAAACTAACAAATTATTGGATAAGACCTTGTAACCACTCATGCCATATTCACAGTCAGCCTGATGAATACGCATCAACGCTCCGCCCATACTGCTCTTGCAATAGCCGTGGTAAAAATCATTAGTCTTATGTCAAACACAGATTCTGGTACCCATCTACTATGATGGGTTACATGTAAACTACACACGATGCCCTGCAGTATTTCTTACCCAAAACAGTTTTTTATTAGCTTTTTCCGTGTTATTCCGTGTATTCCGTGGCTGAAATTTTTTAATCTTTAGGCGCTTTACCCCCAAAGCTTAATCTGTGCAATCAAGCCTTTGGTGGCACTGTCGTGTGCTGTCGTTTCTTCGTCATCTGCTAAGTCGTCTATCAAGCGGGCGGCGAGTTTTTTTCCTAGCTCTACACCCCATTGGTCGAAGCTGTTAATGTTCCACAACACGCCCTGTACAAAGGTTTTGTGCTCATACATAGCAATGAGTGCGCCTAAATTATAAGGCGTTAGCTCGTCACACAAAATGGTCGTGCTGGGTCTATTGCCTTCCATCACCTTATACGGTGCCAGCTTTGCTACCTCGAGAGCACTTAACCCTTCAGCAGTCAGCTCTTTAGCTACTTCGTCATAATCTTTACCAAAGGCCATGGCTTCGGCTTGAGCCAACATGTTGCCCAGTAACTTGCGATGATGCTCAGGGTAATCGTAACCAGAGCGGGCAAAACCAATAAAATCACCGGGTACGACTTGGCTACCTTGGTGCAATAACTGAAAAAATGCATGCTGACCGTTGGTACCCACTTCGCCCCATACAATAGGGCCCGTGTTATAGGCAATTTTTTCGCCTTGGTTATTTACAGTCTTGCCATTAGATTCCATGTTCAGCTGCTGTAAATAAGCTGGAAAACGCTTTAAGTCATGGCAATACGGGAACACGCCTTCGCTACGCAGCCCCAACACATTAATGTTCCAAATGCTTAGCAGCGCCATCAGTACCGGAATATTTTGCTCAAAGGTGGTATCACGTACATGCTCGTCCATGGCATGGGCGCCGGCTAGCAACTGCTCAAAACGCTCAAAGCCCAGCGTGAGCGCTATCGGTAAACCAATCGCCGACCACAACGAGAAACGTCCGCCTACCCAGTCCCAAAACTCAAACATCTGCTCGGCGCCAATACCAAAGGCTTGCACCGCCTTCGCATTAGTCGACACCGCCACAAAATGTTTATTAACGTGGGTAGCATCGCCGCAAACTGCCAGCAACCAGTCACGTGCCGCATGCGCATTGGTCATGGTTTCGTCAGTCGAAAATGTTTTAGACGACACAATAAACAAGGTGCGCTCGGCATCCACTTGTTGCAAGACATGAGCTAACTGGGCGCCATCCATATTCGACACAAAATGCGCGCGAATACCTTGATCGTGATAACAAGCTAAAGCGTCGGTCACCATTGCAGGCCCAAGATCCGAGCCACCAATACCAATATTGACGACATCGGTAATCGTCTTGCCACTAAAACCACACCAGTCGCCGGCATGCACTTGCTGACAAAACGCTTTAACGCGTGCAAGCTCATGATGCACAAAAGGCACCACATTGGTGCCTTTTAGGTTAACACTGGCATCAGCCGGCATCCGTAATGCGGTATGCAAAGCCGCCCGCCCTTCGGTATGGTTAAACAAGTTATCGCCAAACAGTGCTTTAATAGCCGTATGCAGATCCATATCTCGCGCCAACGCACACAACTGAGCTTTAACCTCAACCGACCAAAGCTGGCGAGAAAAGTCCACTTGCATATGCTCGCCAAACGGCACACTAAACGCAGAAAAGCGGTTTGCATCTTCTGCAAACCGCTCACTCAAACTTAACATCTGCTCTTGCGCTTTCATCCCCTGCAGCGCCAAAAACGCCGGTTGATCTAACAAACTCATCCGCAACTCTCTTCTTATAATTAGACAAAGATCTTCTTGGCCACGGAATACACGGAACTGCACGGAAAAGTAAAGACCGACCCAAGTAATTTTTATGGGTAAGATTTTACACAACAATATGCACTTTTACTCTTATTTTTGCCCTACTCCCGTGTATTCCGCGACTCTCGTAGCAAAGAGACGTGGCAAAAATATCTTGGCCTGTAGGTCGGCGGTTTTGTAGGCGAACGTTTACTCTCGCATTTCGCCGCAGGCGGAACCGTTATTAACCTTCAACATCAACCCAAAAACCGCGAGAACAAGTGTTCGCCTACAAAAGACCCGAAAATTAATGAGTGTTGAGTTTTAACTCAAAACCAAAAACTCACAACTCAACACTGCACGAGGCTTCGCGCTAAAAACCGTTCGGGTTCTGCTGCTGCCAGCGCCAGGCGTCTACCATCATTTGTTCTAGGCCGCGTTCTGCTTGCCAGCCTAGTTCGGCTAACGCTTTAGCAGGGTCAGCCCAGCACTCGGCTATATCGCCCGGGCGACGCGGCCCGATGTTAAACGGCACGGGTTTACCACTCGCCTGCTCAAAGGCTTTCACCATTTGTAACACTGAATAACCCTGCCCGGTGCCCAGATTATAAATGCTTACACCTGCATGTTCTGCAATGCGGTTTAGCGCTTTAAGATGCCCCAAAGCCAAATCCACTACATGAATGTAATCACGCACACCGGTGCCATCTGTGGTTGCGTAATCGTCACCAAATACCGCCAGCGCTTTTAATCGGCCCACGGCTACTTGAGAAATATACGGCAACAGGTTGTTAGGAATACCGTTAGGATCTTCACCAATCAAACCCGATTCATGGGCACCCACCGGGTTAAAGTAGCGCAGCAAGGCGATCGACCAACGCTCGTCTGATTGAGCCAAGTCTTGCAGCATTTTTTCTACCATCAGCTTGGATGTACCATACGGATTAGTAGTACCACCCACCGCAAAGTCTTCGGTAATCGGCATCTGCTGTGGCTCGCCATACACAGTGGCTGACGAGCTAAACACCAGCTTGAATACACCCGCTTTTTGCATGGCATTCACCAGCACCAAGGTACCGTTTACGTTGTTATCGTAATAACGCAGCGGCTGTTCAATACTCTCGCCCACGGCTTTTAGACCAGCAAAATGCACTACCGCATCAATATTGTGCTCGCTGAATAAGGTATCGAGCAAAGCCGCATCGCGAATATCGCCCTCAATAAATTCCGGCTGCTTGCCGGTGATGTTGGCCACCCGGCGCAACGACTCTGGTGAGGCATTACACAAATTATCCAGCACCAGCACCTGCTGGCCATCGTTTAGTAGCTCAACCAACGTATGTGAGCCAATATAACCCGCACCACCCGTTACCAAAATTGTCATTTGTTTACCTCTTATAAGACTTAAGACATTTCTCGCCACGGAATACACGGAAGCGCACGGAAAAGTAATAACCAAATCAATGAAATCTTATGGGTAAGACCAAGCCTTTCGAGCTACGGTAAGCTTTCGGCTTTCTCTTTGCCGTCATACTGGTATCTCGCTCTTGTTTCTAAAGACTAAAACGAGATCCTGATGTTCATCAGGAAGACGGCTTAAGGGCGAGATCCTGACGTGCGTCACGATGACGGCTGTTTTAACCCAATAAGAGCCCTTTTCGCACTTATCCCATCTTAATAGCAAAGATGTCTTTAGATTTTGGCGCTGGGAGCTAGGCGCAGGCTTATCACTCAACAATGGATTGCCGCGTCGCTGCACTCCTCGCAATGAACTGTGCTTTTTTTCAAGCAAATTCTGGTGAATAGGCTGTTTTTTTAGTTGCCACTGCAAATGCTTGTCTAAGCAGTTTATGTGCGATGGCGATGCTAATGACTTTAGCTGGCTTGCCTAATGCTTGAAGTCGTTCATACAAAGCCACGCAGGATGGATTGCATTTTCTTGCTGTCCAGCTGCATAGATACAGCAGTTGACGTAGCCGGCCTTGCCCCATTTTGGCGATGCCACCTCGCCCTCTAACAGAGCTGCCAGATTCGTAAGTCGTGGGGCTTACGCCTACATAAGCGCTGAGCTGTTTAATACTAATAAACTTAGTAAATCCACCCGTAGATATAATCAACTGAGTCGCTGTTTTACTACCGATTGAGGGAATACTGTTGAGTAGCTTATACAACTCAGCAAAATGCTTTTTTACTTGTTTTTCCAAGTGCGCTTCGCACTCTGTAATGTCCTGTTTAAGTTGCTCTTTGCGCCTTAAAAACTGCCTGTCTACCATTGCACTTCTGACCACTAAGTAGCTCTGTGCATGCCCACGATTAGACAAGCGTGTCATGTCTTCAGTGAGGTCGTCTAGCCAGCCTTAAGCGACTTTCAGCTCTTGTATGTGGTGAGGCTCAGGCTTCCAGAGCATAAACTCCACGCTTTCGCCGTAGCTCAAAATCAAGCTTGCATCAGCGGTGTCTGTTTTAACGCGAGACAGCCTCATTTGCCCATAGCGCTTAATTACTAACGGGTTTATCACCGCCACGTTACGCTCGGTTTCAAAGAGCGTGACAGCTAAGCGAGCATGATAAACGCCCGTGGCTTCCATCACGTAAATTGCGTCTGCTGGCGTGGCCTTCATAAGCTGATTTATTCCACTAGCAGTGGAGTCAAAGCGCTGAGTTTTAATGCGGTCATTTTCTTTCCAGGCAATATCAAACCAGTCTTTGCTAACATCTATACCTACAACCACTTTCATTCTTGTTTCTCCTGTTGCACATACCGGTGCTTAAGCAGTTTCAGCAATCCTAAATACGAGGTCTTAGCCTCAATGAACTGTTCGAAATTTACTTAAACAAGAGAGGGCGGCTATCATTGCGAACAGTCTTCAAAGACTAAAGACAAATAAAGCCTCAGCCCCTCTCTTTTGGTTGTTGGATTATACGTCTATAACCAACAGGGAAAGCATAGGAAGACAGACCTCAACATTCAACATTCAACATTCAACATTCAACATTCAACATTCAACATTCAACATTCAACATTCAACATTCAACATTCAACATTCAACATTCAACATTCAACATTCAACATTCAACATTCAAAAACATTCAACATTCAACATTCAACATTCAACATTCAACATTCAACATTCAACATTCAACATTCAACATTCAACATTCAACATTCAACATTCAACATTCAACATTCAACATTCAACATTCAACATTCAACATTCAACATTCAACATTCAACATTCAACATTCAACATTCAACATTCAACATTCAACATTCAACATTCAACACTATTTAACCATCTTCCGTGGCAAAAATAGGCTTAAGCTAATGTTACTTCTTGCTTTTCACTTAACACTAAACATTCATCACTCAACACTGCTTTTTCAGCTCGGCGCTTCTCTTGCCCTTCCCGCCAAACCAAATCACATATCCCATCTTGGGGGTTAAACGCGGCAGGTGCACTGAGCAATAACTCACGAATTTTAGGTTGATCGTAGGCTTCGCAGGCCGTATTCAGCGCAGTTAACAGGCTGAGCATTTCATCCCAGGGCAAGAACACTTCATTCGCAGTGCGAATGCGCGGGTGTGCGGTAGTCGATTCATCGCCCCCTATTAGCAGCTCTTCATACAATTTTTCGCCAGGGCGCAGGCCGGTCACTTTGATCTCAATATCGCCTTTAGGGTTGGTTTGAGTTTTTTCTTCATAGCCCATTAAGCGGATCATCTTGCGCGCTAAATCAATAATGCGCACCGGCTCGCCCATGTCTAACACAAACACATCACCGCCCTTACCCATGGCGCCGGCTTGGATCACCAACTGCGCAGCCTCGGGTATGGTCATAAAGTAACGGGTAATATCTTCATGGGTTAAGGTGATAGGCCCACCGCCACGGATCTGGCGTTTAAACAACGGCACTACCGAGCCAGAAGAACCCAACACGTTACCAAAACGCACCATGCAAAAACGGGTGTTGTTTTGGCGTAATGCTAAGCCTTGTAACACCAGTTCTGCCAAGCGCTTACTGGTACCCATTACGTTAGTCGGCCTAACGGCTTTATCGGTAGAAATAAGTACAAAGGTTTCAACGCCACAGTTAATGGCGGCTTCGCCAGCGCGCCAAGTGCCAAACACATTATTGCGCACCCCTTCTACTACGTTGTATTCCACCAGCGGTACGTGCTTGCAGGCGGCGGCGTGATACACAGTTTGCACTTTAAAGGCATTCATGACCGCTTCTAAGCGATTTTGCCGTTGTACCGAGGCCATTACTGGCACTATGCGTATCTTACAATCTTTTTCACGACACCAATTCGTCAACTCTTGGTCAATTTGGTAGAGCACAAACTCAGAGGTTTCAAACAACACCAAAGTACTCGGCTGCTGTTGCACAATTTGCCGACATAGCTCAGAACCAATAGAGCCACCGGCGCCGGTCACCATCACTACTTTGTTACGAATATTGGCGGCAATCAGCTCGGCAAACGGTTCAACCGGATCACGGCCTAATAAGTCTTCTATGCTCACTTCGTGCAGTTCACTCACCTTAGATTTACCGCTGACTAAATCGGCAATGCCAGGAATAGTTAGCATTTCTACCGATAAACCATCCAAGCTTTCTACAATGTCTCGGCGACGTTGGCGAGAAATACTCGGCATGGCCAATAACAACTTGCGCGCACCAAAGCGGGCCACCAACTGTGGCAATTCACTCGCTGAAAACACGGTTAGCCCATGCAACATGGCACGCTGCAAGTTAGGGTTATCATCCACAAACGCCACCGCTCTATACTCATTACCAATTTGCATACTGGTATAAAGCTGGCGACCAGACGAACCCGCACCGTAGATAATCACCGGTATTTTTAATTTTTTAGTGCTCTGACTATAAAGAGCACGGGCCAAGGTGCGTGCCCCGCCACATAACAGCAAGGCGAAGGCACAATAAATAATGGGTACGGTGCGCGGTAAAAACACATCTAAATAATAGGCGACTAATACCATGGCAACCGCAGACAATACAGTGCCTAAAAACATGGTCACAATAGCGTGATAACCCAAATAGCGCAGCACGGCCCTATACAGCCCCAAACGCACAAAGCACACTAAGGTAACGGGTATGGTTGCCAGCAACACCAGCCAATGTGAACCCGAGCCCAGCATGGTTACTTCTTCTAGCCGCAATATAAATGCCGCCCAAAAGGCCACGCTAATAAAGAGTGCATCTAGCAACAGGCTAATAATACGCTTGATAGAGCGAGGTTGTTTAAATAACCATCTAATGGCGTCATTCATTTAACTCGTACCTCGTTAGTGGTGAGTGATGAGTTGTGAGTGATGAGTTGTGAGTGGCTCCACACAGTGTTTAGTGATGGGTTTTTAGTGTTGAATGAATTCATGCCTTAGAGTTCGCTTTTAGATTCTGTTGTGTATTTTTGACTATTGTGGTGAGTATCTTTATGAGTTCATCGCTTTGCTCTAGTAGACTCATAACGTGCGGTTCTAATTTATCTATGTAACCTGTTGCGCAAAGTAGCTCTAGCCAGTATTTTGTTTCTCTAGCTTCTTTGCTAGCAATGCTCATTTTTGAAGCAAAATCAGCTTTAGACTGACCCGCCTGAGCCTCATTGATATTAGCGCCAATAGAAGTACCAGAGCGCAGCAGCTGTTTAGAGAGCACATACTCCTTCTGCTCTTTTGACAAATGCTGATACAACTTAACTATTCTTATAGAAAACTCAAATGATTTGTTAAGTACATTATTGTCTTGCGCCATCATCACATTCCTTTTGATGAAAATAACTCTCTTAACTCAAGACGATAAAGCTCGAAAACACCATGTTGAGTTTTAAATGTTGAATGTTGAGTTTTTAACAATTCACCACTAAACATTCATCACTCAACACTATTTTTTAACGCTGTGCTTCAGTGAGTACTTTTGCTAACACTGCGGCAGTTTTTGTCATTTCGGCTTGCGTTAGCGTGGGGTGCACTAAAAACATTAAGCTGGTTTCGCCTAAAAGCTTCGCATTAGGTAAACGCTCAGTCGGTCTAAAGTCGGTATTATCAAAGGCTTTTTCTAAATACACCTCAGAACAACTGCCCTGAAAACACGGCACGCCTTCGGCGACCATAGCTTCTACTATGCGGTCGCGGCTCCAGCCGTCCGCTAGCTGCTCTGGGTTTACAAATAAGTAATGTTTATATTCGGCATGCTCCATGTGCGCAGGTACTGTTACGGTACGCACTACATTAAAGCCATTGGCGACTTCATCAATCAGCTGTGCATTAGCTTGGCGAGCGGCAGTCCAGTCTGTCATGCGGGTTAGTTGAATACGGCCAATGGCACCCTGCATTTCGGTCAGGCGCCAGTTGGTACCAAAGCTTTCGTGTAACCATCTAAAGCCGGGCGCATGCTCTGTTTCATAAACTGCTGCATAGCTTTTACCGTGATCTTTATAGCTCCACATTTTGCGCCATAGCGCTTCATCATTCGTAGTCACCATGCCGCCTTCGCCGCCGGTGGTCATTATTTTGTCTTGGCAAAAACTCCAAGCACCAATATGACCAATACTGCCCACCGCCTTACCTTTATATTTAGCACCGTGTGCTTGAGCGCAATCTTCAATCACATAAAAGCCATGCTCTTTACTTAACGCCATAATAGCATCCATTTCTGCCGGCATGCCCGCTAAATGCACGACTACTACCGCTTTAGTATTCGGCGTTAATACAGCGGCAATCTGTTCGGCTTCTATATTTTGGCTATTCAAATCCACATCGGCAAACACCGGCGTAGCACCAGCGGTAACAATAGAGGATACAGAAGCTAAAAAGGTACGAGGAGTAACGATTACCTCATCACCCTCGCCTATTTCTAATACTTTTAAGGCCACGTCTAATGCCAAAGTACCGTTAGCCAGTGCCACCGCATATTTACTGTCAGCCCAAGCGGCAAACTCTTTTTCAAACAAGCGGCACTCTTGGCCAGTCCAGTAGTTTACTTTATTAGACAGCAGTACATCACGCACCGCATCGCCTTCTTCTGTAGTAAAAGAAGGCCAAGGAGAGAAAGGAGTATTTAGCATAAAGAGTAAGCCTTACAATAAAACAGGGTGAATAAAAAATACAACAGTTAACGTTTAACGAGCAGCAACTAGTGTATCGCATTTAGCAAAAGTTTCACCTACACGATAGTTGATAGCAATTTCATTATCTCTACCTAATAAAGATAGCAATAAAGCTTTAACAAAGTTGCCACCTGCTTCATGAGTAAACGGATAGCCGCCACCAAATCTAGGGTTAAGCTCTAATAAATACATCTTATTATCGCGTTCTAAAAAATCGCAATCAAGATTGCCTTTGTGCTTAAGGTTCGTCGCTATTTGTTGTGCATAATATGAAAACGGGGCATCATTAACTGTTACTGCTTTATCTGTTTCGCCAGATCGCATAGACAATTTCTTTTTACATACCACACCATGGTACTTGCCTTGCATATCATTAAAGATATCTACGCCGTACTCATCACCCACTATAAACTCTTGTATTAAAACTAAGTCATCAGAGCCAGCAAACTTAGCTAAATGAGATGCTAAAAACTCAGATTTACAAGTAGAAAATGCTTCTGCCAATTCATGATCAGCGTTAATCACGTACAAGCCGAAGGAAGCTGAGCCCCACCGTGGCTTTACAATAAGAGGATAAGATACTTCATGGTTAGCTATTGCCGTTAACGCAGAGTCAACTGTAAGATAAGATGCTGGTACGGGTATATTATGCTCAAGACCAAACTGCACAGTTGCCCATTTATCGGAACATAGTTCGATAGCTGCGCTCTCAGCTAACACTAACCGCACGCCTATATCACTGAAACGTTTTTCATTAGCGGCTAATATGGGTAACTCCATATCATTCAAAGAAATCAAAGCAGTTACTGCTTCTTTTTTACAAATATCTAACACAGTATCGAGATAGCTTTCATCATAAATACTGGGCACTTCGTACCAAGCATCACAGGCAGCTAGAGCTGGAGCAGTACGAGACATATCGGTGCCAATCAAGCGGCCATTAAATAGTGGTTCAGCTTTAAAATAGTCAATTAAATACTTACGACGACCCGCACAAGAAAATAAAATATTCAAATTACACTCCACCATGAAAATACTCATAAGCATTTAGTTCGTTATTAACATCATCTAAAAATATAGATAATATTAATCTATCAACATAACGACCTCTAAACCAAGAGTGTTTTAGCAGAGTACCTTCTAAAGAGAAACCAATATTTTCATACAAGCTTAGAGCCGCTTCATTTCCTGCTGTCACAAACAAAGTAATCTTACGTAAACCTAACTCATCTTTAGCGAAAGTTAAAAGCCAATTAGTAATAAAGCGGCCACATCCTTTCCCTTGTATATCATTATCAATAAAAATATAAAACTCTGCCGTTCCATTTTTATGAGATATATTAACTAAACCTGAGAATCCTACTACGGCCTCACCTTCCAGAAATACAAAATCAGTCCTTACGGTAGACTTAATAATGCTATCACACCAAAGCTCAGTTTTTTCAACACTAACGGGCTGCTCCATAAATACGCCATTGATTACAGAAGGCTGACGTAGAATTCTGACTCTTTCAGGAGCGTATTTTTTGGTCATCGGTCGAACGACAATATTATTTCTCATCATTTATCTGCCTCTGTCTGTATTTATGAAATGCACCTTGAGGAGCAGCTTCTAATACGTCTTCTCGTTTAAATACTTTTTTAATTGTATCTATAATGATAGATATATCTAAGAAAAGGTTTCTCTGATCAACGTACTTAACATCTAAGTGTAATTTTTGCTCCCAAGTAAGGGCATTTCGTCCTGATATTTGCGCTAACCCTGTCAAACCGGGTCTTACATCATGCCGACGCATCTCTTCTTCTGTATAGTAAGGCAAGTACTCCATCAGTAATGGTCTTGGCCCAACTAAGCTCATTTCACCTTTTAATACGTTCCATAACTCAGGTAACTCATCCAAACTAGTCGCACGCAGCTTTCTACCGAACGGTGTCATTCTTTCGCTATCTGGCAATGGTTTACCCTGTGTATCTACCGCATCGCGCATACTTCTGAATTTAACCATTTCAAATGGCTTACCGCATTTACCAGGACGAACTTGACGAAAGAGTACCGGAGAGCCAAGGTTTTTACTAATTTTCCATGCCACAATAGCTATTACCGGACTAAGTAATATCAGCCCACATACAGAAGCAACAATATCAAATAAACGTTTAAACATAAACTAATCACCTATAACAATTGAACATTCAGAAAACAACAACTTCAAGGTGTATAGTTACAGATGGTTTTTTTGAATTTACCAGAACTCAACACAGGTATTTCATTAACATATACCACACCTATATTAGCGTCATTACCCAAAACAGGAACAAGAACACATCTAAAGTCTTCTTTAGTATATATCCCGTCGGCTCCAGATACTTTTAAGACATATGATTTTTTTTCTTCTTGAATAAACTGATATTGGGCTAGTTTATCAAACTTCCACATATACACGCTTAAGGTATGTGGTGTTAGCACATTTCCTTCAACATCGTAAATCACATCAACCTGTCGACCCTGCACTGCTTGAATGCTCTTTGAGAACTGCTCACTTCCGACTTTAACTGCTAAATCCCCTGTATCATATCGAATATATGGCATAGCATAATTAAATAAGTCTGTAATAACTATCCGGCCAACTTCTCCTTCACTAGCAGGCTCATCAGAATTCTCTTTAAGTATTTCAACTAAATAACTAGGATGGTTAACTATAAATGTATCTGTACAGTCTAATGTTTGAGCTACAATACCATTCTCTTGATTTGAATACCTGTCATAAACATTACATAACAGTACTTCTTTTATCTGACGCTTAATTTCAACAGGCATTACTTCAGAACTAGTTACAATTGACTTCAAACCAGCAGGTTTAATATCCGCATGCTCCTTTACAATATAACGGACAAAGTACTCATACGTAGAAGCATAACCCAAGCATGAGGTTAACTTCTTATCATTTTTAAGTAAACTTACCGCCCCTTTAAAAACCTCATCATTAAACTTAAGAATATTAATACACACTATATTTTGTATTAGACGCACAAGCGATGACTTTGAATTGTTCTCATTCCAAACCCTAAAGAATATAAACTTATTACCTAGAACTTGCTCCGCTCGTTCATTAAAATATATCAACTCTGCTAAAACCCTATTTCTTTTCCTCTTGTCTTGATATGATTTAAAAGGGGTACCGGTAGAACCACTTGTCGACATTACATGTAACTGATCAAGCTGGTACCCACTACTGATGAACCCATCAAAATAATTTTTGATAGTGCTCTTATTTATAACAGGAAAAGTTGTTATATCTAATGAAGTCTTATACTCGCTATAGAAACTACAATTATTAGTGGCATGTTTAAGTAATCTATCTAAACTTTCATTGTTGATTGGCTTATCAATATTATCCCTTATCGCCTTATATTGCCTTTTAATATCGCCGCCTTGCAACGTATCTTTTAGCCAAAAAGCAGTTTTTCTAAAATTAAACATTCTTACACCTCAGATATAAAGGCCGTTGTTTCCTAAATCAAGCGGCGATGGCAACTCCCGTAAGGCTTAGCATCATTAACAGAATGGCTGTCGAACTGGCATACCCAGCTCTATGACTTTGTTCATTAGCTTTACTCCAGCTAAGATCTCACCTACTTAGCCGTTGTATTTACGTAGGCTTAGTATTGGACTAGGAAGCTGTTTGTATCGAGACATCGCTGTCTCTGATAGCGAACGGTTATGGTAACCAGACTCTGTTTTCCACTCAGCTAACTTACCTGACTTTAGTACGGTTATTGCTGCGCTTCTTGGATTGTCATCTTCGCAGTACCCAGCATTTTTGCGGGGCGGAACGCTATAACCCCATCCCTTTTAGCATTTTCTCGTTAACTTTATGAACATTATATTTCTCTTCAGCCATTTCGCGGGAGCGTAGTCCCATTTGAGATATGAGTTCATGCTGTTCAATAAAACGCAGCATGGCTTTTTCTAAAGCATCAGCGTCTTTAACAGGAATCAGAAAACCATTATCACCATCAACTACAGTTTCACGACAGCCAGGTGCATCAGTAGTGATGACTGCGCGCCCCATAGACATAGCCTCTAATACACTACGCGGAGTTCCTTCACGATAAGAAGGCAGAACAAATACAGAGCAAGCTGCAATACTAGGCTTTACGTCTTTAAGTTGACCAATATAGTTCAAACGCTGATCACTAACCCAGCTATCTAATTCATCCTGCTTTATGGAGTCTGGATTAATATCTATTCCACCAACCAAATAAAATTCAACATCGGGGTGTTTATTCTTAATTAATTCAGCAGCCTTGGCGTACTCCCTAACTCCTTTACCACCTAATAAACGACCAATAAAAAGAAACCTAGGAGATTTAAGGTCAGGCGTTGGAGTAAATGGGTACTCATTTAAACTTACACCTGACCCATTAACTACTATTGTGTCTTGCTTGGTAGATATTATTTCTAGTTTTTTAAATAAAGCTACATCATCAGGATTTTGGAAAAAAACAATCTGACAACGTTTTAAAGACACTTGATATAGTTTTTGGGCAATAGCTCTAATTCTACTTCGCTTACTATCGTTATTGCTATCTTGAAAAGCGTAGCCTAAACCAGTAATTAAGGCAAAGCGATGCGGGACTCTAGCTAACCAAGCTGCAATTGAGCCATAAATAACCGGTTTTATTGTATAACCTAAAACATATTTAGGCTTTATTTTTCGCATCAATCGCCATAAAGAAAGCAATATTTTCATATCAGCAGTAGGGCTCATACCTGTGCGAGCCATCGGTATGCTATGGGTTATTACTCCCATGGAACTAAGTTCTTTAGCGGTTATGCAACCTGAAGTAAGTTCAGGAGCAGCGGCATGAACTGTCAAACCTTCATCTAATAAAGCTTGAATTAAAGGCTTACGAAAGCCTGTTAGTGATCCAGCTAAGCTGGCTATAATTAAAAATGTCATTTACTTAATCTACATGTTAAAGAGTAAAAGTGCATTTAACTAAAACTATACACTTGCTTAACGTTACCATTGCTCCCCTGCAGCTAACCATTCCAAACCTGATTATATCGTCCTACCATTGAATCAATGCTATAACTCTCAACAATTCTAGCGCGAGCAAACTCTTTTCTTTTCATCCACAAATTTGGAGATGATGTCATTTCATCAATCGCTTTCATTATCGACATAGCTAAGCCATTTGAATCTTTAATTTTTACAACCCAACCAGTATCACCAACTATTGCTGCAGCATCGCCAGCATCAGTAGTTACACAAGGAGTGCCACAAGCCATGGCTTCAGCTAAAACATTAGGAAAACCTTCGCTAGAGCTTGAAAGCAAGTGAATATCTAACCCCCTCATAACACTTGGTATATCAACCCGAGCCCCCATCAAAAAAACATAAGAAGTCAACCCTAACTCATCTATTTTACTAACTATTGTATGATTATTTTTATCCATCCCTGAGCCAACCAAGGCTAATGATAAAGAATAACCATTATCAACTAATATTTTTATAGCTTTGAGTAGATTAATATGATCTTTTTCTTGAGTATATCTACCGACCATACCTAACTGAACAGGAAAATGAAACAAAGATGGCTGTGGTGCTGGCTTGAAACGGCTTAATTCATAGCCATTTTCTATGACTATCATTTTAGATGAGTCATAACCATATTTTTTATGCGACTCACTCGCTGACTGAGCACAACAAATTATTTTATCTGGTATAAATCTACTTATCTTCCCACAAAGATTAGCAATGATAATTGTTGAACGATTTGCTTTACCCGGCTCTAATGAGCTATGCCTTATATTCCAGACTATCATCTCCACTCGTAACAATTTAGCTAATACACCACCAATCAAATCTGAGTGATACATCCATGTTTGGACAACATTTGGTCTTATTTTTTTAATTAATCTATATAAATAAAACAACCCTTGTATAGACATTCGTCCTTTCTTTTGGTTTAAAAGCTCAACTCTAATACCATTGTTAATTAAAAGGCTAGAGTACTTACCAGCTCCCATTAAAGATACTACAATATGAGTATTGCTTTTATCTTGAGTGCAAAGCCTGTAAAGAACACCTTCGGCTCCACCATCTCCTAACCCTGTAATTATATGTAAAACTTTCATGAGTAACTTAAACAACCTTTCTAATTGCTCTATTCAATTCTTTAGAGATGACAGTTGACGAGTAGTTTTCACACACTACTTTCCTCCCCA
Organism: Oceanisphaera profunda; assembly: GCF_002157895.1. Lineage (GTDB taxonomy): Bacteria > Pseudomonadota > Gammaproteobacteria > Enterobacterales > Aeromonadaceae > Oceanimonas > Oceanimonas profunda. The sequence goes on from NZ_CP021377.1 coordinate 770,678, forward strand.
CCTCGCCCATTGAATAACATAATGATTCATTATCAAGCAGAGATACTATAGCATCTTCCCACTCATAATTATTGTTAATCATGATACCTGACACACCAAAATCCATAACATCTACATTCATTCCAACTGCACTAACAATAACAGGAACTGACACTGCCATATAAGTTAGCATTTTATAGCTACATTTACCTCGAGCCCATAAAGAGTCGTCAAGTGGCATTAACCCTACTGTAAAATCCTGTATATCTTCAACTTCAGTTTCTGAACTCCACTTTTTATATATTACTTTATTTTCTGGTATTAATTTAAATTCTGGTGGGGAATTTGCTACTACCTTAAGCTTTACATTTGAATATTTATTTAATACTTTTAGTATTTGAGACTCAATACTATATAAATATTTAAATCCACTAGAACTACCACACCATCCAATTATGAGAAAACCTTCTGGATTATTAATAGTTTTAGACGGTATGAAATAATCAGTGTCTACTGATGTAGGCAATACCGTAACATCGCTATATTTTTTATAATGCTCAGCTAAGAAATTATTGCCACAAATTACGTGGTCGGCCTTAGTCGCAATCCTTGTTGCATTATACCCCCTCGTTCCCAAATGAATAGCGTCATCTACATCAAAAACAAATGGTTTTTTTATTGCCCTCTCAAAAGAATAAAAAGTAGATATTAACGGTTTTTGTATAAAGCAAAGATCATAGTTACTAGTTAAACTAACCCTACTTCTAGCTTCATTTAATATTTTAGGAAGCCACATCAATCTATTAAAAACACCAGATGGAGGATGAGAGCCATTTGTGGATATATTTTCTACAACATTAACCCCTAGCGAATTTAGACTTTTTATATGTTGGCGAACCCTAAATCGACTGCTAGGTACATTCTCACCTAATGTTAGAGCCAACATGTTAATCTCACTCATTTACAACACCTTTAATACTTTTATATCCCATCAATAAAATCATAAAAACACCTATAAATCTATAATAATTAAAAATAGGATAAGCAACTGAAAAAAACATAAAAAACATAATAAAAATAAAATTAAGCACTTTATTATCAAACGAAGAGATACTGTTAAAAGCAAAAACATGGAATACTATAGAACCTATAATTCCAACCTTAAGCGCTACTGCTATATAAGAAGAGTCTGTATAATAGAAACCATCAGAGTAAGAAAAGCCAATCCCAATCAGTGGATTAGATAATATATATTCAATTGTAGTTTGTAGGACACCCTCGAAATACCTAGAAGATAACCCATTACCTGAGCCACCTAATATTAATGGCATTATTTCCTCATGGTTTATAAGGAAAATTATTACAATAATAGAAAATAAAGTAAGGGTAGATGTAACAAAGAACTCCTTTTTCATTTTAAAAAATATAATGCATATACATGACAAGGCAAATAACACTGAAAAGGAAAGTGATGTATTAGATATTAGGCTAGCATTCATAGCTTGAAAATTTAAAATAAAAATAAAGTTAACCAATCTAAACTTAGACTGATTCCACATGAGATAAAAACAATATGTAGAAAATAAATTGTAATAAAAACCAGCAATTGAATGCGTACCAAATATTGAAACCGCTTTATCTGCAGCTATCATCCTTGACACCATTCCTTCATAACCACTTGAATAATAATGAACAACAAAGTAAGACAAAGGACCGTCAAATAAAGAAAACCAACCTAGCACCGAAACAAACAAAAAAAATAAAACAACATAAATATAATTAAATTTAAAATTAAAATTCTTAAAATTCAATGAAAAAACAAACAAAACAGGTAAAAAAGAAATTAATTGCCCATAAGTATAATCTGAAAACCCACTCAAAACGGTAGATAAAAAATACAACCCTAAAATAAAAATTAATGTTATAGTTTTGTTTTTAGTGGTTCCATAAGACCAGAGGCAAATTAAATAAAAAAACACAGTTGCAATAAAATTTATAAAAATAAAAGAGCTTCCATCAGTTCCTCTTGAAGAAGGAACAACTGAAATAATAAAAACAATAAAGATTAAGTATATATTTTTATTCAATAAAAAATCATATTTAAATTTCATTAAATTCTCTCTTCATACATTACCTAATCCTTGTGCAATAAAATGGAAATATGTACTCGCATATTTAGCATTCACACTATAACTCTTAAGAATTAAAAATATAACCCTTCTACATCCGACATTCCGCACCTAATTTTCTGATTTGTTTTTTTTGACACTGATCCGCCAGTTTGATCTATTACTTCTATTTGGCGGCAGTATCATGACCACTCCTTCTTATCGCATCAAGAATCTCGATCATCTAGGCTTGGTGGCTGGAATGTGCCGTGAGCTTGGGCTAGCACGGATGGTGGACGCTATCTTGCCGAAGCAGGCGGAGCATCATGTCACCCATGGTGAAGCCCTTGTTGCTATGATAATCAATGGCTTAGGATTTCATAGTCGAACCTTACACATGGTGCCCCAGTTTTTCGCCGACAAGCCTACCGAACGCCTACTGCGTCCAGGGATCTTGCCTGAGCACCTTAATGATGATGCGTTAGGTCGGTGTCTCGATGCGCTGTTTGATGCCGATGTTTCCTTGCTCTACCAAGCTATGGCGGAGCAAGTCGTCACTCAATTAGGCTTAAATAGCAGCGCCGTTCACCTTGATATCACCAGCTTTCATGTGGATGGGGCTTATGCTCAGGATGAAGATTCGGCATGCATTCAGCTCGTTAAAGGCTACAGCCGCGAGCATCGGCCCGAGCTGAATCAAGTGGTGTTGGAGCTCATTTGCGAGAACGTAGCGGGAATTCCCGTTTATATGCAGGCGATGAGCGGCAATACCAATGATCAGAGAGCCTTTTCTGACGTCATTCGCCACCACGTACAGTCTTTAAAGTCGGCACAACAAAGCCGTTACTTTATCGGCGATGCCGCCTTGTATACTGCGGAGTCTATCTTAGCACTGCATCAGCAAGATCAATTGTTTGTTACCCGTGTACCGATGACTTTAAAAGACTCAAAGCACGCCGTCTCGTCCCTCAAAGCAGACCAGCTGGAAGCGCTGGGAGAGGGCTATTATGGCTACTGGCTCGAGGCTGACTATGCCGGTGTTCCCCAACGTTGGTTGATGGTGCGTAGTGAGCAGGCCACTCACCGGGAACAAAAGACCGTGATCAAAAACCTGCTTAAAACGGGTACTCAAGAGCTCAAGCAGTTCCAAAAGCTCTGCAAAAAAGCCTTTGCCTGTCAGGAAGATGCAGAACAAGCGTTGGCTGATTTTTGCAGCAATCTCAGTGTATTACGGATAGAAAATGGCGCATCAATAGCCCACCCAACCTTTAGTAGCAAAGGCCGACCTAAAAAAGGTCAAGCTCCGGATAGCATCGATTATCTTCTCACCGGACAGGCCGTGACGTGCCTCAAAAAAATGGCTAAGGCCCAAGAGCAGTCAGGCATTTTTATCCTGGCCACCAACGACATGAGCGATGATCTTGATATGGCTGGGTTGCTTGCCGCCTATAAGTCTCAACAGACAGTTGAGCGCGGCTTCCGGTTCTTAAAAAGCCCTGACTTTATGGTCTCTTCTCTGTTTCTGAAAAAGCCAGAACGTATCGAAGCATTGTTGATGATCATGACCTGTAGTCTGATGGTTTACGCTGCGTTAGAGCACCGGATCCGCCAATCTCTGCGGCAGAAAGACCTGACCTTCCCCGATATGAAGAATAAGCCGAGTCAAACTCCTACTGCCCGCTGGGTATTCCAATGCTTCGGTGGCATTCATGAGCTTGGTGTAGGAGAAGCGCCACCACTCATTGTGAACCTTCAGCCTCCGCAGCAGACTATCGTTAACGCTCTCGGGGAACACTACCTAACTATTTATTCTTAAATCAGGTGCGGAATGTCGGCTACATTAGTAATGCTACGTATAAAAATACTGATAACATTGAAAAAAAGAAAACACCACTAGCAAGTGATATTAAAACGGAGCCTCAATAGAGGCCCCTTAAATTTATTTTTGATACTGCTTAACACTTCCCAACAAGGTTTTAACTTCACCGTTAAGTAAAATTAACAGGCAAATACTAAAAACAATACACCCTGATAGTACTTTAAATATTAACAGTGGAATAACGGGTAAAGTAACGGGCAGCATAGAAACTGAAAATGCCATTATTAGCCCCGAAACTACAACTTTAAGAGTGAAAAACCAAGGAAATGCCGGTAAATTGAAAACCTTTCCAGATAAAAAAACAGTTACCATTAAATAAATAGAAAAAGACGCAAGTGTAGCATAAGCAGCACCAACCAAACCAAATTTCAAAATTAAAATATAATTTAAGATGCAATTAAAAATAGCGGCAATTAAAGGAGGGATCGCCTGCAGCCAAGTTTGTTTAGTTAGCTGAAATGTGTAGTCAAAGTAATAAGATTTAATGGTCGAAAGTAAAATTGACAATGCTAAGATGGGCATAAGCGTTGTTGCCGTAGATGAGAACGCATCTCCAAGGATAAGTTCAGCTATCTCACTTTGAGTTGCTATAAAACCTAACGTAACAGGTATAATTAATAATAACAATATCTTTAAAGTAGTCGTTAATAGTATCTTAGTCTTCTTCTCACCTTCTTTTTCGTATACTTTAAGTATTATGGGAAATGCAGCAAGGTGTATTATAGATGCAACGAATCCAATTGTGTACTGAGTAAGATCATAACCTGCTGAATAGATACCTACTTCAGAACTACCTAACATTATATCTATAAATATTCGGTCAGAAAAGCTGATTATCATCACAAAGAGATACAAAAGTGTTAACGGTGCGCCGTAAGCCCATAATTGCCTAAGAATACCTAAGTCAAAAAGCTTAAACGATATTTTCCCCCATAAACTTAGAGCTGGTAAAGAGGCAATTAGAGTCGCAGCAGCAAGGCTTGCTAAGACCGCTTGTGTACCTAATCCAAGTAGTAAGCTCCCCCCACCAAGAACCAGCAGCAATATATTTTTTAATGCTAATGAAAGTCCATACCGCTTTGGTTGAAGGTTGGCATTGATTAGTTTTTGGCTTAACATCAATAGCAGTGTCACTTGAAAAAGCACTATAAGGAAAAAAAAGTTTATTGATAAACTAGGTAAAATATCGAGCAATGCTAGAAGCATCATGAAAAGTGTTACCGCGCAACTTAACACAACAGCTGTTGACGTAATTGTAGAGTGTAATACAGACTTTTCTAACTCAGATTTAACTGTAGGCTCAAAACGGCCAAGGCCAATAACTATAAAGTTTGCAAGAATAGCGACTAACGTAGCTGAAACATTAACCGTTAAGGAGTACTCACCAAACTGCTTAGGAGACATTAGTCTAGTAAATATCATTAATGCTGCTAGTGACGCCAAAGCAGGCAGAAACTTGACTCCAGTATAAACTAGTGTGTGCCGAAGAATCATAAAACTCTCACTTAGTTACTTGTAATATTTACACAAATCAAAAGAACTTCTCTCTTCTTCTTTTTCAGATACAGGGCAAGATTACGAAATCCCTTGCCCCATAAGGACTCGCGATAGGTAATCATTATTGCGACCGGTCATTCTTAAAACATAATTTTGAGTGTTGAATGCTTAATGTTGAGTGAAAGCATATTGCGCAAGCTCTTGCCATCGAGAGCAATCACTTCTCCTTCGGTGGCTATATGGCAAGGCAACACCATAAAGGGCTTTCTAATTATTTATAAACTTCAGCCACTATGCTGCCCTTTTTCATACTGCAGCACAATGAATAAGCAAACACTACAAGATCGGCAACCAAAGCAAGATTGAGTTTTAATATTTTCACGCAAAGTAATCCGCGTTGGCAAATAACCCTCCTTGAGCATCTTTTTCAGACAAAGCGGGAGCTTGCTGCAACGGCCAATCGATAGCAAGAATGGGGTCGTTCCAGATAATGCAGCACTCATATTTTGGTGTATAGTAATTGGTCGTTTTATATAAAAACTCAGCACTGTCAGTCAAAGTTACAAAGCCGTGCGCGAAGCCTTCAGGAACCCACAACTGCCGCTTATTTTCTGCCGACAAATTAACCCCGACCCACTGGCCAAAGGTAGGTGAGCTTTTACGAATATCAACGGCAACGTCGAACACCTCACCTTGCACCACTCTTACTAACTTACCTTGTGCGTAAGGTGCCAGTTGATAATGTAAGCCGCGTAAGACGCCTTTGCTTGAGCGTGAATGATTATCTTGTACAAAACTCACGTCATAACCAACAGCTTGCTCAAATTGCTGTTGGTTAAAGCTCTCATAAAAGAAGCCGCGATCATCACCAAACACTTTAGGTTCAATGATCAATACATCAGGAATAGCCGTTTTTATAATGTTCATGCGTGATACCCCGGCTTGATAAGGTTCAATAAATATTGACCATAGGCGTTTTTAGCCAAAGGTTTGGCCAGCTCTTTCACTTGCTCGGCATTAATAAAACCTTTGCGGTAGGCAATTTCTTCTGGGCAGGCCACTTTTAAGCCCTGGCGCTGCTCTATGGTTTGAATAAAAGTGCCCGCTTCCATTAAGCTGTCGTGGGTGCCCGTGTCTAACCAAGCATAGCCACGGCCCATGGTGGTCACCGCCAACTGGTTACGCTCAAGATATACCTTGTTAACATCGGTAATTTCTAGCTCACCACGATGAGAAGGTTTAATGTTTTTGGCAATCTCGACCACTTGGTTGTCATAAAAATACAATCCTGTAACTGCATAATTACTCTTAGGCTGAGCGGGTTTTTCTTCTAGGCTAAGGGCTTGCCCCTGCTCGTTGAAATCCACCACCCCATAGCGTTCAGGATCTTGCACGTGATAAGCAAACACGGTGGCACCACTCTTTTCGCTACTTGCCTGCTCTAATTGTTGCTGCAGGTTATGGCCAAAAAATATATTGTCGCCTAATACTAGTGCACAGTTATCATCACCAATAAAGTCTTCACCAATAATAAAGGCTTGCGCTAGGCCGTCTGGGCTTGGCTGAACCGCATATTGCAGATTAAGGCCCCATTGGCTGCCATCACCCAGCAGTTGCTCGAAGCGCGGCGTATCTTGTGGCGTGCTGATAATTAAAATATCTTTAATACCTGCCAACATCAGCGTACTGAGCGGGTAATAAATCATCGGCTTATCATACACCGGCAGTAACTGCTTGCTCACCGTCATGGTCACCGGATAAAGCCGAGTGCCCGAACCACCAGCCAGAATAATTCCTTTACGAGTACTCATTTGTTGTTGCTTCAAGAGTGTAGCTCCAAAATTTCAGTTAACATGCGGGTCACCCCTTGCTGCCAAGGCGGTAAATCCAGATTAAAAGCGACACTAAATTTGCTAGTGTTTAGGCGAGAATTAAGCGGGCGCGGGGCGGGTGTAACATAATCGGCACTGGCAATCGCATTAAGCGTGGTTAAGCTCAGCGTTTCGCCTTGCTGGCGGGCCTGCGCAAATACTAACGCCGCATAGTCATGCCAGCTGGTTTCGCCACTGGCAGATAAGTGATAAATGCCCGCCAAATCGATTGCTGCCCCAGCCGGCTGCATTAGCATACGAAGTGCGTGCGCGGTGCAATCGGCAATCAGTTCGGCACTGGTAGGTGCACCAATTTGATCCTTGATCACCCCCAACTCACTGCGCTCTTTAGCTAGCCGTAGCATGGTTTTCGCAAAGTTAGCGCCACGAGCGGCATACACCCAGCTAGTACGTAAAATCAAATAGCGGGAGCAATGGGCTTGAATGGCCTGCTCACCGGCCAACTTAGTTTTGCCATATACATTAAGCGGCGCGGGAATATCTTCTTCTTTCCAAGGCCGATTACCGCTACCGTTAAACACATAATCGGTTGAATAATGAATCAACCAAGCCCCTAATGCCTCAGCCTCTTTGGCCAACACGGCCAGCGCATCCCCATTAATGCATTGTGCCTGCTCGGTGTCCGATTCTGCTTTATCTACCGCCGTATAGGCCGCCGCATTCACAATAATATCGGGCTTTAACTCTCGTATGGTGTGTGCCAATTCATCAAGCTGACTTACATCACCACAATAGTCTGTTGAATGGCGATCCAACGCCGTCACTTTACCTAACGGCGCCAAGGCTCGTTGTAACTCCCACCCTACCTGGCCGTTTTTACCTAATAGCAAAATATGCATGATTATTCGGCTCCGTACTGCTGGCTGATCCAAGTTTGATAAGAACCACTTTGTACGTTAGTTACCCAGTCTTGGTTATCTAAATACCATTGCACCGTGCTACGGATGCCGGACTCGAAAGTTTCTTGGGGCGTCCAGCCAAGCTCGCGTTCTATTTTGCTAGCATCAATGGCGTAACGGCGGTCATGACCTGGGCGCTCACTGACATGAGTTATGAGCTCTTTATAATGTTGAATGTTGAATTTTGAATGTTGAATGGGATACAGGTCGTCTAGGATTTGGCAGATGGTTTGTACTACTTCTAGATTGGTTTTTTCGTTATGGCCGCCGATATTGTAGGTCTCGCCTATTTTGCCTTCGGTGACTACTTTATAGAGTGCGCGGGCGTGATCTTCTACATGCAGCCAATCACGAATTTGATCGCCCTTGCCGTAGATAGGCAATGGCTTACCTTCTAGCGCATTGAGGATCACCAGCGGGATCAGTTTTTCCGGAAAATGATACGGCCCGTAGTTGTTCGAGCAGTTGGTGATCAGCGTCGGGAAGCCATAAGTGCGCAGCCAAGCTCTTACTAAGTGATCGCTAGATGCTTTTGATGCCGAGTATGGGCTACTTGGGGCGTAGGCAGTTTGCTCGGTAAATAAAGGTAAAGAGTTAAGGGTGAAGCGTGAAGTGTTAGGCACTGAGGACAGGCTCTCTCCCTTTACACTTTGCGCTTCACTCTTCACATCACTTGGATGTGGTAGGTCGCCATAGACTTCGTCGGTACTAATGTGATGAAACCGAAACGCTTGCTTACGTTTATTATCCAGCTCGTTCCAGTAAGCTCGGGCTGCTTCTAGCAGGTTATAGGTACCGACTATGTTAGTCTGAATAAATTCAGCTGGCCCATCTATGGATCTGTCTACATGGCTTTCTGCTGCTAGGTGCATAACGGCATCAGGCTGATGTTCGCTAAACACTCGCTTTAATTCTGCGGCATCACAAATATCAACTTGTTCAAAGGCGTAGCGGTCGCTATCGCTCACTGCTACTAGATTTTCTAAATTGCCAGCGTAGGTAAGTTTATCTAGGTTAACGACGCAGTCTTGTGTATTGCTGATAATATGGCGAACAACGGCCGAGCCAATAAAACCAGCACCACCGGTAACTAAAATTTTCATGTTTACTTATCCTGATTAGTCAGAGATTGCACATACCAAGGCATCGCTTGGCTAATACCCTCGTAAATACGATGACTAGGGGCATAACCCAACTTGTTCATCGCCTTACTGATGTCAGCCTGCGAGTGACGTACATCACCGGCACGAAAATCTCGATAAACAGGTGTTTTTATATAAGTAACACTATTGTCTGCCAGTGCGGTTTTGAGTGCATCAAACAAGGTGTTTAGTGAAGTTCTGTCACCCACCGCCACGTTATAAACTTCGTTTTTGGCTTCATCGGTTACCGTAGCTGCAAGAATATTCATTTGCACGGTATTTTCGATATAGCAAAAATCGCGGCTGGTTTCACCATCACCATTAATAAACAGATCTTCATCGTCAATCATGGCAGCGGTCCACTTAGGGATCACAGCTGCATATGCACCGTTAGGATCTTGACGCTTGCCAAATACATTAAAGTAGCGCAAACCGATGCAGTTAAAGCCATAGGTTTTAGCAAATACATCTGCATATAGCTCATTTACATATTTAGTAACAGCATACGGTGAGAGAGGTTTTCCTATAGTGTCTTCAACCTTTGGTAGACCAGGATGGTCACCATAAGTAGAGCTGCTAGCGGCATAGGTAAAACTTTTGACTTCAGCATCCCGCGCGGCAACCAGCATATTTAAGAAGCCGGTGATATTGGCGGCATTGGTGGTGATGGGATCAGCGATAGAGCGAGGGACTGAGCCTAATGCAGCTTGGTGCAGAACGTAATCTACTTTCTTTGGGAGATGAGGGATGGGGGATGAGGGATTAGGGAACACCATGGCACGCTGGCAGTCTTCTAGGTTGCGGATGTCGCCTTCAACAAAATGAAATCGCTGCCACTGTTGGGGCGAAACTAGCGATTGAACTTCGTCTAGATTGTGCTGGTGGCCGGTGGCAAAGTTGTCTAGGCCTACTACGGTTTGATTGAGCTTTAGCAGGTGTTCAAGCAGGTTGGAGCCGATGAAGCCTGCTACGCCGGTGATTAACCAAGTTTTTGGAGTTGCTTGTAGTTCAGCTTTTACTTGTTCATACCGCGTTGCTTCACTTGGGGATGAGGAATCGGTAATCGGGTATGGGGAATCAGGAATGAGGGATGTGGGATTAGTCATGGTTCTCAACTTTTAATTGGTGCTGTATGTTTTTTATGTAAGCCAGTAATTAACCGCGAGGCTTGCTCTATATGTTCTTCAAGCTGGGAATTTTCACTTGCCATACCCAGCTGGGTTGCAATGAGGTATTGAGTTTCTAGCTCACTTAATGAGCCTCTAGCAACACTTAAAAAATAAGCGAATTCTTTTGAACTGCTACGGGCTGCGCCTTCTGCAATATTGGAAGGTACAGAAACTGCCGCCCTTCTCATCTGCGACTGCAGACCATACTTTTCTTCAGTCGGGAAAATAGCTAACCAACGATAAATAATCTTCACTAATTCCATACTGACAGACCAGGCGTGCAGCTTGTAATGCGGTCTTACTGTCATAACAAATCCTTTTGTTACTCTAATTCGGGAATGAGGAATCTGGAATCTGGAATCTGGATTGAGGGATGAGGGATGAGGGATGAGGGAAAAGACACTCAAACCTGAAGGTTCCGCGCTGTTTATATCCTCCTGCTTCCTCATCCCTGTTTTCTATGTATTATCCTACTTCCTCATCCCCCTTCCCTGCTCCCTGTACTTAGCTTTACAAGCGTAAATCGGACTCTTCAGCGCTTAATAGATACTTTAAGTCATATAATATATGTTCTGGTTTACCTAGTGCACGAATAGTATTAACACCCATTTCTTTAAACTCATTGTGGCTAACCGCTAATACCATAGCATCGTAAGCGCTATGTTCTAGCTCTACTACTGGTGTAATACCGTACTCATGCTGTGCTTCTTTCGGGTTAACCCAAGGATCATATACATCAACTTGAATACCGTACTCACCTAGCTCTTTTACGATATCAACCACACGGGTATTACGTAAGTCAGGGCAGTTTTCTTTAAAGGTTAAGCCCATGATCAATACGCGAGCACCTTGCACGTGAATGCGTTTTTTAAGCATAGCTTTAACTAGCTGGCCGACTACATACTCACCCATGCTGTCGTTTAAACGACGACCGGATAAGATAATCTCTGGTTGATAACCAATACTTTGCGCTTTATGGGTAAGGTAATAAGGGTCAACACCGATACAGTGCCCACCAACTAAACCAGGCCGGAACGGTAAAAAGTTCCACTTAGTACCTGCGGCTTCTAATACTGCTTCTGTATCAATATCTAGCTTGTTAAAGATAATGGCCAGCTCGTTTATCAAAGCAATATTTACGTCGCGCTGGGTATTTTCGATTACTTTGGCGGCTTCTGCTACTTTAATACTGGTTGCCTTGTGGGTACCCACGGTAATGATTTCGTTATATAAATCATCAACTAGATCAGCCACTTCTGGCGTAGAGCCAGCCGTTACTTTTTTGATATTTGTAACACGATGCTCTTTATCACCGGGGTTAATGCGCTCTGGGCTATAACCCGCGTAAAAGTCTTGGTTAAATTTAAGGCCAGAAACACGCTCTAATACAGGGACGCAATCGTCCTCAGTCGCGCCGGGGTACACAGTAGATTCATAAATAACAATGTCACCTTTACTCAAAACCTGACCAATTGTTTCTGAGGCTTTGATTAAAGGTGTCAAATCTGGTTGTTTATGCTCGTTAATCGGCGTGGGTACGGTAACTATATAAACATTACAATTTTTTAGATCGTTAATATCTGAGGTATAAGTAAGTTGTGCAGCCTCAGCTAGCTCTGCATCGCTAACTTCAAGCGTACTATCATGGCCATCTTTAAGCGCATCAATACGCGGTTGATTAATATCAAAACCAACAACGGAGCGTTTTTTACCAAATTCAACGGCTAACGGCAAACCAACGTAACCCAAGCCAATTACGGCAACTTTAAGTGTATCCAAACTGTGCATCTATTAACCTATAATGTTGAATGTTGAATGTTGAATGTTGAATGTTGAATGTTGAATGTTGAATGTTGAATGTTGAATGTTGAATGTTGAATGTTGAATTAAAATAAAACTCTAAAGCTATTTTTGCCACGGAATACACGAAAACGCACGGAAAAAACCAGAGAAAATAATCTATATGGTAAGATCTTAAAAATAATATGTACTTTCACTTTTTGCTCCACTTCCGTGTATTCCGTGGCAGAAAGTTATTAAAGGCTAAAACTCCTTGGCCACGGAATACACAGAAGCGCACGGAAAAGTGAAGACTAAACCAAGTGAATCTTATCAGGTAAGATCTTACAACAATAAATATGCATTTTGGACTTTTTCTCTACGTCTGTGTTGTTCCGTGGCGAATCTAGATCTTAAGATTTATATTCGTAATTGTAGTAACCGTAATTGCCGTAAGCAGATGCTTTGCGCTCTACGGCGTTGAAGACGATGCCTTTAACGTTTATGCCATTTTGCTGATAACGACGTTGGGCTACTTCTACTTCTTTAAGCGGGTTTTTAGCAAAGCGGCTAACCATTAGCGTGGTGCCTGCTTGGGCACTGATAATGACTGGATCGGTAACCGCTAAAATTGGCGGCGTATCGATAATGATTAAATCGTACTCTTGCTCAACTTGTGCCAGCAGTTGATTAAAATTGCTGTGCATTAGTAACTCGGACGGATTAGGTGGCACTTGGCCACGAGCCATAAAGTGTAAGTTATTAACTTCTGTGCTGTGTACGGCTTCAGCTAGCGTTAAACGGCCGGTTAGTAACTCAGATAACCCTTGTTCAGCTTGCTTATTGAATATTTTATGCAAGTAGCCTTTACGCATATCCGCATCTATTAACAACACCTTTTGCCCAGCTTGCGCACAAATGGCCGCTAGGTTTGAGCTGATAAAAGACTTACCCACTTCTGGGCTGGGGCCACCAATGGCAATTACCTTGTTATTAGCTTCTAACATGGCAAAGTGCAAACTAGTGCGTAGTGCGCGTAATGATTCTATCGCCAAGTCGGTGGGGTTATAAGCGGCTAACAGCATATTGCCTTGTGTTGCTGCATTTTTACGCTTACTAAAACCGAGCATTTTCTTTTCGTGTGCTTCGCTTAGCGGCACACTGGCGTACACATTCATGCCTGCTTGCTCAAAGTCTTCGGGGTTTTCTACACCACGATTAAGTAAGCCACGCACCAGCACCAAACCCACACTGAACATACCGCCCAGCATAGTCGCCAATACTACGATTAACGGTTTTTTTGGTTTAACGGGTGCGGGGGCAGTAACAGCATCGTCAATAATGCGCACGTTGCCCACGGTGCCCGCTTTAACAATGTTCAGCTCTTGCACTTTGTTTAACAGCTGAATATAAATCTCTTGGCTAACTTCCATGTCGCGCGTTAAACGCAAGATTTCTTGTTGAGTATTGGGCAGATTTTCTACTTTCTCTGACAGCTCATTTTTATCGCGTAGCAAAGACTGCTTTTTTTCTAGCAAAGCTTGATAGCTGGGGTGAGCACGAGTGTATAAGCGGCTTAGCTCAGACTCATTGAACGACAACTCGTTGAGTTGTTTTTCTAGATCCACTAACTGAGTGAGCACGCTTTGGGTTTCTAACCCTAAATCTACGGATTTATTCTGTTGGCGATATTGGTTGAGACGCTCTTCCGCTTTATCCAACTTACCCTTTAACTCTGGTTGTTGGTCAGCTAAAAATTGCAGGCTTTTTTCTGCCTCTGCCGATTGGCGCTGAATATTTTGCAGTAAATATTGCTGCGCCACCGCATTAAGGCTGCTGGTAATTTCTGCGGGATTAGTGCCAGTTAAGCTCAGTTCCAAGATGCCACTGGCTTTGCCTTTTTCGCTCGCGCCTAAGTTGCTCTTAAGTGCGTTAATGGCGTTTAAACGGCTGGCTTTAACTAGGGCGAATTCGGTGTTGGGGCGCGCCACTAAATCGGTAATTAAAACACTAATGCCGCTTTGCTCTGTCAGCTGATTGGCTTGGCCTTGTAGCAGTACTTCACCGCTTTCATTTAATAGCTCAAAGCCCAGCTCGGTGGTGCGCAGCGTTAACGCTTTATTTAACAGATTATTGGGTACATCTAACCGACTAACGTTAATCTGCTCGCCCCCCCACGCGTAGCTGCTGAACATACCGGCATCCGCTGGTTGCTCGCCGGAGTAACGACGCGCCATAAACTTACCGATTAATGGGAAGTAGTTAGGAGTAACTATAATGTCGCGCTTAACTTCGTCTACCGCTGCACCTAAAATTTTGCGCGAGGTAATAATGTTAATTTCCGCCTCGGCGTTACTTTTTTGCGAAAACATATCTGATACATCACCCAGCGCCGACAAACCACCGGATTTTTCTTCTACTTGTAGTAAGGCGTTGGCTTTATATTCCGGCGTAGCCAGCAAAGCATAGGCGACGCCTAACATCATGGCAATAGCAGTAATACTAATGATGATCCATTTGCCATCCATAAGCAGGCCAAACAAACGGCCTAGATCTATTTCATCATCATTTGGCGCTGAGTTAGCAGAGAGAGTGTTAGATTGTTGTGTCATTGCTTACTTCTCAAGATTAAAAGACTAAAGATTTTTTGCCACGGAATACACGGAACAACACGGAAAAAGGCAAAACTAAAATTATTATTGGTAAATACTTATGTAGTATGGTTTCTGTTCGCTCTTGGTGTCTCTCCGCTGAGTTCCGCGTGTTCCGCAGCAGTTTTAGACTTAGGATTAAAGAACGAGGCGTTTTATGGTTGCTTTAGGATGTGTAAAATTTATTAACAAACCAATTTTAATGCCTGTTGCTTTTAAGTAGTTTACAAGTTGTGCGTCAGCCGTTGAATGCAACATAGTTTGAGACTTTAGCTCTAACAACACCATGTTATCTACAACTAGATCAGCTCTATACTCACCTACGACTTGCCCCTTATAAACGACTGATAAAGGCACTTCGGATTCAACAGAAAGTCCTAAATGACGTAATTCATACAATAGTGCGTTCTGGTAAACCGACTCTAAAAATCCGTGCCCTAAGTTCCGGTATACCTCAAATACTGCACCGCGTATTTTATAGGTTAGTGCTTCTTCGTACATAAGAGCCTCCCTGCCCTGCATGCTCAAGAGATCCGAGACCAAAGCTTCTTAGCCACGCCTCTTTGCAACGAGAGTCACGGAAGCGCACGGAAAAGAGACAAGCCACTAAAAACAATTTTATGGTTAGACCTTACAAATAATATGTACTTTCATTTTTTGCTCTACTTCCGTGTTTTTCCGTGTATTCCGTGGCAGATGTAATTTAAAGACTAAAATCTCTCCCGCCACGGAATACACGGAATCGCACGGAAAAATGCAGTTCAAACCAAGTGAACTTTATGGGTAAGATCTTACACAATAAAAGTCTTTTTATGTGTTATTGCTCTACTTCCGTGTCTTTCCGTGTATTCCGTGGCAAAAAAAGGTTTTGATCTTCGCTATTTAGCGAGTTTCTCGGCCCAGAGTTTGCTGTTGTTGGCGATTAGCTGGTAGACGTGCTGGAACGCTTCTTCGCTTTTTTTGTAGGGGTCGGGTATTTCTTGGTTGCTGTTCCATTGGCCGAGCAAGAAGGTTTTGCCGCGGGCTTCGGGGGCTAGCCTAGTGATGCTTTCTTTGTGGCCTTGTTCCATGACCAAAATCACATCCGCTTCTCGGCATAGTTCTTTGGTTAACTGACGAGCACTGTGCGTGGGGCACGCCACATTATGTTGCTCGGCTATTTTTTTAGCCGTGGCGTCTATGTCGTGTCCGACTAATGCGCCCAGGCCTGCGGAGTGTACGGTTTTGTTCGGCAGCGCTTGTTTAAGTAGAAACTCGGCGGTAGGGCTGCGGCAAATATTACCCACACACACCACTAAAATATTATCAAACATGGTAACAATCCAAAATGTTGAATGTTGAATGTTGAATGTTGAATGTTGAATGTTGAATGAAAAGCTAAGATAAACACTCAACACTAAAACCTAGTCCTTTTTGCAACGGAATCCGCTAAATCCACGGAAAATAGGGATCAGATCTGAAATGAAATTTTATGAGTAAGATCGATATATAGTGAAGAGTAAAGACGCAGTTCTTTGGCGTCATACTAAGCTCGCCCCAGTACCTCGTTCTTTGCCCTAAACCAAAAACGAGATCCTGATGTGCATCAGGATGACGACTTAAGTACGAACATCACCCCCTCTGCCGTCTTGCCGGTATCTTGTCTATGCAGTCTTGCCGGGTTCGCCCCGGTATCTCGCCCTTTGATCTAAAAACCAAAAGCGAGATCCTGATGTGCATCAGGATGACGGCTTTTTTAACCCCAATATGATCCCTTTTCGTACTTATCCCATCTTAATTTTTCCGTGGGTTCCGTGGATTCCGTTGCGAAAGGGTTTGAATGTTAGTTTTTGACCTTAACTCAACATTCAACACTCATAATTCAACATTGCTTTTACTCGCCTATGCGTGAGCCGGTGTATACGCCAGATAGAGTAGGGATTAACTGACCGATTACGCGGTTCCAGCGGGCGATGGGGGCGGCGGTTACAAACACGATGTCGCGCTCTTGTAATCTAAAGCTGTCGGCCAGCACCAAGGCGGCGGCGTTTTTGGCATTTAGCTGGTATACATCGGCGATACGACCGCTCTCTTGCGGTGCGCGCCTAAACACAAAGATACCGGTGGCATCTGAGGTAATTTGGCTCATGCCTTCGGCATCGGCCAGTGCTTCGGCCAGGGTTTTGCCGTTGCGGCCCATGGGTAGCGTTTGTTGCTTGCCCACTTCGCCCAGTACAAACACTTTGCTGTCGTCGTTGCGGTTAATGTTGATTACATCATTAGGCTGCAACAAAATGTTTTGGCTTACATCGCCGTCTTTATACAAGTCGCGCAGCGAGAAACGAAAGCTTTGGTCGCCGCGATTCAGCACTACGGTTTGCCAGTCGGCAAATTCAGTAACGCCACCCGCTTTGCTGACTGCATCTATTAACGTAAGAGGGATATTAGTAATAGGCAACGTACCCGGCTTTTCTACTTCGCCGGTGACGTATACCCACTTAGAGCGAAACGCCGCTATGGTGACGTCTACTTGCGGGCTTTCTACATAACGCGCTAGGCGCTGGCTGATCAGGTCACGCACTTCACTGACTTTTAAGCCCGCTACCTGAATGTTACCTATATAGGGGTAGAACATGGTGCCGTCGGTGTGCACCCAGTTACCTGCTTCTTCTGAACTGCGATATTGCCCAGCTGGCGTGGTGAGCTCAGGGTGATCCCATACGGTAACGCTTAATACGTCGCCGGGGCCCACTCGATAATCGTATTCGGCAATTTGTTCACGCAGTGCTAGATCGGTAGCGGGTACCACAGGAGCGGGGGCAGACTGCGCCATAATGGATGCGGCGGTAATGGGGTAAATATCAATCAGCTCACTCAAGTCGTCGTTTTGGTCGTGGTATTGATCCACTACAGTGCCGTATGAGCTAGAGAAATGAGAACCGGGGATCACGGTGCAAGCACTGAGTAGTACTGTGCTTAATACTAAAACTGGAATGGAGTAAGCATATTTCATTAAGTTATATCTACTATTTGATATGTAAGAAACGATATAAAGCAAGCGTACCTAGCGAGCCGTGTGACTATTTTTGGCGCAAGTAAATTACTGCGCTGAAATAAGGGGGATTGCTGCGTAAAGCTGGGTTAACGGAATGAGCTAAGCATTAACTCGTTATTAGCTAAGTGTTAACTCATTATTAGCTAGGCGTTAACTTACTATTGGCTAAGCGTTAACAGGGCACACCCAACTTGGCTTAAAGTAAACAAGTGTTTAAGCGCTTAAAAAACCAACTAATTAATGGTAATAGCCTTAAAAAGGCACGCTACCGCCACAAGGTTGCAGCCCCTCGATGCTGATTCAAAGCTATTTACGCCGTTGATTTTTAAGATTTTTTTATTTAAAAAGCAACGATGATTTTTACTACTTAGCCCCTTCCTCTTAAAGTGCATGGCAATTTAAAATGAGTGACCAAGAAAAATTTGGACGTATGCTAGCATAAAAAAGTGTGATGGGTAGCACCTAACATGACTGAATAAATGCCGCTCTATTAGCATTAGCATTTAATAATGTTGCTTAAGAAAGGCTTTAGATTAAATTTTCGTTACCTAACTGGCTTTTAAATGGTAAATTAGCCGCCATTATGTATCATTTGAATACTTTACTACCGTCGGTTAACTCAGCCCTGCAGCGTGTTGTGCTAGGTTGTAAAACTCATTACTAGGAGAATCAAGATGAAAAAAACAGCTATGGCTTTATTACTGGGTGCAGCTTTTGCTTTGCCCGCACAAGCACAAACAGAAACCGGTACTGGCACTGCAACCGCGACTAGCGGCACGGCAACTACGGGTACTGCAACAACGGGTGCTGCTGCTGGTACTGCGGGTGCGGGCACCGCAGCCGGTGGTGTTGCTGCTGGCACAGCAGTTGGTTTAGGCACGGCCGCGGTGGCTGTGGCAGGCGTTGCTGCTGCCGTAGCGGCGATTGCCGTTGCTGCGTCATCTAGTGGCAGTGATGACAATGGTGGTACCCCTGGTACTACCGGTGGCACTACATCCGGTACCACATCCGGTACTACTACTGGTACTAACTAAGTACTTGAGCTGTTTAACCGCTATTAATTAAGGGGCCTAGCCCCTTTTTATTTGCCTTGTTTTCTTGCTGGTAAAATTTATGAAAACCGCGTTTTATGCAGGCCTTGCTCGGGCTGCAGCCTTAACGGCTGTGTTATTGCTAACGGCCTGTAGCCAAAGAGCTGCCGACATCAATCACACCTTGCGAGTGGCAACCGTGGGCTATAAAGATGCGGTTATCACGAAAGAATACGTGACTGCCCTACCCTATGCCGCCATTCAGTTTAAATGGGGTGATGGCCCACGCGTGTTATCGGCCTTGGCGTTTGCCGAGAATGATGAGCTAAAGTGGGTGACGCAAGATAAAACCATGATAGTCACTCAGCATGGCCGCTTGGTGCGCACATTGGGCTTTAGTCACGATCTCACCTATACCGCCAACATTAATCAAGATCCTTTGCCACAGTTGCTGCAATTATGGCAGCAAGGCAAGCATGAGTTACTGCGCTGGGGCACAGAGCACGACTGGCAACCGGGTTATTACAGTGGCTATCAGGCGATATCTCGCTTTGAATATCGTGGCCAAGAGCAAGTGTCCATTTTGGGTGAGCCCGTCACCTTAATTAAATTTAGTGAGCAAGTGGTTTACCCTAAGCTGAATATTGAACAAGAAAATACCTTTTGGTTAGCTGCCGACACGGGTGTCGTGATTAAAAGCCAACAGTTTATTGGCCCGGGTTTACCGGCGGTAGAAATTACCTTACTTAAGCCTTATCAACCATGAAACATCTAGCTATTAGTATCTTTACGTTATTTTCTACTTTGTTATTACCCAGCCTGTTATTTAACTCACCGTTAGCGGCCACGGCAGAACCTATAACTACCAATCGGGTAAGTATAGTGGTGCGCACTCCGACAACCGCTGACGCTTTGCAGCTGCAATTTAATCAGCCGGTGCGTTGGGAGCAAGTGTTAGGCCAATTACAAGCCGCGGGCTTAGATGCTCGCTGGGGCCAGTTAACTAAGCCGAGTGAACAAGCAAGTCTTGAAATTCAGCGCACCTTGGTGATCACCGATTTACAGGTATTGGGCCAGCGCTGGGCTCGCCAAGGCAAGCATGGCTTGCTACGCAGTAGCGTAGAGCTTATTGCGCAGTTAAAAACGCTGCCCTTAGTGGCGCGCCAGCCAGTCAACCTGGATATTGATCAAGTGCGGCTGCAGGCGCGCCTTAATCCCTTGTTAAGTGGCGCTTACCAATTGCATTTGCCACCCCGTTCTAATGTGGTATGGACTCAAGGCTTAGTGCATTTAGCAGGTAAACGACCTTTTGTGGGCGGTGGTTTTGCTTATGACTATGGCCGGCGCTTAACCTTGCTGCCGGGGGCAGAAAAACAGCAGATTTGGGTTATTCAGCCCGATGGCCAAGTGATGAGCAGCCCCGTTGATCCCTTTGCCCCAGTATTTGTCGGTGTGGCACCGGGGGCCACTTTGTATGTGGGCTTTGCCAGCTTGCCGGCGCAATTTGCCAACCTTAACCAACGCATTATGACTCTTTTTGCCAACCGAGAAATTTAATGAAACAGCCTTTTCATTACAGCGCCCTGGGGTTAGCCATGGCGGCTGTATTACCTGCCCTTGCTTTTGCTGAACCGTTAACGCCCTTTGTGCCCATGCCGTCGCAGTCGGACTTTGGTGGCACAGGGTTGATGCAAATGCCTTCTGCCCGCATGAACAAAGAAGGTGAATTTAGCCTTAACTATTTTGATACCGACCAATATCGGCGGTATTCGTTGTCTTTGCAGTTGTTTCCTTGGTTAGAAACCACCTTTCGCTATGTGGATGTGCGCACACGGCTTTATAGCCCAGATAACAGTTTTAGTGGCGACCAAACCCTTAAAGATAAGGGCATGGACGCCAAGGTAAGATTACTGAAAGAGCGCCAATGGTTGCCGGAGTTCAGCTTAGGCATGCGCGACTTAGGGGGCACTGGCTTATTCGCGTCTGAGTTTTTGGCGGCCAGTAAGCGAGTCGGCCCTTTAGACTTTACCTTAGGCATGGGCTGGGGCTATTTAGGCACCCGCGGTAATATCAGCAATCCGTTTTGCGAAGTGGCAGATGGCTTTTGCACTCGCCCAACAGGCACCTCGGGCAGTGGCGGCAAGTTTGATGCTGACAAAATGTTTAAGGGCCCCGCCGCCTTGTTTGGTGGCGTAGAGTATCAAACGCCTTGGCAACCACTGCGCTTGAAGCTGGAATATGACAGTAACAACTATGTAAATGATAAAGCCGGCACGCTAGACGTAGACTCACCGATTAACGTGGGCGCCGTATACAGAGCCTTTGATTGGCTAGATGTGCATGCCGGCCTAGAGCGTGGTAATACGCTCAATTTAGGCATTACTATGCGCACTAACTTTAACGAGCTTACGCCAAGTTGGAACGACGTGCCCCCTCCTGAATATGCGTTTACGTCTGACGAAAGTGTTGATGTAAACCAAGAATATGTCGTGCTCACTCTCGCACCCGAGCAAGCCGACTGGGGCCGTTTGCAGCAAGACTTAGCCAGTAATGCGGGCTATAGAAATGCCGAGATTTATCGCACGAATAATGAACTGATTATTAAGGCCGAACAGCGTAAGTATCGTGACCGTGATGAAGCTCAACAACGCGCGGCCATGCTGTTGGCTAATCAGGTGCCCGCAGATATTGAAACGGTACATTTAATTGAGCAGAAAAAAGGTTTACCGCTCATTGAGCAAACCTTTGATATGCCCGCCCTGCGCTTGGCGGCCAACAATGCTTATGTGGGCGCTGAGCTAGGCGATGCTTTTAGTACGCACGAACCGGGTAATTACCAAAGCGCCACTGTGGTGGCTGAGGCCAATAATCGGCTGCGCTTTGGTGTGTCACCGGTATTGCAACAGTCGTTTGGTGGCCCAGAATCGTTTTATATGTATCAGATTGGTTTGCTGGGTGATGTAGAAGCTAACATAACGGATCATTGGCTGGCTTCTGCTGCCTTATATGTGAACTTGCTAGATAACTACGACAAGTTGGATGAAGAGTATCGTGGCCAAGTACAGGTGTTACCGCCGGTGCGTACTGATATCCGAAAATACGTGAAAGATACTCCAGTGCGGCTGGAGAACTTGCAGCTAACTTGGCTGGATCGAGTGGCACCTAATTGGTATGCCCAAGGTTACGGCGGTTATTTAGAGCTGATGTTTGCCGGTGTGGGGGGTGAAGTTTTGTATCGCCCTAGCGATACTAATTGGGCGCTGGGTGCCAACGCCAACTGGGTAAAGCAACGTGACTATGACTCCCAAACGGGTTTATTAGATTATTCTGTTAAAACCGGCCACGTGAGCGCCTACTACGACATGCCTGGACTGAAGAACACCCTGCTGCAAGTGCATGCTGGCCAATATTTAGCCGGTGACAAAGGTGCCACTTTTGATATTTCGCACAAGTTTGACAGCGGTGTTATTGCCGGCGCATTTGCCACTTTCACTAATGTGTCGAGCGAGGATTTTGGTGAAGGCAGCTTTAATAAGGGTTTTTATCTGTCGATCCCATTCGACATTATGACGCTTAGCCCCAGCACCAGCCGCGCGAATATCAACTGGGTTCCGCTCACCCGAGACGGTGGCCAGATGCTAGGCCGCAGATACAACCTTTATGGCCTAGCCGATGTTAGAGCGCCGTATTATGGGCTTTAAATTCAGTAAAGTGTGATGTGTTAAGAGTAAAGTGGACGACCTAAAACACCGCATAGAAAACTGAAAGTTAAATCAAAAAGCCCCGAATCAGATGACTCGGGGCTTTTTATTGGCGGTGAAGCCCAAAAGATCATCTTTGCCGCTTTTGTAGGCGAACGCTTGCTCTCGCATTTCGCCAAGGGCGGAACGATTTAAACCGCCGCGCATATTCAAACCAACACACCCCTTGTAGGCGAACGTTCACTCTCGCATTGCGCCAAGGGCGGAACGATTTAAACCGCCGCGCATATTCAAAATAAAACCGCGAGAACAAGTGTTCGCCTACAACACAATCGATATTGGTCTAGGCTAATCGCCTGCCCCGATAAAATACAACTAAACTGATGGGCATCTCATGCCCAACTTCAAGGATGATGTATGACCTACCACAACGCCCTAACCGGTAGAATATCGATTCCTTTACAAATCTATCACATCACCATTTGCACTCATCAACGCACACCGTTATTTAGGCAATTACGAACGGGACGCATGGTGGTGCAAGAGCTAAAATACATCCAAGATTATAAATATGCTGATTCTCTGGCATGGGTGATCATGCCAGACCATCTACATTGGTTAATGCAACTGAACGAGACGGCATCTTTATCTAGCGTATTAAAACGCTTTAAAGGCCGAACAACCTCGGTGGTGAATAGACACCTACAGAGAACAGGTGCTCTTTGGCAAAAAGGGTTTAACGAGCATGCATTGCGAAAAGAGGAAGACATAAAGCAAATTGCCCGCTATATAGTGGCTAATCCACTAAGAGCTAACTTAGTAAGCAAAGTTGGCGATTACCCACTCTGGGATGCGATATGGCTATAACACGGCGAATATTGATATAAAAAGCTATTTGTAGGCGAACGCTAAACTCTCGCATTTTGCCAAGGGCGGGATGGTTTAAACCGCGCGTACATTCAAACTAACATCGCCCTTGTAGGCGAACGCTTGCTCTCGCATTTCGCCAAGGGCGGAACTATTTAGCCACCAAGCCCCTCAGACCCAACACCGCGAGAACAAATGTTCGCCTACAACACAAGCGTCCTTTGCCTATCTGGGTGCCAAACTCTCGCATTTAGCCGAAAGCGGAATGGTTTAAAGTCCACTCAATCGGTGTTTTACCTTGCTGTTGTAACAGCGCGTTGGTTTTTGAAAAGTGTTGGCAGCCAAAAAAGCCGCGGTAGGCGGATAAGGGGCTGGGGTGAACGGCGGTGAGGATATGATGGCGCTCGGTATCTATTGCCGCGCCCTTTTTCTGGGCGTGACTGCCCCACAGTAAAAACACCACGCCTTCGCATTGCTCATTCACCGTTTGAATGACCTTGTCGGTAAAGGTCTCCCAACCTAACTTGGCATGAGAATGCGCCTTACCTGCTGCTACTGTGAGCACGGTATTAATCATCAAGACGCCCTGCTCGGCCCACGCCGTTAAGTAGCCGTGATCTGGCGTAACAAAGCCTTCTATATCAGTGGTCAATTCTTTGTACATATTACGCAATGAGGGTGGCACCTTTACGCCTGGCAATACCGAAAAGCACAAGCCATGGGCTTGGTTAGGCCCGTGATAAGGGTCTTGGCCGAGTATCACCACCTTAACCTGGTTAAGCGGTGTGAGGGCAAAGGCATTGAATACCTCTAGAGCAGGCGGATAAATCACCTTACCCGCAGCCCGCTCTTGCTCAACAAATTCTAGGGTTTGCTGAAGGTAAGCCTGTTGTTGTTCTTGTTCGATGAGTTGCTGCCAGGTTAACGCCATTGGGATCCTTAGAGAGCTGAGATAAACATTTAAAGATTTCTTCGCCACGGAATACACGGAAACGCACGGAAAAATGAAGACCAACGCAAGAGATTTTTATGGGTAAGACCTTACAAAATAAAATTTATTATTATGTAATTGCCCTACGTCCGTGTTGTTCCGTGTATTCCGTGGCAAAAATAGGTTTAGGTTGTGAACTTGCTCTTAACTGACCATTCAACACTCACAACTCAACACTAGCCCCCTCGGGGCCGGATGATCCCTTCTTGCATGGTGCTGGCGATAAGTATGCCGTCGCGGGTGTAACAGCGGCCTTGTACTAGGCCTCGGCCACCGATGGCGCGCGGGCTTTCCATGACATATAAAATCCAGTCGTCGAAGCGAAAGTCCTGATGAAACCACATCGAATGATCGATGGTCGCTACTTGTAGCTCGCGTTCCCAATAGGAACGGCCATGGGGCATAAGTGCCGTGGGTAAAAAGTTAAAGTCTGAAGCATAGGCCAGCAAATATTTGTGAATGCGCGGGTCATTGGGCAGCTCGCCGTTGGCTTTAAGCCAAATATAGCGCAGCGGCTCGGCCTTTTCGGGCAGCATGGGATCCACGTAATTCACTTGCCGCATTTCGATAGGCTTAGGCGACAGCCACTTTTCTCTGATCTTGGGCGGCAAGTATTGCACCAGTGCTTTGATGTGCTCGCTCTCAGAGGTGAGACCTTCTGGCCCCGCTACTTCTGGCATCATCGCTTGATGCTCAAAGCCTGACACCGGCTCTTGAAAAGACGCCGTCATGTAGAAAATGGGTTTGCCATATTGTAAGGCTTGCACGCGTCGCGTGGAGGTGGTTTTGCCATCACGGATGGTTTCTACGTCGTAAATAATGGGTTTATTCACATCACCCGGGCGCAAGAAATAAGAGTGAAAGGAATGGGCGGGACGATCTGTGGCCAAGGTGTATTTAGCCGCCGCTAAGGCCTGCCCCATCACTTGACCACCAAACACAGCGCCAAAGCCTAAGTCAGTACTTTGGCCACGATACAAGCCATCGTCTAACTGCTCCAGCGCCAGCAAGGCTAACAACTCATCTAATGCTTGACTCATTAATTTTGCTACCTGTTTATGCAACGAGTCTTATAAGTTATCACAAGGCGATATTACCAGCCTAGTTTGCTTTAAAGACCAAAGGCTTTCTTGTCACGGAAGAGCGAGATACCAGAGCCGTCATCCTGACGAACGTCAGGATCTCGCACTCCAGCCTTCATCCTGATGTACATCAGGATCTCGTTTTAGGCTCTAAGGCAAAGAGCGAGATACCGGGGCGAACCCGGTATGACGGCAAAAAGAGCGTATCCGAACCTAGCCCTTATGCCGTCTTCCTGACGCACGTCAGGAACTCGCACTTCAGCCGTCATCCTGACGCACGTCAGGGTCTCGTTTTTATGACCTAAGACAAAGAGCGAGATACCGGAGTAAATCCGGTATGACAAAAGACCGCCGTCATCCTGACGAAAGTCAGGATCTTTGCTTGGGTATTTAAGGAACGAGGTGGGGCTACACCTTAACGGATAAAATTTGCACAGCATTGTGGCTAAACATGGCTAAGCTCGTTATAAACCCATTAACAACTATTCCTATGCTTAAATCACCCGCTGTTTATATTCTTTCTAATAAGCCGCAAGGCGTACTGTATATCGGTGTCACTAGTGATCTTCTGCAACGAGTTTGGCAACACCGAAATCACGACATAGCTGGTTTTACCGCGCGCTACAACGTAAATAAGCTAGTTTACTTTGAAATGCTGAGTGATATGTACAGTGCGATTTCTCGTGAGAAACAGCTTAAAAACTGGCGAAGAGCTTGGAAGGTTGAGCTCATAGAACAAAGTAATCCTCAATGGCGGGATCTTTGGAATGATGTCTGTGGTTAATAAAAAGATATCATATCCGTACCTCGTCCTTCAGCCGTCATCCTGACGCACGTCAGGATCTCTCACTATGCCGTCTTCCTGATGAACATCAGGATCTCGTTTTAGGTTTTAGGTTTTAGGTTTTAGGTTTTAGAGCAAAGAGCGAGATACCGGAGCAGGTCCGGCATGACGGCATAGAGCGATGTTTGTATTTATGCCGTCATCCTGATGAACGTCAGGATCTCGCTTTAGGTTCTAGAGCAAAGAACGAGATACCGAGGCCGTCATGCTGAACTTGATTCAGTATCGGTATGACGGCAAAGGGCGGAGTACTATGTTATGCCGTCATCCTGACGCACGTCAGGATCTCGCTTTAGGTTCTAGGGCAAAGAGCGAGATACCGGAGCACGTCCGGTATGACGGCAGCGTGCGTGATTTGTATTTCAGCCGTCATCCTGATGCACATCAGGATCTCGTTTTAGGTTCTAAGGCAAAGAGCGAGATACCGGGGCGAACCCGGTATGACGGCAAAGGACGGTGTGCGATGTAACGTCGTCATCCTGATGCCCATCAGGATCTCGCTGTTGGTCTTTAGAAACAAGGGTCGTGCTTTCTGCGTTGTCGGCTAAACGCGTTTAATTCGAACAATATTTAACCGCGAAAGGTCAATCGCCCCTCATAAGCCTTCAGTCATGCTTCGATCTTAGGTAAGCTCGATTTTCCCGTATTCTTTCGTGCTTCTCGCAGTAAAGAGTTGTGGCAAAAACTTTAGGTCTCCATCTTACTGATAAAGCAGGTCGCTATGCCTTCCCCCGAATTGGTTTTTATCCCCGCTATTACTCAAATTAATGCCAACCACTGGGATGCGCTGTTTACCGACGGCTACCCCTTTACTCGCCACGGTTTTTTGCGGGCGCTGGAGGAAGGCGGCAGCCTGGGCAAAGACACCGGCTGGCTGGTGCAGCATGCCTGCCTGTATCAGGACGGACGGCTGATTGCCGCCATGCCCTGCTACATCAAGACCCACTCCTATGGTGAATACCTGTTTGACTGGGCCTTTGCCGAGGCCTACCAGCGCCACCAGCTGGACTACTATCCCAAGCTGGTCTGCGCCATCCCCTTTACTCCTGCCACCGGCCCCAGACTGGGGCTGGCACCCGGTTATCAGCCGGTACAGGTTATGCCCTGGTTTGAACAGGGCCTGCTTGCCCTGAGCGAGCGCATAGGCGCCAGCGGCTACCAGTGCCTGTTCTGCGAGCCCGATCTGGAAGAGCCGTTACAACGCCAGAATTGGCAACGGCGGGTCAATGTGCAGTTTCACTGGCTGAACCGGGGCTATAGCCATATGGACGATTTTCTTGCTCGCTTTAGCTCCCGCAAGCGCAAGAACCTGCTGAAAGAGCGAGCCCGAGTGCAGAATAGCGGCATCCGTTTTACCACCCTGAGCGGCGATGCGCTCACCCCAGAAGTCTGGCAACAGTTCTACCAATTTTATCGGCGCACCTACCAGAAACGGGCCGGTCATAACGGTTACCTCTCCCAGAAAACCCTGCTGTTGTGGGGCGAATACTGCCGGGATCACTGCGTGCTGTTTGCCGCCTGGCAAGACCAGACCATGGTGGCTGGCGCCCTGTGTTTTCGCTCACACAACACTCTCTATGGTCGTTACTGGGGCTGCGAACAGGAGCTGGAATTTCTGCACTTTGAGGCCTGCTATTACCAAGGCATTGAATACTGTATCGAACACGGCCTAACCCGCTTCGATGCCGGAGCTCAGGGCGAGCACAAACTGCAACGCGGCTTTGAGCCCCGTCTCTGCTACGGCTACTTCAAGCTATTCGAGCGGGGCTTCAATGACGCCATTGCCGACTACTGCCGACGGGAAGAACTGCAGATGCACCAATATCAGGCACAATGCCGGCAACAGTTGCCGTATAAGAGCGGGGATTAGGGATTTGTTAAAGCCGTCATCCTGACGCACGTCAGGATCTCGGTTTAGGTTCTAGGGCAAAGAGCGAGATACCGAGGCCGTCATGCTGAACTTGATTCAGTATCGGTATGACGGCAAAGGGCGGAGTACTATGTTATGCCGTCATCCTGACGCACGTCAGGATCTCTCACTATGTAGTCTTCCTGATGCACGTCAGGATCTCGTTTTAGGTTCTAGAGCAAAGAGCGAGATACCGAGGCGAGCTCGGTATGACGGCCTAAGGAAAAGAGCAAGTGCGAGATACTGGGGCCGTCATGCCGGGCTCGACCCGGTACCAGTATGACGGCAAAGGGCCGGTGTTTGCATTTACGCCGTCTTCCTGATGCACATCAGGATCTCGTTTTAGGTTTTAGAGCCAAGAGCGAGATACCGGGGCGAACCCGGTATGGCGGCCTAAGGGCCGGTGTTTGCATTTACGCCGTCTTCCTGACGAACGTCAGGATCTCGTTTTAGGTTTTAAGGCAAAGAGCGAGATACCGGGGCGAACCCGGTATGACGGCAAAGGGCCGGTGTTTGCATTTACGCCGTCATCCTGATGCACATCAGGATCTCGCCCTTGGTTTTAGAGCAAAGAGCGAGATACGGTCGCACGTCCGATATGACGGATAGTAAAAAAACACCGAGCTTTGGGGGCTCGGTGTTTTAGTTTTAGCTCGCCGCTACGCCCGTCATACCGGGCTTGACCCGGTATCGGTGCGGGGCGCTATTACTTACCCATCATCTCAGCTTTCAGCGCTGCGAAGTCGGCGGGAATAACGCCGTTGAGCGGCTCCATGGCCATGTGCTTGGCGAGTGGGCCCGGCAGTGGCAGATCCTGACCTAAGATTTCATCGACGTTTTCTTTGAACTTGGCTGGATGAGCGGTGCACAAGAAAATGCCCACTTCGTCTTTGCCACGCTCTTTGTTAAGCAAGTCCCAACCGATGGCACCGTGGGGCTCACACAAGTAACCTTTGGCGAACAAGCGCTGCAAGGCGTCTTTGGTTTGTGCATCGTCTAACGCGCCGGAGGCGATATCGGCCAAGTCCCAGCCTTTTACGCGGCACAACTCTTCGACTCGTGGCCAGTTGTTAGGGCGGCTTACGTCCATGGCGTTAGAAATAGTTGCCACCGTAGTCTTAGGATCCCAGCTGCCACTAGCTAAGTAACGCGGCACGGTATCGTTGGCGTTGGTGGCGGCCATAAAGCGTTTCACCGGTAAGCCCAGCGCTTTGGCGATAAGGCCAGCGGTTAGGTTACCGAAGTTGCCAGACGGTACGGCGATCACGGCTTTGTGGCGTTGCTCTGCTGGCAATTGTGCTACGGCTTCAAAGTAATAGCACACTTGTGCCACTAAGCGGCTGATGTTGATGGAGTTAGCTGAGTTTAGGCCCACGGCCGCTTTCAGCTCTTCATCATCGAAGGCTTGCTTCACTAATGCTTGGCAATCGTCGAAGTCACCTTTTACCGCTAAGGTACGAATGTTATCGCCCAAGGTGGTGAACAGCTTTTCTTGCAGCGGGCTAATTTTGCCCTCTGGGTACAAGATAACTACGTCTATGTTTGGCAGGCCATAAAAGGCGTGTGCCACGGCGGCACCGGTATCACCGGAAGTCGCCGTTAATATAGTGATCTTCTTACCATCTGTGCTTAATGTCGCCAAGCACTGGGCCATAAAGCGGCCGCCAAAGTCTTTAAAGGCTAAGGTTGGGCCGTGGAACAGTTCAAGCGCATAAGTGTGCTCGTCGATTTTTACCAAAGGTGCGGGAAAGGTAAAAGCGCGCTCCACCATG
Source organism: Oceanisphaera profunda (assembly GCF_002157895.1). Lineage (GTDB taxonomy): Bacteria > Pseudomonadota > Gammaproteobacteria > Enterobacterales > Aeromonadaceae > Oceanimonas > Oceanimonas profunda. The sequence continues at coordinate 800,904 of NZ_CP021377.1, forward strand.
GCAGCCAGCGTGGATTCTGGAATTTCATCACCAATCAGATGCTTTAATACCGCCACCGAGCGCGGCACTAATGGCAGCTCGAGCAGTGCATCAATGTTCGCGATGGGGGTTAAGTTTTCTGGGAAAAATAAACCCTGACCACGACCTAAGCCTTGCTTAACGGCACCGGCAAAGTCGATGGTTTCCGAATTATCCTTAATGTTGTACAGCTTCATAGTTCAGTTCCTGTTACTCGAGCACCTTGGGTATCGATTTTGCAAATATGGCAAAACCCATCCTGATTTTGAATAAAATTATCGGTCAGCCAGTTTTTCAGCTTCTCGGCTTGGCCTAACTCTTTGAGCACGCAAAATACCGTGGGGCCACTGCCGGAAATACCGGTGGCCAAGGCACCCATGGCGGCGGCTTGGTCGCGCACCGCATCAAAGCCTGGGATCAACTGCGCACGGTACGGTTCGGCAATCACGTCTTTCAACATGGCGGCGGCCAGTGGCTCTTGTTGGGTGTGGCAGGCATGCACGAAACCACCCAAACGACGGCCATAAGTTAAGCAGTCTTGACGACGATACTGGGCCGGCAAAATGCTGCGCGCCGCAGAGGTAGACACGTTGATGCCGGGATAGCAGAGCACCCAGTACCAATCATCAAAGCTCGGCAGCGTTTGACTCACTATGCCGGCTTCGTCTACCACTAATTGCAGGCCGCCAAAATGACAAGGGGCCACGTTATCGTAATGCAAAGAGCCGGATATCTGCCCTTCTAGCTCGCCCATTAGCAGCATTAATTCATGCTCGCTAAGCGGCGCATCATAAAAGGCATTCAGCGCCACAAAGGCCGCCACTATGCTGGTGGCACTGGAGCCAAGGCCAGAGCCCACGGGCATGCTTTTTTCCAGCGTCATCTTCAGCTTTTTGCTGGCAATACCTTTGTCATTAATGGCTTCTTCAAAGGCCACATAGCAGTCGTAAACGATATTTTGAGTAAAATCATCAGGCAGCTTATGGGCATAGGCGCCAACGGTATTGAGAGTAAACTCACCGTCAGTGTCACCTACCCAAACGCGGTCACCCAACATGGTGCCGTCTACGGGGGCCATGGCGGCCCCTAATACGTCAAAACCGACGCTAACGTTGGCGGTAGAGGCAGGGGCAAAGGCAACTACACTCATTTAAATCTCCTGCTTCCAGTTATGGGTACGTAATAAGTCGGCAAATACGCCAGCGGCGGTGACATCGGCACCGGCACCATAGCCACGCAGTACCAGCGGGATGGGCTGGTAATACTGGGTGTAGAATGCCAGCGCGTTTTCGCCGTCTTTTACTTTGAACAGCGGATCATCGCCGTCTACGGCCTTAATGGCAACCTTGCAGTGACCATTTTCAATCTCGCCCACATAACGCAACACTTTACCTTCGGCGGCTGACTCAGAGACCAACTTTTCGAAATAGGCGTTGGCTTCTGGCAGACGCGCCATAAAGGTTTCGATATCGCCGCTGTCGTCAAACTCCGGTGGCAAGCTGGCTTCCACTTCAATGTCGGTTAAGTCTAACTGCATGCCGGCTTCACGGGCTAAGATCAACAGCTTGCGCGCGACATCCATGCCGCTTAAGTCATCACGGGGATCCGGCTCGGTAAAGCCATTTTCACGGGCGATACGGGTGGCATCAGCAAAGCTCATGCCTTCGTCTAACTTACCGAAGATGTAAGACATGGAGCCGGATAAAATACCGCCAAAGGCGTTCAGCTCATCACCGGCGCGCAGTAAGTTCTGCAGATTTTCGATCACCGGCAAACCCGCACCCACGGTGGTTTCATACAAGAATTTACGGTGCGTACGCTGGGCCGCTCGACGCAGCTGACGGTAATAATCCAAGCTGGCAGTGTTGGCTTTTTTATTGGGGGTGACCACGTGGAAACCCGCCGCTAAGAAGTCGGCATATTGCTCGGCCACGCCATCGCTTGAGGTACAGTCCACTAATACGGGGTTGATCAGGTGGCTGTCGTCGACCATGCGCTGTAAGCGTGGCAAATTAAAGGTGTCGGTGGCTTGGCTGAGTTGCTCTTGCCAGTTAGACAAGCTGATACCGTCACGATTAAGCGTCATTTGGCGTGAGTTGGCGATGCCCACCACGCGAATGCCGATGTCTTGTTTTTCTAATACCGGCTGCTGGCGACGAATTTGCTCAAGCAAGGCCGCACCCACGCCACCACAACCCACTAAGAACACATCGATAAAACGACGGCTAGAGAAGAAGTTTTGATGACAGGCTTTAATGGCTTCTGTGGTTTTCGCTTTGTGGATCACCGCAGAGATTGAGCGCTCGCTGGAGCCTTGGGCAATGGCCACGATATTAATGGAGGCTTCGGCCAGCGCATTAAAGAAGCGGGCGGATACGCCTTTCACCATGCGCATACGATCACCCACCAAAGAGATAATGGCCAAGTCTTCGATGATGTCTAACGGCTCAAGCAGCTTGTTTTTAAATTCCAGTGCAAACTCGTTAGCAATGGCGATTTGGGCTTTGCGCTGATCAAAGTTATGAATACAAAAACTGACGCTGTATTCCGAGGAGCTTTGGGTGATCAACACGATACTCACACCTGCACGAGACACACATGAGAACAAGCGCCCTGCCATGCCGACCATGCCTTTCATGCCCGGACCGGAAATATTAATCATGGTCATGCCGACCAAGTCAGAAATGCCTTTTACTTGCTGGTCGTCATCACTGCACTCTGGGCCAATTAACGAACCTTCGCCTTGAGGATTACCGGTGTTTTTAATCAAGCACGGAATATGGAACTGAGCGATGGGCGCGATGGTTTTTGGGTGTAATACCTTGGCACCAAAGTAAGACAGCTCCATGGCTTCTTTATAAGACAGTTGCTTAAGTAACTTAGCGTCTGGTACCAAGCGTGGGTCGCAGTTGTACACGCCGTCTACGTCGGTCCAAATTTCGCAGCACTCAGCATTCACGCAAGCGGCCAACACGGCGGCGGAATAGTCAGAGCCGTTACGGCCCAAAATTACCGTCTCGCCTTTATCGTTACCGGCGGTAAAGCCGGGCATCAGGTAGATGCAATCATCACGCATGTCTGCATCTGCAAAACGCTGGCGCGAGGCTTCAATATTAACGGTGGCCTCCAAGTAGCTGCCCTCACCCAATAACATGGTCTGGGGGTAATGACTTCTACTTGCTCGCCGCGGGCTTTTAATAATTCGGCCATGGTGGCAATGGATAAGGCTTCGCCACGGCTTAAAATATGCGCTTGGGTGTTATCAGGGCACTGCTGTAGTAAACCGACCCCTTTTAACAAACGGGCCAGCTGGCCTAACTCGCGTTCAACGCGTCCCTTAACACCGCTATCGTCGAATGCAGGGTACTTCGTTTTTAGTCCGTCGATAATGCCATGAAAAATTTGTTCGATTTCTTGCAATACCGGAGCCGGATCCAGGCCACGAATGGTCTGCTCTACTACCGCCACCAAATGGTTGGTGACCTTGGCGGGGGCTGACAGCACCAGCGCCACCTGAGATTGCTGCTGATTATTGACCACGATATCGGCGACATTGTTAAATCGCTCGTTGTTGGCCAAAGAGGTGCCGCCAAACTTCAAGACTCGCATTCATAACTCCCTGTGCAAAACTAAAAAACTAAACAAAAAAGCCCGCATCAATTAAGGACGCGGGCTTTAAGATTCTAATCATGTGTCGTTAGCGCATCAGCCCGCTCCAGTGCCACGCGTGGTGGTGCTGGTAATAGTGCCGATAATAATAATGCTGGTGATGCGGTGTGCACTGAGCAACATAACGAACAACCTTGAATAGCGAATGGCATAGCAATAACCTGAGCGCGCATGCTTGTCAACCGCCCCTACGCTCAGACAGCGCTCTATCAAGATCTTTATAGAGCAGATGCAACAGGTTTAAGTCCCGTTGTTCTAGCATAGGTAAACGGTCAAATACCCACTCAGCCAGTTTTTCCTGCTGCTCGACACCGATATCATCAAACAATTGTGCTGTTTTTTGTTGTAGCAGCCTTAATTGCTTATTTTCAGTATGAGCTTCGGCATCAGCGCCGGAATTTTCTGCTACTGGCTCTTGCACACCCTGACTAAACTCGTAGGCATAAAGCATGATGGCTTGGCCAAGATTCAATGAGGGATAACTCACTTTCAGAGGTAAGTAGCTGATAATATCGGCAAGCGCCAAATCTTCGTTACTTAAGCCGGACTCTTCACAGCCAAATAACAGCGCCACTTTTTGTACTTGCTTGTTATTCACCTGCGCAATGGCTTGTTGGGGCGTGAGGTAATAACGATAACGGCCACGCTCACGCGCCGTGGTGGCGATCACTAAGTCCATATCAGCCAGTGCGGGGGCCAGCTCGGCAAAATATTCGGCTTGGTCTAAAATCTCTTGGGCACCGTGGGCCACCCAGTGGGCTTTGTCTTCTTCATGTACGCGGCTGTTCACTAAGCGCATTTGGCTAAAGCCCATGGTCTTCATGGCCCGCGCCGCCGCACCGACGTTTTCTGCCCGCGCTGGCGATTTAAGTACAAAATACAGCTGCATCACCACCCCACCCTCACCTAATTCTCGCCCAACAAAACGGCGCACATTCTGCCATAAAAGGCGCTGCAGCGATAGCGGGTAAAGGCCTGCGTCTGAGGCCCAGCATCAGGGAAAACAAAGGGCTAAATATTTTGCAACGGAAGAACACGGAACGCGCGGAAAAATTAACATGAGATAAGAGCAAAAACTGACTATAAATTTTTATTTTCAGGTCTTAACAGCAAGATATGTCTATTCAGATTCAATCTTTATTTTTCCGTGGATTTAGTGGATTCCGTTGCAGAGAAGATCTCGCTCTAGCTCTTAAATGGAGATACCGGGGCCGTCATCCTGACGCACGTCAGGATCTCGAGCGAAGAGCGAGATACCGGGGCGAGCCCGGTATGACGGCAGAGAACGGGATTTGGCTTTATGCCGTCATCCTGACGCACGTCAGGATCTCGCTTTAAGCTTTAGTGATAAGAGCTAGATACCGAGGCCGTCATGCTAAACTTGATTCAGTATCGGTATGACGGCAGGGTGCGGGATTTGTATTTTTGTCGTCATCCTGACGCACGTCAGGATCTAGTTTTAAGTTTGTAAGACAAAAAGCGAGATACGGTCGCAGGTCCGGTATTCCGTGGCAAAGAGGGGGTGATTTTTAAAAAGAGTGGTGACTCAAGGCTTCTTGAGAGACCAAAATGCCGTTGATATCTGCATAGATATAATCACCGGTATTAATGGTCACTCCGGCGAAGGTGACGGCTATGTCAGTGTCGCCTAAGCCGCGTTTCTCGGTTTTCATGGGGCTGGCGGCCAGTGCTTTAACCCCGATCGCCATGGTGCTAATGGTAGCTGCATCGCGAATTGCGCCATTGATTACCACGCCAGCCCAGCCGTTTTCCAGTGCGGTGGCGGCCACTTGATCGCCCATTAGCGCGCGACTTACAGAACCGCCGCCATCCACCACCAATACTTTGCCCGTGCCAGGCGTGGCGACGAGCTCGCGAACCCGTGAGTTATCTTCAAAACAGCGCACCGTCACGACTTTGCCCCAAAAGGTGGTTTGTGCGCCAAAGTCTTTAAATATTGGCGCTAATATCTCAACCTTTTCTGGGTGTTCATCACATAAATCTGGTAATAAATCCAACATTTCTTACTCCTATATACATGTCTTAAATATATTAACTAAATAAAAACACTAAGCTTTAAAGCTATCTTGCCACGGAATACAGATTTTAAAAACTAAAGCTCCTTGGCCACGGAATACACGGAAGAACACGGAAAATGAAGATAAAATCTGAATAAATATGTTTAGGGTGAAGCGTAAAGAGTGAAGGGTAAACCCTAAGCCCTTTCTCGGCGCAGGGCACTATGTTTATCATTCAACATTAAAAACCATGGATTGCCGCGTCGTTGCACTCCTCGCAATGGCCAAGGAGTCTTCCTATGCTTTCCCTGTTGGTTATAGACGTATAATCCAACAACCAAAAGAGAGGGGCTGAGGCTTTATTTGTCTTTAGTCTTTAAAGACTGTTCGCAATGATAGCCGCCCTCTCTTGTTTAAGTAAATTTCGAACAGTTCATTGAGGCTAAGACCTCGTATTTAGGATTGCTGAAACTGCTTAAGCACCGGTATGTGCAACAGGAGAAACAAGAATGAAAGTGGTTGTAGGTATAGATGTTAGCAAAGACTGGTTTGATATTGCCTGGAAAGAAAATGACCGCATTAAAACTCAGCGCTTTGACTCCACTGCTAGTGGAATAAATCAGCTTATGAAGGCCACGCCAGCAGACGCAATTTACGTGATGGAAGCCACGGGCGTTTATCATGCTCGCTTAGCTGTCACGCTCTTTGAAACCGAGCGTAAAGTGGCGGTGATAAACCCGTTAGTAATTAAGCGCTATGGGCAAATGAGGCTGTCTCGCGTTAAAACAGACACCGCTGATGCAAGCTTGATTTTGAGCTACGGCGAAAACGTAGAATTTATGCTCTGGAAGCCTGAGCCTCACCACATACAAGAGCTGAAAGTCGCGCAAGGCTGGCTAGACGACCTCACTGAAGACATGACACGCTTGTCTAATCGTGGGCATGCACAGAGCTACTTAGTGGTCAGAAGTACAATGGTAGACAGGCAGTTTTTAAGGCGCAAAGAGCAACTTAAACAGGACATTACAGAGTGCGAAGCGCACTTGGAAAAACAAGTAAAAAAGCATTTTGCTGAGCTGTATAAGCTACTCAACAGTATTCCCTCAATCGGTAGTAAAACAGCGACTCAGTTGATTATATCTACGGGTGGATTTACTAAGTTTATTAGTATTAAACAGCTCAGCGCTTATGTAGGCGTAAGCCCCACGACTTACGAATCTGGCAGCTCTGTTAGAGGGCGAGGTGGCATAGCCAAAATGGGGCAAGGCCGGCTACGTCAACTGCTGTATCTATGCAGCTGGACAGCAAGAAAATGCAATCCATCCTGCGTGGCTCTGTATGAACGACTTCAAGCATTTGCAGTGGCAACTAAAAAAACAGCCTATTCACCAGAATTTGCTTGAAAAAAAGCACAGTTCATTGCGAGCGTAGCGAAGCAATCCAGTCTTAGTCATAGCCTTCTTGGCGCTGGGAGCTGTGTTTTTCACTCAACATTAAAAATTAAAAATTCAACATTGCCCTTCACCTAGGTTGACCTTGATCAAGGTTACGTTTAAAACTATTTAACATTTCCGAGCTTGACTATTGTTATGCTCCTGTTAACTGTTAAAATAGTGCAACTTTAGGTAATGGACCTCTGTTTGTCCCGTCGGTCTATTTTGAGCACCATGCAGTAACCACATGGCAGCAACCACAGGGGATGGCAGCAACTGCATGGGATGCAAATAAAAAAAGCTCAAAGCAGGCAGTGTCACTGGGCCGAAAGCTCGCTACTTAAACAGTAGTGTAGCGCTGCGTAAGAGGGTAGAAGCGTTACAAATGATCCACATTTCCTACTCCAGCGACGGTTGATACTCAACTCTATTTACATCTAATAAACAGGTAGGCACATGCAGACTCCACATATTCTTATTGTTGAAGACGAGTTAGTTACTCGTAATACCTTGAAAGGCATTTTTGAAGCAGAAGGTTATTCTGTTTTAGAAGCCACCGATGGCGACGAGATGTATAAGGCGCTGTCGAATAACAACATCAACTTGGTGATCATGGATATCAACCTGCCAGGCAAAAATGGCTTGTTGCTGGCCCGTGAATTGCGCGAGCAGCACAACCTCGCCTTGATGTTTTTGACCGGTCGCGATAACGAAGTCGATAAGATTTTGGGCCTAGAAATTGGCGCCGATGATTATATTACTAAGCCCTTTAATCCTCGTGAGCTGACCATACGGGCACGCAACCTGTTAAGCCGCACCATGCAAACGCCGGAAGCGCCAGAAGAAGAGCGCCAAGTTGAAGCCTATCGTTTTAATGGTTGGACGCTAGACATTAACAGCCGTGCTTTGGTGAGCCCCAATAACGAAGTGTTCAAACTGCCGCGCAGTGAATTTCGCGCCATGATCCATTTTTGTGAGCAGCCTGGCCAAATTCAAAGCCGTGCCGAGCTACTGAAAAAGATGACCGGCCGCGAGCTTAAGCCTCATGATCGCACGGTAGACGTCACCATTCGTCGCATTCGTAAGCACTTTGAGTCTATGCCAGACACGCCAGAAATTATCGCCACCATCCACGGCGAAGGCTATCGCTTTTGCGGTGACTTAGAAAGCTAAGCACCAATCTAATACCCACTTAAAAACCCCGCCCGCGCGGGGTTTTTCGTTTTAAGCTGGCGAACAGATACCAACCTAAGTAAGAGGATGATCTAAATACAAAATGATATCTAAGTCTTATCTCTTGTAGCTGCCAACTTGTTCGGCAGTCCTGCGGAGCAGGATAATATGATCAGTTAGTTTTACAGAATGGTATAATGCATAAAACCGTGGCGAATAAATTGCCACCTACAAAAGTCAAATGCTATGTAGCCGTCCGGCTCTACGGTGAAGAGGACTTCGACGGTCTTGCGAAGCAGGATAATATGAGCAGTGTTCGCCTACAAAAAACAATTCTCAACACTCTTTAATGTTCCGCGCGCCTACAAAAGCTAGGGTCTCTTTTTAGGGCTGTTTTTGTTATTGTGCAGCTTCTGTTTATTAAGTATTTTTGCCATGAACGCCAAGAAACCACGCCCCAACTTTAGATCAAAATCGAAAGTCACCACTAAAGCCCCAGCTAGTACTGGCCCTGCCGTGACGCTGCTGTTTAACAAACCTTATATGGTGCTATGCCAATTTACCGATGGTGAGGGCCGCCAAACCTTGGCGGATTTTATCAAGCAGCCGGGGGTATATGCGGCGGGTCGCTTGGACAGAGACAGCGAAGGCCTATTAGTACTTACCAATAACGGCGCACTTAATGCGCGCCTTACCCAACCTGGGCGTAAAACCGCCAAAACCTACTGGGCTCAGGTAGAAGGTGTACCCAGCGCCGCAGATTTGAATTTACTGCGCCACGGCGTGACCTTAAAAGACGGTCCCACCCTGCCCGCCGAAGTGCGCATTATGGCAGAGCCCGACGTTTGGCCACGCACTCCGCCCATTCGAGATCGCCAGCACATTCCCACCACTTGGCTAGAGATCCGCATTATAGAAGGTCGTAATCGCCAAGTAAGACGCATGACCGCACACATTGGTTTTGCCACCTTGCGCTTAATTCGCTACGCCGTGGGCGACTGGACCTTGGACGATTTACCCTCGGGCCAATGGAGAGCGGTATGAGTCATCATCCTTTTGCGGTGACCGTGGCCATGATAGTGCACGCCGGTGAGCGCTTTTTAATGGTGGAAGAATGGCAGCAGGGTCGTATTCGTTATAATCAACCGGCCGGTCACCTTGAACCTGGCGAGTCTATCTTGGCGGGCGCCCAGCGGGAATTGCTCGAAGAAACTGGGCTGGATATTAAGCTCAAGCAAGGGGTGGCCATTTATCAATTTGAAGCACCGGATAACGGCACCCACTTTGTGCGCTTTACGTTTTGTGCAGAGGTGCCTAAGCCGCTTGCCACCCACCCTCAAGATCCTGATGGCGATATTATTCGCTGCCATTGGTTAACGCTGAGTGAGATTGAAGCCTTAGGCGAACAATTACGCAGCCCAATGATTTTAGCCTCGTTTAAAGATTATCTGGCAGGGGCGCGTTTTGAACTCAGCACCTTGAAACAGCAGCACTAACGTAGGCTAAATGTTGAATTTTTAGTGTTGAATGTTGAATGAAGAGCTGGAAGCTAAAAGTCGGAAGAAAGAGCTGGATTGCTACGCTCGCAATGAAATAAGAGCACAAACTCTGCAAAGCACACCGCCTTTTGTTTTATGCCGTCTTACCGGTACTGAATCTTCGTCATGCTGAACTTGATTCAGTATCAGCATGACGGCCCCGGTATCTCGTTCTTAGGTACTAAAACCTAAACCGAGATCCTGATTTTCATCAGGATGACGACTAAGAGCGGTGCCGAGCTAAACGCATAAACACCGCCCTCTGTGTCCTTGCGATGAGTGCAACGACGCGGCAATCCATACCCACCTTTGGCGAGCGGTGAGCTTTCAGCTAAACAAAGAACAAGATCCTGAAGCAAGTTCAGGATGACGGCTAATAACAGTCAAATGAAATTCAACATTCAACATTCAACATTCCACAGCGCCGCTTAAGCTTGCTATTAAAAAATCAATCACTTAGCATTTATACCAGTAAAGTTTGCCTCATTTATGTCTAAAAATTGCGTAGTTCGCAGATTTTTTAGCTGATATATAGCGCCTCTTGGGTTATCACGCGGAGCAGTAGTATGGATCATAGAGAACTCGCGTTGGTATTAGGCAACGCCATTGAGCAACAGCAATTCGAAATCGCACTCGAACGAGTCAAGGGCATGCGCCCGGTTGATATCGCCGATACCTTAGCCGAGATAAATCCCGCGCTCGCTTGGCGGCTGCTGGACAAAGTGCCCGATCGCGCCAGCATTTTTTCTTATTTGGATGACGACGAACAGGTCGCCATGGCACGGGAGTTTCCGCGCGCCAACTTGGCTCGCCTGGTGTCTGAAATGCCCTCTGATGAGCGTGCCGACTTATATAATCACCTCGACCAAGGGCAAAAAGATGCCTTGCTGCCAGCACTGGCTCAGGCCGAGCGCGAAGATATTCGAAAGTTAGCCTCCTATCGCGAAGGCACGGCTGGCGCCTTAATGTCTTCAGATTACGCCACTCTAGATGGCAACATGAACGTGAGTGAGGCGCTCGCCGCCCTGCGCACCGAGGCACCGGATGCAGAAACCATTTATCACGCCTATGTGATTGATGAGGGTCGCAAGCTATTGGGCGTAGTTTCACTGCGCGCCCTTATTTTAGCCGCCCCGCCGACCTTGATGCACAGCTTGATGATCAGCTCCCCCATTCATTGTCGAGTTAATGACGACCAAGAAGACGTGGCCAAAACCGTGGCTCGTTATGACTTAATTGCACTGCCTATTACCGATGAGGATGGCGCCTTAGTGGGCATAGTCACCCACGATGACGCCATGGACGTGCTCAGCGAAGAAGCCACCGATGACTTCCATAGATCCGGTGGTGTTAGCACCATGATCGGCAATATGAAAGATGTCAGCATTCGCGTGTTATATCAAAAACGGGTGTTTTGGTTGGTGCTATTAGTATTCGGTAACTTATTTTCCGGTCTCGGTATTGCCCATTTTGAAGACTTGATTGCGGCCAACATCGTCTTGGTATTCTTTTTACCCTTATTGGTGGGCAGTGGCGGTAACGCCGGCTCTCAATCCGCGACTTTGATGGTGCGCGCGCTCGCCACCGGCGAGGTGGTGATGCGAGATTGGTTTAGATTGTTAGGCCGAGAAGCCTTAGTGGCTTTATCTTTAGGTGCCACTATGGCGGTGGCGATTTCTGCCATTGGCTATCTGCGCGGTGACGCCACCGTCGCTATGGTGCTGGCTCTAAGCATGTTACTGGTGGTGATGATTGGCTGTATTATTGGCATGAGTTTACCCTTTGTGCTGAACAAAATGGGCTTTGACCCCGCCAGCGCCAGCGCGCCTTTGATCACCACAGTATGTGATGCCTCCGGCGTACTTATCTACTTGATAATAGCCGCACAATTTTTACCGCTGGGGTGAACATAGCGCACCGCTTTTTAGTGTTGAGTGTTGAATTTTTCCGTCATCCTGACGCACGTCAGGATCTCGCTTTAAGTTTTAGGGCTAAGAGCAAGATACCGGGGCCGTCATGCTGAACTTGATTCAGTACCGGTATGACAGCAAGGGGCCAATGTCTGCATTTAAGCCGTCATCCTGATGCACATCAGGATCTCGCTTTAGGCTCTAGGGCAAAGAGCGAGATACCGGGGCCGTCATGCTGAACTTGATTCAGTACCGGTATGACGACAGGGAGCGGGATTTGGCTTTATGCCGTCATCCTGATGCACGTCAGGATCACGCTTTAGGCTCTAGGGCAAAGAGCGAGATACCGGGGCGAACCCGGTATGACAGCAAGGGGCCAATGTCTGCATTTAAGCCGTCATCCTGACCCTCACCAATTTTTCGCCGTTACCTTCGGCGGCCCCACATATTTTGCGTACTCTGTGGTTTTGGGTACAATATTGAGCAACTTCTAATACAATTAACTTACAGGTCTGTAACCATGGTCGTTAAATCCCGTATTGCTGCACTGATCACCCATTTGCAGCAAGGGCTGCTAGAACGGGATACACCGGCCAGACTAGCCCTGCTGGCGGCCTTATCTGGCGAGCACTTGTTATTACTCGGCCCACCGGGCACCGCCAAGAGTGAACTGGCGCGCCGCTTGCACACTATCGTCGATGACAACCGTTATTTTGAACGATTACTGACCCGTTTCTCGGTACCTGAAGAGCTGTTTGGCCCCTTATCTATTAAGGCGCTGGAACAAGACAGATACTTGCGCCAAACCGAGGGCTACCTGCCAGAAACCGCCATCGCTTTTATCGATGAAATCTTTAAAGCCAATAGCGCCATCTTAAACAGCCTGCTGACCATTCTAAACGAACGCCAATTTGATAACGGCAGTAAGCGCGTTAAGGTGCCCTTGATTGCGGTGATTGCCGCCAGTAATGAGTTGCCTGAAGGTGCTGAGCTGAATGCCTTGTATGACCGCTTCTTACTGCGCTTTGAAGTAGCGCCCGTGCAAGATGAAAGCTTTACCCAGTTATTGACTCTTAATCACAATTACCAAGCACCGGCTGATGCGGATCGTCTCAGTACTGAGGACTTAACCGCCATCCGTGAGGGCGCCAGCAGCTTGTTATTGTCGGATGCATTGATCCGTTTACTGCACAGCTTGCGCCACTTCTTGGCTGAGCAAGAAATAGTGGTCTCTGACCGTCGCTGGCGCAAAGTAGTTAAGCTGTTGAAAGTTTCGGCTTTTTGTAATGGCGACAACGAAGCCGGCTTATACGATGCTTGGGTGTTACCTCATTGTTTATGGCAAAAGCCGGAGCAATATGGCCTGTTAAGCCAGTGGCTGGCGCAAAATATTGCCTCAGATCCGGGCTTTAACGCCGAGCTAATGACTGAACTAGTCGACAGCTGGCAGCAGCGACTCGATCAAGATGCAGACCCCATCGTGCCCGCGCTCGATGAGCAAGGTTATCAGCTGTATTTGGACGAGCAAGGTCAAACCGTAGTAGAAGCACAAGGCCAGCGCCAAAAGCGCAACGAGCTTGGCGATTTACTGTATCGCCAACCGCGGGTGCCAAATACCAGCTTTACCCAAGATGAAATACGCAATCTTGGCAGCAACCTCGACTTATACGAACCCATTATGGAGCAATATCAGCGCCAAAGTGCTCTGCAGCCCAAAGCATGGCCGGCGGCACACATTGCCTCACGCTTGCGCCAACTTAATGAGCGTATTGCAGAGCTCAAGCAGTATTTAGTCTGGCTAGAGCAGCAATTAAGCGGTTTGACTGAACGTTTGGCGGATCATTTGTGGTTAGAGCAAACCTTAGCCACTCAAGCCCAACGCCAATTGGAGCGTCAGCAGCAGCAACTCAGTCAACAAAATGCGCGCTTGCAAGAACTGCATCACGCCTTTGCCGCTCTGCCAGTTAAGGACTAAGCCATGGCCTCCCCGCTACCGGTTGGACTGGCACCCCTTGCTGCCCTGCCCGAAAACTTATTTGCGCTGGTGGTGACACACCCACTGGGCAGCCTCTTGCCCAGAGCCGTGACCGTGCAGCACTGGCTTCAGCAATTGGACAAAGGCGAATTAGTGCGTCCCGATGCTCATCGAGACAAGAGCTGGCTAAGCAATAGCACTGAACGGCGGGTGCGGGTCTTACTCGCTAAGTCTGGCGCGCTGGATTACAGCCAAGACACGCCAGAAGTGGCGCAGGCGGTAGTACAAGATATTTTGTTAGCACTAGAGCAAGTAGAGCTGGCTTGGCCCGCCACCGCCGGTGGCTTAAGTTTGCACGGTATGGCGCCGCAGTTGGTCGAGCAAAAAGCCCGCGCCCGCCATACTTGGTTGGCGCTGCACCAACTGGCCGAACAATGGCAGCACAGAGTCAGTCTTTGGCAGTCTATGGATCAGGTCGCCGAAGAGCTCGGTATTGCGCCCGCCATCGGTAATGACCAAAACCGCGGAGATCTGCGGGATCGTGCTTGGTTTGACCTGTTGCGCTTAAGCAATTGGATAGCCCAAATACAACCGCTGCAAAAACTGCTGCAGCTATTAGGCCAACAAAATCCGGATCCTGAGCAAAGCGCCAGCCTCAGTCATTTATTACAAAAGATGAGCCCCCAAGAACAAGGCCCGCAAGAGCGTAAAATCCCGGGTGTGCCCATGGAAACCGAGGGCATTACCCGCTCCGACAATCTGGCCCGTATGCTGCCCTTAGAAGCGGCGTTTATGGGCCATGAAGTGCTGCGTATTCTCTGGCATGCCAGACGCGCCGAGCAAGGGCTGCTCAGCTATGCGGTAGCGGGTGTGATGCCCATAGATGCGGGCAATGATTGGACCTCGCCACGTTCGGGCAAAGGCGAAGGTGCGGGCCAAGGGCTGCAACAAGGGCCCATTATTTTGTGTCTTGATACTTCCGCCTCCATGCATGGTCTTGCGGAGCAAGTGTCTAAAGCCTTGGTTTTAGAAGCGCTGCGCGTAGCAAAGCAGCAAAACCGCGGCTGCTTGGTCTATTTATTCGGCGGCACCGATGAGCTGTTAACGCTCGATAATCAAACGCTTAATTTGCCAGAATTATTAGATATGCTGCGCGGCTCTTTTAGTGGCGGCACCGATGTTAACACCCCACTCTTGGCCGCTTTGAAGAATCTCAAACAACAAGCTTGGCAACAGGCAGATATCTTGCTGGTCAGTGATGGGGAGTTTCAGGTAACCGATGAATTACGCCAACAAGTGGCTCAGGCCAAAGACGAACAAGGAGTGCGCATGTTTGGCTTGCAATTAGGCTATGCCACCGCCCTGCACGCCATGAATCAACTGTGCGATCCGGTGCACTTATTCAGTGACTGGAAAACCCTAGAGCAAGCGGCGCGGTTGCAGTAATTGAAAATGGTGAAGGGTAAGGGGTGAAGAGTGAAGAGTGAAGAGAACGACATAAACCAGCGCCAAGCCTGCAAAAGACGGTGAAGTAATACCATTCTGTAAAACTAGCTGTTCAGTATTATCACTCTTAGTAAATACAGCACCTAAAGTCAGGCTGGACGGTGTTTTGTAGTCTAGCGCTTCAGCTGCTAGTCCCGCCTGAGCGGGAATGTTTAAAGCCTTCTTGCTTTGCAAGACCCACTACAAGGGTTAACACCATTCAGTTAAGCGTGTTTAGACCGAATGGGGTACCGAGTTTTTGATATCCGAACGGTCCTACTCTTGGGCCGTTTTCTTTTTTCAGGCAGAATATAACGCTTCACACGCTCACGCATGGCCCGGAGTTTCTTCGGGATACTGCCGGGCGAGGCTATCGCACACCACATCACTTCATCCTGAATGTCTCTTAATGCCATTACAAAGCTGATCCGCAAGGGAGAGACCTCTGCTTCGTGGGCGATGCGACTGATCTCCACGCGCACTAGATTGTAGGCAAGTAAAATCCCCCAAAGCTCCTGTGTAACTCCCTGAATCGACTGGCTACGCAACAAAACCGTGTCTTCCAGCATCTTGTGTTTGATTTCTCCGTAGCTGCTTTCGATTTCCCATCGCTCAAAATATACATCCAAAAGATCTTGAGCCGGATATTGCTGAGCGTCGATCAGCGAGCACAGCACACCCTTGATATGATTGGGGCCGGTTGGGTTCGGATAAAGCACCAGACGCGCTTGCCAGAGTTCCGGCAGCGAGGGGTCTAGCTTTCTCGCTTGAGGTGAGACCTGCATTTCCACCAGATGATCACGTTTTGAGAGTGATTTCAGAATCGTGTATTTCGTGTTTCCTTTTATCGGCACCATCCAGTGAGAATACGGGTGTTGGCGTTGCCAGTTGACCAGTAGTTCTGCACTCAGGTAGCAGCGATCAAACAGCGTCAGGCTGTTATCCGGGACATCGGTCAACAGTTGTTTGGCGTAGGTGACTTCTCCTTTACGGCTGGGACCAAAGGCGACGTTATGGATCATCCGGCTGCGCAGTGAGCTGAAGGCACATAAACGAACAATGGGATATTCGGTATGAGACGTTTTACTGTGCTTGATGTAGCCGAAGTGATCTGCCAGCTCAGGGGTATCAGCCGTGCGGAATTGGGTCCCGTCTATAGAAAAAAGTCGCAGCCCATGCCAAGTATCCTTGCTATCTTCTTCAACCCAGTGTGCAGCGGTGAGGTTAAACAAGGCTTCTAATGGCTCGCTGGTCAGACGTTGTCTGGCTTGGGGGATGGCACTGGGAGCCACTGAGTCTCCAAGCTTATCGGTGAGTTTAAGGTCGAGCTTATCAACGACATCGCTAATCGGACGATCTCGAAAAAGTCCCATAGCGATGACCAACCATACCAACAACTCGGCAGGTAGTTTGCGTCGTCTTACGCTGGCTTTATCGGTCTGCTCCAGCGCGGTGTGGATCCAGTCCAAGGGAATGTGTTTTTGGAATGTCGATAGGGCTTCGGGAGCAGCAAATGTATCGGTGTCGAGTAACCAGTGTTCAAGCAAAATAATACCCTCATACCAGATGGTGATGAGGGTATTTTGGCACTACCTAAATATCGGTCAACCGCTCGCTAAAGTTTCTTAACTGAATGGTGTTAACTACAAGGGTGGCACTTATCTTTGTGATTCGCTTAAACAGGCCACTTCTTTACTTAGATTGGTATAAACCAAGACTGAATATGCAGGCTGACTTGGTTGTTGTCCTTTATGCCGTCTTCCTGACGCAGGTCAGGATCTCGATCTTAATGTTTGGGTTTAGGGTTAACCCTTCACTCCTTACACTTCACCGCTCTTGTGTAGGCGAACGCTTGTCGTAGGTAAAAGTACAATCGCATTTCAACCCAGGCTGAACGATTTAAAACCCGCAGACCTGCAAACATAAAACAAAACCGGGCCGAAGTCCTCTTCGCCGAAGAGACGGGCCCTACAAAACCAACACCGCCCTTGTAGGCGAACGCTTGCTCTCGCATTACGCCGCAGGCGGAACGGGTTAGGTTAATCACCAACCCCCTAAAACATAAAACCGCGAGCATACGCTTACTCTTCACACGGCTTAACTCGCACCAACACCTGTCTTGGCTCATTTGGCCCAAAGTAATCTGCTTCAGCACTTTCAAATCTAAAACCACAGCTGTGATATAAGTGCAGCGCCCTATTGTCTGGATGCACGGTTAAACGTAATTGCTTGCAACCCATACTGGTGGCGCGCGCAATGAACTGCTCCAATAACGCCTTGCCTACGCCTTTACCTCGCGCGGACTCAGTCACCGCCAACGATAATACCCACCCCTGAGCTTTTACTTCTCCCAAACTGCCCACCACGTAGCCCAAGAAGGCACTATTTCGCTCGCTACACGCAGATTCATCTGTTGATTCGGCCTCGGCCACCAGTAACAAACTCGGCGATAGATCTAACCATTGGCGAAACAGAAAATCCGGATAGCAATGTTCGCCAAAGGCCGCCTGCTCTAATTGAAAAATCTGCGCCATATCGGCTTTGGTGGCTGTTCTGATGTTCATAGTGTCTGTTGTTTATCTGCCAAGTAATAACGGCAAATGATAAAGCAAAACACAGCTAAGGCACAAATACCTCCCCTGCCCTCACGCCGCACATACGACCGTATCTCGCTCTTTGCCCTAGAACTTAAAGCGAGATCCTGACTTTCGTCAGGATGACGGCTGAAGGGAGAGATCTTGATGCTCTTGAGCATGGCGCCTAACAATAGCGTATTTGTTTAGCGTCGGATCACTCCCTACTGCCGCACAAAAAACCATCAACCCATGACTAGTGCACTAGGCTTAAATAACCATACAGCGGGAGCAGAGTCATGAAGTGGTGTGCACTGATATGGCTATTACTTAGTCTGAGCCTGCCAACACTGGCCCAGGAGAAGTATTGGCAGCTGGATATTAAAGGCCCTATCGGCTCGGGCACCGCTGACTTTATTGTAACGGAGCTGGCTCAAGCAGAAGTCAAACAGCCGGCGTTTATATTACTCACGCTCGACACACCCGGCGGTTTATATGATGCCACTCGCAACATTATTAGTGCCATGTTGGCGTCGAATATTCCGGTGGTGGTGTATGTGGCTCCCAGTGGTGCCCGTGCCGCGTCGGCAGGCACCTATATTCTCTATGCCAGTCATGTGGCAGCCATGGCACCGGGCACTCATTTAGGCGCAGCTACGCCGGTGCAGTTAACGTCGCAAGTGTCCAAAAACGACTCAATACGGCCCGCTGCAGAGCCTCTCGATAACACTGATGCGGCGCCCAAAGCGAAAAGTAGCAGCGCCATGGAGCGTAAGATACTCAATGACGCTATTGCTTACATACGTTCTTTGGCGCAACTGCGTGGGCGTAATGCCGAATGGGCAGAGTTAGCGGTGCGCGACGCTGCAACCCTCACCGCCAGCGAAGCACTGAGCGAGCATGTGATTGAGCTGCTCGTGGATGACGTGCCTAGCCTGTTGCGCGCGCTCGATGGCCAACCGTTAACCATTAATGGCACTCCTTACACATTCGCCACCGCTAATTTTAGCGTTGAGTTAAACGCAGAGCTGCGCCGCCCCAACTGGCGTCAGCAATTTATCATCACCATCAGTAACCCTAATATCACCTACTTACTGCTGCTGGTCGGCGTTTATGGTTTGGTGCTGGAGTTTATGAGCCCAGGCTTTGGCGTAGCGGGCATCAGCGGTGCTATTTGCTTATTACTGGCCGCCATGGCGTTGCAAATGCTGCCCTTTAGCACAGTTGGCTTAAGTCTATTGGCGTTAGGCTTGGTGTTTATAGTGGCGGAGGCGATAACGCCAACTTTGGGCGTGTTGGGTTTAGGCGGGGTGGTGGCATTTGTGATGGGCTCAGTACTGCTGTTTGATACGCCCGACCAAGCATTTCGTGTGGCTTGGCCCTTGATTGCAGCCTTGGCCTTGGTGTCCCTGGGTTTAATGCTGGTGGTGGTGCGTCTGATCATAAAACAGCGCCATCGGCCTGTAATATCTGGCGTACAGACCATGGTGGGTTTGCAGGGTGAGGCTCTCACGGATATTGCACCAACCGGTTATGTGATGGTGCAAGGCGAGCGTTGGCAAGCCCGCAGTGTTGAGCCCATAGCGGCGCAGCAAACCATAGTGGTGCTGGCGGTCGACCAACTAACTTTGAGCGTGCGCCCGCTAACTCATATTCAAACCGGCAGTTCATAAGGAGTGAGGATAATGATCATCGACTTTATGTATTTTCAGATCTTGATGGTGGTGCTGCTGGTGATGCTCTTTGCCAGTACCTTTCGGATCTTACGTGAGTATGAGCGCGGCGTGATTTTCTTACTGGGTCGTTTTCATAAAATTAAAGGCCCGGGGCTTATCTTGGTGATCCCGTTTGTGCAGCAAATAGTACGAGTGGACTTGCGTATCATCACCATGGATATTCCATCACAAGATATTATCTCTAAAGATAACGTTACCGTTAAGGTGAATGCGGTACTGTACTTTAAAGTCGCAGATCCGCAAAAAGCCATTATTAATATTGAAAACTACTTAGAGGCCACCAGCCAACTAGCACAAACCACCATGCGTTCGGTGCTGGGCCAACATGAGTTAGACGATATTTTGTCGGCGCGCGATACCTTAAATGCCGACTTACAACGTATCTTGGATCAAAGTACCGATAATTGGGGCATCAAGGTCACGGCGGTAGAGATCAAGCACGTGGATCTGGACGAATCTATGATCCGTGCCATTGCCCGTCAGGCAGAAGCCGAGCGCTCACGTCGTGCCAAGGTTATCCACGCCACCGGTGAGTTGGAAGCCTCTCAACAATTGTTAGAAGCGGCACGCATGTTGGGTAAACAACCGGAGGCGATACAGCTGCGTTACTTACAGACCCTGACCGAGATCACCAACGACAACAGTAAGATTATTGTATTCCCGCTGCCGCTGGAGTTCGGTAAAATGTTTCAATCGATCACCGAGCAACCGCTGCCGCCCACTGAGACCCCCTCACCCAACGAGATAACTTAGGGTCGGTTTTTAGCGCTGTGCGGCACTTCGCATAGAAAAAGAGCACCATCATGAACAATTTACCCCTTTATGGCCAAGGCGACAGCTCGCTGCAAGCCGCCGGTGGTTTTGCCGGTTTACAAAAACTGGCGGCAGATTTTTATCAGGCCATGAACACCCGTGCCGATGCGGCCATTATTCGTGCCATGCACCCAGCAGATTTATCTGATAGCACCGATAAGCTGGCGCGCTTTTTAACCGGCTGGCTGGGAGGTCCTTCTTTATACCGTGAAAAATACGGGCCCATTAGCATACCGCGTGCCCATGCTCACTTAGCAATTGGCCCCAATGAGCGTGATGCATGGCTGGCATGCATGAATGAGGCGCTCACTAAACAAGACTATGCAACCGAGTTTAACGCCTATTTGTTACGCGCCTTAAGCGTACCCGCCGAGCGTTGCCGGACCCGAGATTGAAGCCTTAACGGCAGCGGTTAGCTGTCAGTTAAACAAAGGGCCAAAGCGGTGCCGAGCGATACCAAGAGCCATGCTTATCTTTAGGCCGTCTTCCTGACGCACGTCAGGATCTCGCTTTAAGCCTTTAAATATAAAAACAAGATCCTGAAACAAGTTCAGGATGACGGCCAAGAGCGATGTTTTGGTTTAGCTCGGCGCTAAGCGCCTGAAACTGTCACTTTAGCGTCTTCCTGACGCACGTCAGGATCTCGTTTTAAGCCTTTACACATAAAAACGAGATCCGGTCGCCGTCATGCCGTGCCACGACACGGTATCAGGATGACGGCTGAAGGCGATTTTTTGGTTTAGGTGCCGTCTCTTTGGTAAAGAGGACTTCGGCACAGTTTCGTTTCAGCAAACTTTTGCTACGCAAAACTCTCACACAGATAATCAAAGCCAATCTATTCGTCGGATGGCCTCCCGCTGGCGGCCTTTGTCTGTTAAAATGTGAGCCGTTTTGCAACCAGGTGACGGCGAGTAATGAGCGATAACAGTCAGTTAAAAGTGATTGTCGGCATGTCCGGCGGTGTGGATTCTTCAGTATCGGCCTATTTGCTGCAACAGCAGGGTTATCAGGTGGAAGGCCTGTTTATGAAAAACTGGGAAGAAGACGACACTGACGAGTTTTGCTCTGCCGCCGAAGACTTGCACGATGCACAAGCGGTGTGCGATAAGCTCGGCATGACGCTCCACACCATCAACTTTGCGTCCGAGTATTGGGACAATGTATTCGAGCACTTTTTAGCGGAATACAAAGCCGGCCGTACGCCTAATCCCGATATCTTGTGCAATAAAGAAATCAAATTTAAAGCCTTCCTCGAATTTGCAGCCGAAGACTTAGGTGCCGACTTTATTGCCACCGGCCATTACGTGCGCCGCACCTTTGACGAGCAGCCTAAATTGCTGCGCGGTCTCGATGGCAACAAAGACCAAAGCTACTTCTTATATACCTTAAGCTCGGCCCAAGTGGCCAAGAGCCTGTTCCCGGTCGGTGAGATTGAAAAGCCGGAAGTGCGCCGCATCGCCGAGCAGCTGGAATTAGTCACCGCTAAGAAGAAAGACTCCACCGGTATCTGTTTTATTGGCGAGCGTAAATTTACCGACTTTCTCGCCCAGTATTTACCGGCCCAACCAGGTGAAATTGAAACCGTAGACGGCAAAGTGATTGGCCAGCATCAAGGCTTGATGTATCACACCTTGGGCCAGCGCAAAGGCTTAGGCATTGGTGGCTTAAAAAATGCCAGTGATGACCCTTGGTATGTGGTAGATAAAGAGCTGGAGCGCAACGTGCTGGTGGTGGCTCAAGGCGATCATCCACGTTTGTACTCTAAAGGGCTGATTGCTCGCCAGTTACACTGGGTGGATCGCACACCACTGACCGCACCGGTGCGTTGCACGGTGAAAACGCGCTACCGCCAAACCGATATTGCTTGTCTTATCGAGCCCCTCGATGATGAAACAATCAGAGTGACCTTCGATGAGCCACAAGCGGCCGTCACCCCCGGCCAGTCGGCAGTATTTTATGCAGATGAAATCTGCTTAGGCGGCGGCATCATTGAAAGCCGCTTTAATGAGGAGTCCGCATGAGCCATAACCTTGAAAACCAAGTACTGGCCTTTGCCGGTATTTGCCAAGCGGCCAGTCTAGTACAGCAAGTAGCACGCCAAGGCACTATCAAAGATAAAGACCAGCTGAGCGCTACCTTAAACAGTATTTTAATGACAGACGCGGATCAAACCGCCGATATTTATGGCGGCAAGGCGCAGCTGGCACTGGGCTATCAAACCATTATCGATCAGTTGGGCAGCAACGAAGGCCGTAAGAACGCCGAGCTCACTCGTTATCTGGTCGGCACTGTGGCCCTAGAGCGCAAATTGGCTAAACGCCGTGACTTAATGGCCATGCTGGGTGAGCGCATCAATCAGGTGAAACGCCAGCGCCACCACTTTGAGTTACTCGACGAGCAAGTGCTGGCCAATCTTGCCAGCATTTATAGTGATATCGTCAGCCCCATAGGGCCGCGCATTCAAGTGGCCGGCGAGCCCAATTTTCTCCAGCAACCCTTGGTACAGCATCAAATTCGCGCCCTATTATTGGCCGGTATTCGCAGCGCCGTACTGTGGCGCCAGCTCGGTGGCCAACGCCGCCAAATTTTGTTTTCGCGCAAACGTCTTGTGACCCAAGCCCAAGCGGCCTTGCGCGAAATATAATGCTTTAGCTCTACCCACCCTATTATTTACCTTAAATCCCCCTTGTTTAGGAGTTGTTGTTCATGGAATTGTCAGCATTAACGGCTATTTCTCCGGTTGATGGCCGTTACGGCAGTAGAACCTCGGAGCTGCGCACTATTTTTTCTGAATTTGGTTTATTACGCTTTCGCGTAGAAGTGGAAGTGCGCTGGCTGCAGGCGCTCGCCGCTAATACAGACATTGCCGAAGTGCCTGCGTTGTCCGCACAAGCCAATGCCCTGCTCGATGGCATAGTCGCTAATTTCAACGAAGCCGACGGCCAACGCATCAAGGACATAGAGCGCACCACTAACCACGACGTGAAAGCCGTAGAATACTTTTTAAAAGAAAAAGTAGAAGTGCTGCCTGAACTGGCCGCGGTCAGTGAATTTATTCACTTTGCCTGCACCAGTGAAGACATTAACAACAACGCCCACGCCCTTATGCTTAAGAACGGCCGCGACCAAGTATTGGTGCCGTATTGCCAGCAACTGATCGATGCCATTAAGCAATTAGCTACCCGCTATCGCGATGTGCCCATGCTGAGCCGCACCCACGGTCAACCTGCTTCACCCACCACCTTGGGTAAAGAAATGGCCAACGTGGTGTATCGTTTAGAGCGCCAACTCAAGCAGATTAAAGCCGTAGAAATGCTGGCCAAAATTAACGGTGCCGTCGGTAACTACAACGCACACCTGTCGGCGTATCCAGAAATCGATTGGCATGACTTTGCCGAGCGCTTTGTCACCGGTTTAGGCTTGGATTTTAACCCCTACACCACCCAGATTGAGCCGCACGACTACATTGCCGAGCTGTTCGATGCTATCGCGCGCTTTAACACCATAGTGTTGGACTTTGACCGCGATATTTGGGGTTACATCTCCATTGGTTACTTTAAGCAGCGCACCGTGGAAGGCGAAATTGGCTCCAGCACCATGCCGCATAAAGTAAACCCTATCGACTTTGAAAACTCCGAGGGTAACTTAGGTCTGGCCAACGCCATTTTCAATCACTTGGCCGTTAAGTTGCCAGTATCACGCTGGCAGCGTGATTTAACTGACAGCACAGTGTTGCGTAACTTAGGCGTAGCCGTGGGCTATTCATTGATTGCCTATCAGGCCACCTTGAAAGGCATCAGCAAGCTGGAAGCCAACCCTGCCATATTGGCCGCCGATTTGGATCAAAACTGGGAAGTATTAGCAGAGCCCATCCAAACCGTAATGCGCCGCTACGGCATCGAAAAGCCTTACGAGAAGCTCAAAGAGCTGACCCGCGGCAAGCGCGTGAATGCCGAAGGCATGCACACCTTTATCGATACCCTAGAATTGCCAGAGTCCGTTAAAGCGCAGTTGAAGCTATTAACCCCTGCCAACTACATCGGCAGCGCCATAGAGCTGACAGATAAGCTGTAAAAACAGCGCCAGGCGCCTAGCACCAAGCGCCTAGCTAAAAAACACCGAGCCTTTAAAAGCTCGGTGTTTTTATTCATACACCAAACCTACAGAACAATGCTGTTTATCTTTAAGCTGGGCGCTAGGCGCTTAGTGCTCGGCGCTGTATTTCCCCAAATCTATCAATCTCGGCTACGCCTTGGCATAATAGCTGGCTATTCTTACCTTACTCCCCCTTAATGACAGGTTGCCATGCAGAGCGCACTCAAACTCGATATCACGGATTTTTTGGCTCACTACTGGCAAAAGAAGCCACTGCTGATCAAAGCAGGATTTGCTCAGTTTGAGGATCCTCTTAGCCCAGATGAATTAGCCGGACTCGCCTTAGAACCACAGGTTGAAGCGCGCCGCGTGTGGCGTGCCGACGATCGCTGGCATGCAGAGAGCGGCCCCTTCGACAACTATGATCATTTAGGCGAAACCGATTGGACCTTATTGGTTCAGGCGGTGAACCAATGGCACCCAGACGTGCAAGAATTGGCGGATGCGTTTCGCTTTATCCCAGGTTGGCGCTTTGATGATGTGATGGTGAGCTTTTCCACACCCGGCGGCGGTGTGGGCCCCCATATCGACCAATACGGCGTGTTCATTATTCAGGGCTCCGGCAGCCGTCGCTGGCGGGTAGGTTTACCGCAAAGCTTGGAGCAGTTTGCCGCCAACGGCGCATTGCGCCACTGCGAAGACTTTGTGGCCGAGATAGACGAAGTGCTAACCCCAGGGGATGTGCTTTATATTCCGCCGGGCTGCCCCCATGAAGGCTATGCCGAAACGCCAGCGCTCAACTATTCGGTAGGCTTTCGTGCCCCGGATGCGCGGGATTTAATCTCGGGCTTTGCGGATCATATGCTGGCTCATGAGACCGACAGCCGTCGCTTTGATGATGTGGGCATGACTGCTGCCATCGCACACGGGCGCATTGAGCCTGAGGTGTTGGACCAAGTAAAAAATCTGATGACGGAGTTATTAGCTGATCCTGCGCGCTTGGCGAACTGGTTTGGCCAAATGACCTCAGAAGCTAAGCACGACTTGGATCTTGAGCCTGCAGAGCCAGCTTATAGTCTGGAAGAATTAGTATTGCGTTTGGATCACGGCGATTATTTGTATCGTTTAGCCGGCGCGCGCTGCTTTTACATAGCCGATGAAACTGCCGTGTTTTACCTAGACGGTGAGCGTTACCAACTGGCTGAGCCAGACGTAGCAGCCATTGCCCTGCTCTGCGACCAATCGCGCATTCACGGCCCACAAATCGCCTGCCTAGCTCATCCCCAAGCACTGCTGGAAGTACTGCTACCCTTGGTCAATCAAGGTTATTGGTATTTTGAAGAAGACGAAGAATAAAAAGCGCCGAGCGCCAAGCACCAAGCACCAAGCGTCTAGTCTAAGTGAAAAAGCCCCAGAACAGCTGTTCTGGGGCTTTTTATTGGTCATGCTGAACTTGATTCAGTATCAGCATGACGGCCCCGGTATCTCGCTCTTATCTTTAAAACTCCAACTCCAGATCCTGACTTTCGTCAGGATGACGGCAAAGACAAAACACCGAATCAACAGGTTCGGTGTTTTGTACTCTTCACGTTTTACACTTCATATTCTTATCCAAACGCAGGATGATAAGTGACTCGACCTTTAGCCACAGGCGGCTTAAACGCCATGGCCAGCAAGATTTCGCCGGTGCTGGCGGCCTCCGATTTAAGGCTGAGGCCAAGATCCTGCGCGGGCTTAAAACCAAAGCGGCCATAAAATTCAGGATCACCTAATAGCACCACGCCCGCCCAATCTAACTCATTGGCGCAATCCAGCGCGGCGATAATCAAGGCACTGGCTATCCCTTGGCGCTGACACTCAGGCCACACGCTAATGGGAGCTAATGCCAGCCAGCCGGTGTCTTCACCTTCGATCAATATCGGGCTCATTAACAGATGGCCAATAATGGCGTCTTCGTATTCGGCCACTTGGCTCATGCTAATGGCGCCCTGCTCGCGCAGTGCCCACACTAAGTCGCCTTCTTGCTCGCGGCCAAAGGCGGCACACACCAGCTCATCTATCTCGTCACCGTCACCGGGTCGTTCGGTTCTGCAGATCAGCATAAATTACCTTTAAAAATTTATTCGCCACACTCTTAGTGCTGAATGTTGAATGAAAAACATAGCGCCCAGCTAACAAGGGACTAAAGATTTTTTTGCAACGGAAGAACGCGGAACCAACGGAAAAATTAAGATGGG
Organism: Oceanisphaera profunda; assembly: GCF_002157895.1. Classification (GTDB taxonomy): domain Bacteria; phylum Pseudomonadota; class Gammaproteobacteria; order Enterobacterales; family Aeromonadaceae; genus Oceanimonas; species Oceanimonas profunda. The sequence continues at coordinate 827,577 of NZ_CP021377.1, forward strand.
ATAAGTGCGACAAGAGCCAACATATTTAATGGTAAGAGCTCCCCTCGTTCAGGCTAGGGCTTTGGCTTTGGCTCTTACCATTAATATTCTTATCTTAGTTTTGGCTCTTTCAAATTTGATCACTACTATTCTGTCGGTTTCGCGGATTCCGTTGCAAATAGGTTTTAGTCACTAAGATCTACAGCAAGATCCTGAAACGAGTTCAGGATGACGGCCTAAACATCAACACAGCCCTTTGATGGTTGGCTGTTTGGCTCCTACCTCCAAAGCTTTTATCTTAGCTTTGGCTCTTTCAGATTTGATCACTATTTTTCCGATCTTTGTCCGTGGCTTCCGTTGCAAAAATATTTATTTTTAAGGCGCTAAGCGGTCGATCGACCAACCCGACTCTTGGCGCTGGTATAAGAAACGGTCATGCAGACGATTAGCACCGCCCTGCCAAAACTCAACTGAGTCAAACTTCACTCTAAAGCCACCCCAAAAGCTCGGCAGCGGCACTTCGCCTTTGGCAAACTTTTGCTTCATTTCCAAAAACTTACCTTCCAGTACGCCACGGGCCGAGATACGGGCGGATTGATGGGACACCCAAGCGCCTATCTGGCTGTCTTTGGGGCGACTGCTAAAGTACTTCATGACTTCTAGCGCCGACAAACGCTCTACCTGACCGGTAACGTGCACTTGACGTTCGAGAATATGCCAAGGAAAGAGCAGGCTAATGCGGGGGTTATTGGCCAATTGGCTGGCCTTACGGCTGCCCATATTGGTGTAAAATACGAAGCCTTTTTCATCCAAGTGCTTGAGTAATACGATGCGCTGATATGGCTGACCCTGTTCGTCGACCGTGCCCACCACCATGGCGGTAGGATCCATCAAGTCTGCCTGCACCGCTTGCTGCATCCAAGTTTCAAACAAAGACAAAGGGTTGTCCGGCAAGTTGTTACGACGCAAGCCGCCTTGCAGATATTCACGCCGATAGTTAGCCAGTTCCATAGATAAGTCTCATCAGGGAGGGATAACATATTGTGCTCGGCCAAGCTGGCATTGGCAAGGCAAGCCCGCTCTGACTGAGACCACAAAACCGACGATTGGCGCTATTAAAGCCGAGAAAATGCTATGCTGTGCTCGATATTTTTAAGTCTGTAAGCGAGTGGTAAAGGGCATGGCATTATTAATCGAAGATTCTTGCATCAACTGCGACATGTGCGAACCCGAATGCCCTAACGGTGCTATTAGTTATGGCGCAGAAATCTATGAGATAGAGCCAGACCTGTGTACCGAATGTGTGGGCCATTACGATAAACCGACCTGCATCAGCGTATGTCCTATCGACTGCATTATTATCGACCCTAAGCACACTGAGAGCCAAGAGCAGCTGTGGGACAAGTTTGTTGTCTTACATCATGCCAACGACTAAGTGCCCCTGGCTAATAAGCTTACCTGATTACGTATGAACCTCAGCCATAATGCACCCTGTTTCGGTTTGTTCTTTGTAGCTGCCCAATTTATTCGGCAGGCCAGCTCTGCTGGCTGTTACTGAGGTTTAGATTTAAACCAAAACACCAAACCGGGCCGAATAAATTGGCCCCTACAAGGTCAAAATACCAAACTGGGCCTAATATTCTTTACCGAAGAGGCGGCACCTACCTGTGACCCATTGAATTAATTAATGATTAGTTCTCTGAAAAATGGCTGAGCTTTGTGGGTAATCAGGTAAGCCTACAGACCCGGCTCTGGCAGTGCGTGATGAGCGGGCAGCAATAGCCATAGGGTAAGGCCGGCAAACGCCAGTAGTAGGCCTCCCAAGACGCTTTGATTCATTTGCGGTAAGCCGCCCTGCACTAGCAAAAACACGCCTCCGCCTAAATTAGAGCAACCGCCGAGTAGCGCGCCGGCGCTACCACTGTGGCGGGCAAAAGGCTCTACCGCCGCCGAGGTCGCCACCGGAAACAATAAACCGGCACCAGCAAAATATAGACCCCCACCCAGCACTAAGCCCACCAAGCTCAATTCAGCTTCAAACGCCGACACCAGTATCACTCCCGCCCCCAACAATAAGCTTATGGTGGCTACCCACTGTAACCGAGCCACAGACCAGCGGCCGGCGGTTATCGCCGCCAGCATAGCGCCGGCAAAATACAATGGGAGCGGCAGAATAAACAGCACGCTGAGCTCACGACTGGTTAAAGTGGCGTGTTGGCTGGCCACCACCGCAAACTCAGCTTCATATAAAATCACCCCCGCAAAAGCCGCCATTAACATGCCCAGCTGTCGACAAAAAGCATGACTGTGTAAGACGTGTAAATAGGCGGGCAAGATGGATTGTTGATGACGGCGCTCAACGGGTAAGGTTTCTTTAAAGCAGTAGAAAATGATCACCGTGCAGCTTAACCCCAGTAGCAGCAAAAACAGATACATAGACTGCCAGCCAAAGTGCTGGTTAAGGTAGCCACCAAGCAAGGGTGCAAGCAGTGGTGCCAGCATAATGCCCATCGACACATAGCCGTTGTAGCGCACTAGGGCTGTGCCTTCGAATTTATCGCGCATTAGGCTACGGCATAAGCTGCCCGCCGCCGCCGTGCCTGCGCCTTGAATAAAGCTGCCCACTAATAACATGGGGTAGCTCGGCCACAGCACAATTAAACCTGAGCCCAGCACATAAATACTCAAACCCACCAGTAACACCGGACGGCGGCCTAAGCGGTCCGACAGGGGCCCGTAAATAAACTGAAACAAGCCGTAAGGGATCAGGTAGCAGGCCATCAGCAGCGGCAAGCTATCTTTGGCGACCAAAAGCGCATCCGCCATGTCGGTCATGGCCGGCACATACAAGGTTTGGGTCATTTGACCCGAGGCCACCATTAACACCGTCAACAACACCAAAGACAGGCCCGACATGTCGCGCTCCAAAACAGCCTCAATAGGCAATTATTATAAGGCTAGCATGATAGCGAGCAGTGGCATTAACTAGCAACTGTATTCAGAACGACCTTTTATAATGGCTAGACCTAGTTTTTCTAATCACCTGCATTTGTCATAGACGATGTTTAGCTATCATTTTCTGTTACTGAGATTTTATACGAACAGATTCATGCATAGCGCAGGGTTTCAGGCTTCGTTTCGATGAGTCGTTTGCACTCATTGGGGCGGTGAATTGACGGCTCGGGATCAGATTTAACTCTTGCCTAGTTTTCGTTCACAGGTATAATATGCCGCTCAAATTTCGTTCTTTAACATCAAGTGGGTTCACTCATATGCATCCGATGCTGAATATCGCGATACGCGCTGCGCGTAACGCTGGTCAAGTTATCGTCAAAGGTTTTGCCAATCCTGAGAACATCGAAACTCGTCAAAAAGGCCAGAACGATTTTGTTACTAATTTCGATCTAGACGCAGAAAACGCCGTCGTTAATACCATCCGTAAGTCTTATCCGGAGCACACCATTATTGGTGAAGAATGTGGTGAACTAACCGGCAGCAACCCTGATTATCAGTGGGTTGTTGATGCACTTGATGGCACGACCAACTTCATGAATGGTATTCCTCACTTTGCCGTATCCATTGCGCTACGTGTAAAAGGCCGCACCGAACAAGCCGTAGTTTACGATCCAATTCGTGATGAACTGTTTACCGCCAGCCGCGGCGCCGGTGCTCAGTTGAACGGCTATCGTATTCGTACTGGCAAAGCAAAAGACTTAGCCAACACAGTACTGGTTACCGGTTTTCCTTCTAAGCAAAAACACCACGCCGATGCCTATTTAGGTATGTTTAAAGACCTGTTTGTACAGTGCTCTGACATTCGCCGTGCCGGTGCCCCTAGCTTAGATCTGGTATATGTGGCCGCAGGCCGCGCAGACGGTTACTGGGAACTGGGTTTAAAGCCGTGGGACTTTGCTGCAGGCAGCCTAATTGCCCGTGAAGCCGGTGCCATTGTCACTGACTTCGTAGGTGGCCATAACTTTGAGCGCAGCGGTAACCTAGTGTGTGCGAACCCTAAGGTGTTAAAAATCATGCTCTCTACCATTCGTGAGCACCTGCCTGAGTCATTAGCGCAGTAAGATTTGACCTTAGCACCAAGCAAAATGATAAACGCCGCACTCTCAGAGTGCGGCGTTTTTTTATGGGAGCGGAAAACAACGCTTTACGTCATACGCTGCCCGTTAAAGCTAAACACCGACAACCGCGCCGATATTTAATCTTTAATGTTGAATTTGGACTTGCGAGCGTAGCGAAGCAATCCATGCTACAGCGGCGCGGTACATAACTCTGGATTGCCGCGTTGCTGCACTCCTCGCAATGACCAAGGTTAGGGTTTGGCTCTGGTCTTTTGTAGGTGCAAATTTATTCAGCACGGTTTGGCTTTAGGTTTGAATCTAAACCCATCCAACTACGCTGGCCTGCCAAAGTCCTCTTTACCAAAGAGACGGGCAGCTACACTGTTCAAGCTGGCAACGCTGGATTTGGTGCACAAGCGATATTGCACAGCTATAGCTGTGCCTACAAGAAGCTACTTCCCATCACCCTAATATTATCTTTCCGTGTATTCCGTGGCAAAAATCTCTAGTCTTTCGCTTTTAAACTTCACGCTTCACAAAAAACAAAAAGGCCTGTCATTGCTGACAGGCCTTTTTCATGTTGCTCTTAAGCGGGGATTAGCCGTTTAAGCGCTCAGTACGACGTGGGCTACGTGGCTTGCGGTCGTCGTTTGGACGAAAGCTTGCACGGCGTGGCATAGGGCCACCTTCGTATTTAGCCAAGTTCAACGGACGCTGACACACACGTACGTTTTGCAGTACTTTGTGTACTTCTGCAGTCATGCCTTGTGGCAGGTCTACAGTCGAGAAGTCATCGTGGATTTGGATTTGACCAATAAAGCGTGACTCAAGATCTGCTTCGTTAGCAATCGCACCTACCAAGTGACCTGGCTTAACACCGTGTACACGACCTACGTCTACGCGGAAGGTTTCCATGGCTACTTCGTCACGGCCTGAGCGTGGTGCACGTGGAGCGCGCTCACCACGGTCGCTGCGGTCATTACGATCGTTGCGGTCACGGCTTTCACGTACTTCTGGGCGACGAGCGGCTTGCGGGCGGTCTTCCATAAACAATGGACGGTCGCCTTGCAGTAAGCGCGCTAAACCAGCGGCTAACTGTGAGCTATCGATGCCTTCTTCTTCTAAAGACTCAATCATTTCTACGAACGGTGCCAGAGATTTCTCATCGGCTTCTACACTAACACGCAGGCTAGTTTTGAAACGCTCGGCACGGATCTTGTTGATCTCGTCAGCAGACGGCATCTGCATTTCTTCGATTGGTTGGCGAGTATGACGCTCAAGGTTGAACAGGCTGCGCTTTTCACGACCCGTAACAAACAAGATTGCATCACCTTCGCGGCCAGCACGACCGGTACGACCAATACGGTGTACGTATGATTCGTTGTCGTGAGGCATATCGAAGTTTACTACGTGACTGATACGCTCAACGTCCAGACCACGAGCAACTACGTCGGTAGCTACCAAGATGTTCAAGCGACCGTTCTTGAGGCGCTCAATCACTTTTTCACGCAATTTCTGCGGAATATCACCGTGCAAGGCTTCACAAGCGTGACCTTCGCGGCTCATCATCTCGGCCAGATCTTCAGCGTCTTTACGAGTACGTACGAATACCAGCATGGCATCCATTTTTTCGGTTTCTACCAAACGGCACAAACCTTCATGTTTGTTCATACCACGTACAAACCAGTAACGCTGTTTGATGCTGGAGTTAGTACGGGTTTTGTTCTCGATGCGCACTTCTTTAGGGTTGTTCAGGTATTTCTGAGCAACGCGCTGGATAACCGGCGGCATAGTAGCTGAGAACAGAGCAATCTGGCGAGTAGCTGGAGTTTGTTCCAAAATCCATTCTACGTCGTCGATAAAGCCCATGCGCAACATCTCATCGGCCTCATCCAGCACTAATGCTTTCAGATTATCCAATTTCAGAGTGCCACGACGCATGTGGTCCATTACGCGACCTGGAGTACCAACCACGATATCAACACCACGCTTCAATGAGCGAATTTGAGTGTCGTACGCTTGGCCACCATAGATGGACATAATGCGGATGTCTTTGCGGTATTTGGCATAGCCTTCAAACGACTCGGCAACCTGGATAGCCAGTTCGCGAGTAGGTGCTAATACCAATACTTGAGGAGTGTTGTTACCACCGGTAATGGTGCTCAACAGCGGCAGTGCGAACGCAGCTGTTTTACCAGTACCAGTTTGTGCCAAGCCTAAAACGTCACGGCCTTCAAGCAAAGTAGGAATGGCGGCAGCCTGAATAGCAGAAGGCGTCACATAACCGGCATCGGTCAGTGCTTGTAAGATTTCAGGAGCCAGACCTAATTCAGTAAAGGCAGGGGCATTTTCAGCAAGTACAAGTGTAGAATTTGTCATTTAACAGTTCCGAATAAATAGAATGTCGGCGGACTGATACAATAGGGCCAAGGACAACCTATTCTCACCAAGGTGAGGGTTTCCTTTACAGAGTGTGTTTAACACTAAGATTCACAAGGCTAATCTGGCCATTTTTGTCTCAACACCGCCATGGTAACGAGCCGACTAATGCCGGTGCGTCTTTCTCATCATGGATGTCGATCTGCCAGACTTGTGTCGTCGCGCCCAATGGAGGGGACGGGCAACCCGAAAAGGGTCGCGTCGTTTGGCGCGGACGTGATGCGTTATGTTCCTAAAAAACGCAATATAACCCGCTTCAACGCACATACTTTGGCAGCTACATAAACCCAGGGTCTTAACGAATTCAACATTAAATGTATTTAAACACTTAGTCGAATCGCCATGTAGCATGCCGAATAGGCGGGTTATAACGATATAAAGCACTATTTCTCTGCTTGAATATCGTGACCCACATCACAAAAGGTCATGCCCAACTGGGCTGAGGGCGCATTCTCTGTTAATTGACAGTGAATGTCCAGTATTATTTTGAAAAGAGGAGTGAAAGCGCCCAGCGCCGAGCTCCCTGCGCCAAGCTAAAAATCAGACCAACTAACATCGGCGCACTGTTTCATCTAACCACAGTGTTATCTAACCAACTTCAGTACCCGCTCTTTGTTAAGCTTGGTGCTGGGCGCTTATCTTTTACTTTTTAATCTTGCGGGCTATATAGAGCAGTAATGCCGCACCTATGGTCGATATCACCAGTGAGCCAATTATGCCCGTGGATGCAAGTCCGAGCAGGCGAAATACAATGGCACCGAAAAAGCCGCCCACGACACCTAGCAGAATATTACCCACTACGCCAAAACCGCGGCCTTTCATCAGGTTGCCGGCAATCCAACCGGCTAAACCACCGATAATTAAATTTAAAATAATTCCCATGTTGTTTCCTTAATTGATTTAGTAGCGCTAGGCGCCCTGCACCCAGCGCCTAGTTGAATGAAAAACATCGTCTTTTATTGACCTTCGCACTATGCCGTCATACTGGGCTTGCCCCCAGTATCTCGCTGTTAGTTTTAGAACCTAAATAGAGATCCTGACTTTCGTCAGGATGACGGCAAAAATAAAAACCACGCACTTTGTTAAGCTTGGCGCTTGGCGCTATAACTTATTTAAGTAGCCTCAACTTATTTCAGCAACCCCAACAATGCCTGCACTGGATGTTGAATGCCCTGCCCTTCGATGCGTTTTACTTGGGCACGGCAAGAAAAACCGGTGGCCAAACAGCGATCGTTGGGTCGTTTGCGCAGCGGCTCAGCCCAGCTCATGGTGTATAACTGTTTAGAGCCGTCTAGGTGCTCGCGCTCATGACCATAAGTACCGGCCATGCCGCAACAGCCAACTGGCACTGCTTCAAGCTTGGCGCCCAAGTGCGCAAATATACCCGCCCAGTCTTGATGCGTGGTGGGCTTGGCGGTTTTTTCGGTGCAATGGGCAAATAAATACCAAGACTCGCCGGCTATGTCTTGGGCTGGAAGGGTCGGCAATTGTTGCAATAACCATTCTTGGGGCAATAACACTTCAAAATCGCCGCGGGCTGCGCCCAAAATTGTTTTATATTCATCGCGATAGCAGAGTACGAGGGACGGATCCACGCCCATCATAGGAATGCCAAGGCGTGCCAAATGATTTAAGAATTGGGCACTGTCGGCAGCCATATGGGCAAAACGACGTAAAAAGCCTTTTACGTGGGCCGGTTTACCGTTGGGTTTAAAGGGCAACACCACCGGATTAAAGCCTAAGCGGCGGGCTAACTGCACCAAATCAAACACCACGTTAGCATCATAAAATGAGGTGAACGGGTCTTGGACGATTAACACCGTCTTGGCTTTTTGCTCAGGGCTTAAGCGCTCCAGCTCGTTTAAGTCAAACGGCGTGTTAGCGCCATCCGCCAATAACTTGGTCAGGCTCGGCTGGCTCACTAATGGCATATCAACCATGCCTAATAACGAGCTGGCACTGGCTTTCACCAGCTTATTGTTCATCAGCGGGTTAATTAAGCCCGGCACTTTAGCCATCCACGGCGTGTACGACTCCACGAACGAGACTAAATAATCCTTGGGTGGGCGCTGATAACGCTGATGATACAGCTGTAAGAAACGGGCACGGAACGTCGGCACGTCTACCTTAACGGGGCACTGGCTGGAGCAGGCTTTACAAGCCAAGCACCCGTCCATGGCTTCTTTTACTTCATGAGAAAAGTCGTATTCGCCGCGCTGCTTTTGCCACGTAAACTTAACGCGCTCTACTAAGCCTTTGACGCTGGTGCGCCCAGTCATAATCGCTGCTTCTTCCGCCATGGGATCGAAGCCTTGAGCCGAAAGTTGGCGCAGCCATTCACGCACTAATCCGGCGCGACCTTTGGGCGAGTGACGGCGATCGGAGGTGAGCTTCATCGACGGGCACATGGGTGAGTTCACATCAAAGTCGAAGCACAAGCCATTGCCGTTACAATCCATGGCGGGGGTGTAGCTGTCACGCACATGAATGGGGATTTGGCGATCATAAAAGCCGCGCTTAGTGGCATCCACCGACACTAATTGGTCTAGGCTGTCGAGCGGCGTACAAATCTTGCCCGGATTTAAGCGGTTAAAGGGGTCAAATGCCGACTTAATACGGCGCAGCTCGGTAAACAACACTTCACCAAAAAAGGTCGGGCTGTATTCAGAACGAAAGCCTTTGCCGTGCTCGCCCCACATTAAGCCGCCGTATTTGGCGGTTAAAGCGTTCACCTTATCTGAGATTTTGCGCAAGGTGACTTCTTGGGCAGGATCCGTCATGTCCAGTGCCGGTCGTACGTGCAGCACGCCGGCATCTACGTGGCCAAACATGCCGTATTGCAGCTGATTAGCATCCAGCAGTGCACGAAACTCGACGATATAATCCGCCAAGTTTTCCGGTGGTACAGCGGTATCTTCGACGAAGGCAATCGGCTTTTGCCGGCCTTTGGTATTACCCAGCAAGCCCACGGCTTTTTTGCGCATTGCATAAATGCGATTAAGTGAGGCTAAGTCGTCACTGACTTGATAGCCGATAATGCCGGCTTCACCGCGCGCCATTATGCCATCAAGCTGGGCACACAGGGCATCGACTTTTTCGCGCTGGGAATCGGGGTCATGATCCGCATATTCGACCATATTTAGGCCGTCCATCACCTTGCCGGGCACGTCTTGAATCAAGTCGCTTACCGAGTGCCAAATGATGTCTTCGCGCGCCAGCCCCAGCACTTTAGAGTCAACGGTTTCTACCGATAGCGCTTTGGCTTTCACCATCAAGGGCGCATTGCGCAGCGCCGACAAGAAGCTGTCGTATTTGACGTTGACCAAGGTGCGATACGGCGGGATCGGCGTGAGATCCAGCCAAGCTTCGGCGATAAAGGCCAGTGAGCCCTCACTGCCACACAAGATGCGGGTCAAATCCAGGGTATGGCTGGCCTTATGGTACACATGCTTTAAGTCATAACCGGTTAAGAAGCGATTGAGCTTAGGAAAGCGTTTTTCAATCTCGCCCGCATGCTCGGTGACGCTGGTATACACACAGCGATACAGCTCGCCTTCGCGGCTGTCTTCTTCCAGTTTAGCGTCTAATGCCGCCCCGCTCACCGGGCCGGTTTCGATAATGCTGCCGTCCACTAAAACGGCAGTGACGCCCAGTATATGATCGGAGGTTTTACCGTACACCAAAGAGCCTTGGCCCGAGGCATCGGTATTGATCATACCGCCTAAGGTGGCGCGATTACTGGTGGAAAGATCTGGCGAGAAGAATAAATCATGACCCGCGACCAGCTGATTAAGCTTGTCTTTCACGATACCGGTTTGCACCCGTGCCCGTTTGCCGGGCACATCCATGGTGAGCAGCTGATTAAGGTGGCGCGAGCTGTCCACCACTATGGTCTCGGTTAATGACTGGCCGTTAGTGCCGGTGCCGCCGCCCCGGGGGGTAAACTTAATATCTTGAAACGCCGGTTTCGTGCCCAAGCTCAGCAGTAGGCTTAAGTCTTGAACTGAGCGCGGAAACACCACCGCTTGCGGCAACATTTGATAAACGCTGTTATCGGTGGCTACCGCTAGCCGGCTGGCGTAGCTGCGCTCAATGTCACCGCGAAAGCCGCTCTCGGCTAAGGCGTCAAGAAATTCAAAATAGGTGGGAGTTATCTGCGCTTGCAGATCTATCCTTGGGATCATAACGGCCAGTTCCCTGTGATTGGTACTTATTGTAGGTAATAAGTATTGGTATAAGTGCGCCCAGAATGGAGTGCAGTATACAGAAAAATAGCGCCCAGCGCCTAGATCCAAGCGCCGAGCTAAAAAACTAATCCACACTTTTTACCGGCTGGATGTTGAGCTGGGCGCTTGGTGCTCGGCGCTGAGTCATAAGTAATTAGATGATTCATAAAGCGGGCGAACAGCGCGGCTTGGCTATCTATGGCCAGCTTGGCGTACAAATGCTTGCGATGATTTTTCACCGTGCCCTCGCCGATACCTAATTGCTGCGCGATGGCGGCGTTATCTTGGCCCTGTACCAATAGCATCGCCACCTGTTGCTCCCGTGGTGTTAGCCGTGATTGACCAAAGCTGATTAAGGCTTGCTCAACGCGTACCCGCATCGATGCCGTGGTATTAGGAGAGGTGGTGTTAGGAACAGTGGTATTAAGGCGAGCTAAGCTCGGCGGTACAGGCGCATCAACAATCGACCTTTGCGCCGGGCTTTGAGCTAACGTTTCTGTACCCTTGGGCCAGTGCTGACGACACAAGGCACTGAGAATAGGCAGGAGCTGGCGTAGCTCCTGCTGTTCAGCGCCGCTAAAAGGAGTGGCGGTTAAGCGGCCTAAAAACAGCGTTAGCCATTGCTGCTCGTTGAGTGCTAATACTATGCCAAGCTCTTGCTGCCAGCCCGTTGCCTGATAAAAATCAGCCATATAATCGGGGTCATTCACGCCCTGTTGCTGCATAACGGCACTCAGCGAATAGACACCGTCATTTAAGCCGTGGCGCAGTGCGCGATAGAAAGGGTCTTGGGCATAAATGCCATTTAAATACTCACTAAATAGCAGCTCCCGCCTATCCGCCAAATTATCATACAAATACACCGCCGAGCCCGCTGCTTGATAGCTCAAGATTATACAGCAATCGCTATCGACATAAGAACTCACCAGCTTAGCCAAGCGCCGAGCAAAGGCAACTGAGCCTATGGCCTCGATAGCCTCAGCCAACGCCTGCTGCTTATTTTCATTGCCTATCGACATAAGAGACCTTGAGTAATAGCGCTCAGATAAACATCAAACCTGAGCCCTCTTTGCAACGAAAGCCGCGAAATCCACTAAAAGATCAACATAACATTACCTGATTACGTATGAACTTCAGCCATGATGCGCGTTGTTTTGGTTTGTTCTTTGTAGCAGCCAATTTATTCGGCTGGCCAGCTTTGGCTGGCTGTTACTGAGGTTTAGATTTAGACCAAAACACCAAACCGGGCCGAATAAATTGGCCCCTACAAGGTCAAAATACCAAACTGAGCCTCATATTCATTACCGAATAGGCGGGCAGCTCACTGTAACCTATTGAATTAATTGATGCTTAACTCACTGAAACATGGCTGATCTTTGTGGGTAATCAGGTTCGGCTTTATTTTATGCTTGGTGCTTGGTGCTGACATTATACCGAAAACTATCCCTAAAGGGACATAGGCAAGCAGGGGTGACTTAAGTGAGCATAAGACTTTAAATTATTCGAAGAGTTGATGATGACAGACTTCACTACGCCTAACTTAACTGCGCCCAATGCCTTATTAGCGGAGCTGACCGAGCGCGGCTTAATAGCACAACTCTCTAACGCTGACATACTGCATCAACATCTGAATCAAGCACCACGAGTGTTGTATTGCGGCTTTGATCCTACGGCGGGCAGTTTGCATATCGGCCACTTAGTGCCGCTGCTTATGTTGCGCCGCTTTAAAGAAGCGGGCCATAAAGTCATCGCGCTGGTGGGCGGTGCCACCGGCATGATAGGCGACCCCAGTTTTAAGGCCAGCGAGCGCAACCTTAACGACACGGCGCAAGTACAAAGTTGGGTAAGTGAGTTGCAGAGCCAAATTGCGCCCTTGCTGGGGGTAACCATAGAGAGCATTAATACAGATCTCGGCGAGCAGGATGCAGTTCAGCTGCTCGATAATGCGGACTGGATGAATAAGCTCGACTTATTTAGCTTCTTGCGCGATATCGGTAAACACTTTTCGGTGAACGCCATGATCGCCAAAGACTCGGTGAAGCAGCGCTTAGCGCGGCCCGACCAAGGCTTATCTTTTACCGAGTTTGCTTACTCTTTATTGCAGTCTTACGACTTTGCCGAGCTCAACCGCAGCCAAAACTGCACGCTGCAAATTGGCGGCAACGATCAATGGGGCAATATTACCAGCGGCATTGATCTCACGCGCCGGCTTAATCAACAGCAGGTATTTGGCTTAACGCTGCCCTTGATCACTAAAAGCGACGGTACCAAGTTTGGTAAAACCGAAACTGGCACTGTTTGGCTAGATGCCACTAAAACTTCACCTTATGCCTTTTATCAATTTTGGCTCAATACCGCCGATGCCGACGTATATCAGTTTTTACGCTTTTACAGCTTGCGTACTGTGGCCGAGATTGCCGCCATTGAAGCTGCGGACATACAGGCGACAGGCAAACCCCAAGCCCAGCGCTTATTAGCAGAAGAGCTCACTGCTTTAGTGCATGGCGAGGCGGCATTAGCGGCCGCTCAGCGTATTAGTGAGGCACTCTTCACCGGAAAGTTTAATGCGTTAACGCTGAGCGAATTGGCCCAGCTTGAGCAAGACGGCATGCCATTAACTGTCATCACTGACATTAAACTGCCACCTCTTAGCCAACTGCTGGTAGACAGCACACTGGCCAGCTCCTTACGTCACGCCCGAGAGCTGATTGCGAACAGCGCCATTACGGTGAATGGCAGCTTGATTACTGCGGATACGGAACAGCTAGCGCCACTCCAAGAGCAATATTTGATCCTGCGCCGCGGCAAGAAGCATTTTCATTTGATTAAATCTGCATAGAGTTAAGGGCTGCACAAGCGTAGAGCTAGCCCGAAATACTGCCGCTTATTGGCTCTGGATCCTTAGCTGTCTTACCGGGCTCGCCCCGGTATCTCGCTTGTGTGTTTAATACCTAAAAATAAAACCAAGATCCTGATGGTCATCAGGAAGACGGCCTAAAGATAAACACCGTCTCGGCCATTTATCGTTCCCTTCACTCTTTACCTCTCGCCCTTCACGCCCTTCACGCTCTTTAACGCTTGCCGCGATTGCTTTGTGGCAAGGAGCCTTTGCTGGATGCGCGGCCTTTGCCCGTAGCCTGAGTACGCGAGCCGCCATTTTTTGCACCGGTTTTAGCTTCAGGTTTAGCGCCAGTATTGGCAGGGCGCGGCTTTCCGGACCCTTTAGGTTTGGCATTAGCAGCGGCATGGCTGGCACTGGCTGAACGCGCACGGGTTCTGCGGTTGGCACTGGGTTTGGCCTGAGCATGAGCTGCAGTTTGTTCAGGGGTTAAGTCTTTAATGCGCGGGCCACTGCGGGCCGCCTTGGGTTGTTCAAGCTGTGAGGCTTCTTCGGTACTGCTTGAGTCACCAATCATGGCGTTGATCAGCGCCAACTCCGACTCTGTCACATAGCGCCACTGACCGGGTTTAAGCTCACCGAGTTCGATATTCATGATCCGCACTCGTTTGAGGCTGGTCACGCTAAAGTCGAGGTAATCGGCCATGCGGCGAATTTGACGATTTAAGCCCTGAGTCAAAATAATATTAATGGTGTTATGGCCAATTTTTCGCACTTTACACGGCTTAGTGATGGTATCGAGTATCGGCACGCCCGCGCCCATGTCCGCCACAAAACGGTCAGTAATGGGCTTATCCATGGACACTATGTATTCTTTTTCATGGGCATTACCAGCGCGCAAGATCTTATTCACTATGTCGCCATCGTTGGTCAGTAAAATTAAGCCGCTAGAAGGCTTGTCGAGTCGACCGATAGGGAAGATGCGCGACTTTTTATAGCCCACTGCATCCACGATATTTTCTGGGATCTCAGGATCCGTAGTGCAGGTAATGCCAATTGGCTTGTTATACACCAAATACACCGGCGCCGGTTTGGCACGCAGCGGCTTATTGTTTACCCGCACATCATCGGCAAGGCTGACCTTAACACCCATGCCCGCCACCACGCCGTTTACCTTAACTCGCCCTTGATCAATCAATCGATCCGCTTCTCGACGCGAACAAATACCCGTTTCACTGATAAATTTATTAAGGCGAGTCAGATTGTCTTGAGCCTGCTCTGAGTTTTGGCCTGAAGGCTGCCCTGAGGCTGTTCCAGAGGTATAAGGCGCGTCACTCATGGGGTTATCTCTCCCGAAAATAAAAAGGCCAAGTGTAAAGCGGCGAGCAGCGAGTCACAAGCGCTAGCGCTTATAACCAGCGGCGTACCCGCTGGCAATATTGCTGGTAGGCAAGGCCAAACTTTGTCTGCAGCGCCTGCTCTTCGGCGGCAATTTGCACCTTGCTCATATACAGTACAAACAAGGCCAGCCACAGCACATTAATGACGTTGCCGAGCCAGATCGCCCATGCCAGCAACAACATAAGGTCGCCCACATAAATAGGGTTACGGCTGTAGCTAAATACCCCTTGGGTGACCAAGGCGGTGGCGCGTTCTGGCGCAAAGGGCAAAAGCGTGGTGTGAGCGCGGCGCAAGGTGAATGCCGAGATCAACATCAGTAGCAAACCTGCTATTCCCACTGCTATCGACATTAAAAACAGCCACGGCTGCCCTGCTATGCCACTACCCGCCAACTCAATCTCACTTACCCCACCGCCCGCAAGCTTGGTACTTGTTAACCACATCATTAAGGCGGCGAGTCCGGTGATGACTGGCGGTGGCAGCCATAATAAACGTTGTCGCCAGCTCATTTTTTAGCTCCTAAATCAAAGCGAGAGCCAGTGCGGGTGGCATCATTCATGTGCGCTTCAAGTTGAATAATGCTCTCGCCGGCTTTGGGCTCCAACAAAGGGAACTTAAGCTCAGCTTGCGCCGCGCCCGAGGTCGCTTGGGTAACGCCGGTTTCTAAATGAACGTTTAAGGCCGCTTGGGATCGCTCTTGCGCATATTGCTTACGCTCTTTCGATCCCAGCTTAAGATCTAATAAGGGCGCAACCTCCGGCTGAGGCTGCATACTTTTTTCCAATACTCTGGGCTGCAGCTTGTTGGTCTGCAAAAAGTTGGTCTGCAAAAGGTTTGTCTGCAGAAAGCTTGGCGGCAAAGACAGCTCTGCAACCGGCTCACTTATCTCAGTGGCGGCCTCTCGCTCTGCAAGCTGTGACTCTCGTGCACTGGGCGACAACACCGATAATTCCAGCTGGGCAAGCGCTTGCAGGCGCTCATCTTCGGCGATGTCGTTGGCCTCTGATTCTAAGGTAATAGTCTCCGGCTCTTCATCCCAATAGCAACTGGTCATGCGCAGTGCTTGGTATACATCGGGATACACTAAGATGCCCTCTTCGCCGACGCGGATCCCTGCTTGCTTTAGCCAGAGCGTCATTTGCCCACGCCTTCCTGCCATCACCATATGAATGCCGCTGCGTTTCAGCTCTTTATGCAGCTCACCCACCATGGTCATCACGCTGATATCTTGATGAGTAAAACAGGATACCGCATCAATGATCAGGCACTTAGCTGGCTTCTTTTCACTGGCCAGCAACACCAATACCCGGCGCTTAAAATAGGCGGCATTAAAGTAGGTGAGCGGCGAGTTAAAACGATAAATTAACACGCCGGTAATGGCTTTCACTTCTTCGTTATGACCTAAAGTATGCACCACCCCTTCGTCATTCATGCCCATTAACTGCTCTGTGGGGCGCATGACGTTGCGTAAAAACTGAAATAAGCCCAGTAACACCGCCAAAGCAATGCCAGGAATAACACCCACTAACAACACGCTGAAAAAGGTGACCCAAGCCAGCCAAAAGGCCGAGCTGTCCGAATGGCGCAGTGCCCAAATGCTGCGAAAATCCGTCATCGACAGTGAGGCTAAAATCAGTATCACGCCCAGTGCGGCGGTAGGTATATATTGCAAGGGTGAGTACAAATAAAAAGTCACCGCGGCGGTAGCCAAGGCGGCCACTAACGACACCATCTGGGTTTTACCGCCATTGGCGTCATTCACCGCAGTGCGCGAGCCTGCACCACTCACCGCAAAACCTTGGGAGACGGCAGAGGCAATATTAGCAATGCCAAGGGCGCGAAACTCCGCATCTGCGTCTATGTCATAGCCATTGCGCGCGGCAAAACTGCGCGCGGTAAGCATTAAAGACACAAAACTTATCATGGCCAGGTTGAGCGCCGGCAATACCAGCTCGCGGATCAGCCCTGGCGGAAATTCAGGAATTTGAAAATCTGGGAAACGACCACTTAAGGTGCCAATCACGGCCACGTCTTGCACCCGAGCCCCTAATGCCCAGAGCACAGTTGCCGTGACTGCTAATGCCAGTAAAGAAGTAGGCCACAAGGGGTTAAGCCGTTTACCCACCAGCATCACCAGCAAGGTCAGTAAACTAAAGCCTAGCGTAATCAGGTGCACTTCTGACACATAATTGGGCGCCGCTAATACCCGCTCTACCAAGCCTTGCTCGTGATAGGTAAAGCCAAATACGCTCGACAGCTGGCCCACAATAATGGTGATGGCCACGCCGTTCAGTAAGCCCATTAAGATGGGGCTGGATAAAAAATCCGCCAGCACACCCAACCTTAGTCGGCTGGCAATGAGGCACCATACGCCGGTCATGGCGGTCATGGTCATCACCAATTGCCAATGTCGAGTAGGATCGCCCAGCGCCAGTGGCGTCACCACGGCAGCAATCACCGCACAGGTCGCCGCATCGGGCCCGACGATTAACTGGCGTGAGGAGCCAAAAATAGCATAGGCAATCATGGGTAAAATACTGGAATACAAGCCCGCCTCGGCACCCACGCCCGTTAGCTCGGCATAGGCAATAGCCACGGGCAAGCCCACGGCGGCTACCGACACCCCAGCCCGTACATCCGCCATCAACCAGGCTCTTTGGTAACCTAACAGCGTCATTAAACCTGGCATCCAGCGCCCCAGAGAAAAGCGTTTATTCATTTTTTCAGCCAATTGTAGTGAGGCTACTTAAAGCGAGACGGCTCAAAGAGAGACGACTTCAAGTGCACTCACTGTGATTTATGAAGGCTAAGCGCATCCTTGCCTCGTACAAAAGCCAAGGGTTATCACCTTTAGCTAGATCTGTATTTTAAGCGACTAATTAAGCCCTAAGATAGGCTTTAGTCACATATATTATATCGACACTTAACGAGAGGCTTTACGCTAAGTTTACACGCTCTTTATTCTAAAAAGGGTTTCGTTTGTTTCCTGTTAACTGAACACTAACTGTGATTGAATACTCTTATGCGCTAAACAGACCTTGTAACCGCTTATCACTCGCAAACAATCAGGTATTAACGTGGTATGAAAACCCATATTTTAATTTGTGATGACTCTTTGGTGGCCCGTAAACAAATGGCCAGTACCTTGCCCGCCGATTGGCCGGTACAGCTGCACTTTGCCGAAGATGGCAAACAGGCATTGGCTTTCTTACAGCATTATGGCGCCGATGTGTTATTTCTTGACTTGAATATGCCAGAGCTCGACGGCTATGGCGTGCTCAATGAAATTAAAAAACAGGGATTATCCGTTATTACCGTGGTTGTTTCCGGTGACATTCAGCCAGAAGCTCAACACAAAGTACGCGCGCTCGGTGCCATTGGCTTTATTAACAAACCCATCGTTAAGTCTGAGTTAGCACAGCTCTTAACTGAATACGGCCTATACCGCCCTCATGGCGCAGCGCCTGTTTCCCACAACCTTCCCGCACCCGCTAACCAAGAGTTAGACGACGCCGTCACCTTGTTTGAGTATCTGCAAGAGATGGCCAACATTGCCATGGGGCAGGCTTCAAACTTACTGGCTCAACTACTACAAGTTTTTATTCATCAGCCCATTCCTAAAGTGGCTTTGATTGCGCGCAGCGAGCTCAATATGGCGATTTCTGCCATTGAAGGCAATACCGACTATGCCGCCGTGTGTCAGGGTTTTGTGGGTGCGGGGGTGTCTGGTGAAGCCTTGCTGTTATTTACCGACACCAACAGCGAGCAAATGGCCAAATTGCTGCACTATGAAGATGAGACTTGCTCTGCCCCGAGATCGAAGTGTTACTCGACATGTCGAACATTCTGTTCAGCGCTTTTATTAAAGGTTTAGGCCAGCAATTAGATATTTGCTTTGGCTTAGGTCAACCCCATCTATTGTCCCGCCCTCAACATATTGAAGGCTTACTTGCTCATCATCGGCAACAGACAGAGCAGTTGTTATGTATTGAAATTCCCTATGAGCTTGAACAACAAAACATTAATTGTAATCTGCTGGTTTTGCTGACAGAAGATTCAGTCACGCGCCTAGAGCAACGATTGTCTTATTTACTGGAATAAGTCTGATGGAGTAAGTCATGCCCCTCGCAACACAGGATGCCCACGCCTTTCATTTTCTGGTCGACATGCTCGAGTCAGTGGAAATTGGCCTAGTCGTATTAGATTTAGAATTTAAAGTACAGCTGTGGAATGGCTTTATGGAAAACCACAGCGGACTTACGTCAACGGCGGTACGGGAGCAGAATATTTTCTTACTGTTTCCTGAATTACCCGCAACTTGGCTAAAACGAAAAATAGACACGGTAGTGATGCTTAATACCCGCGCCTTTACCTCTTGGGAGTTGCGCCCTTATCTCTTTCGCTTTGGCAGTAGCCGCCCCATTACCGGCACTTCACCTTACATGTATCAAAACGTGACTATTAGCCCGCTCGCTGAGCCCGATGGCAGCATAAAACGCGTTTCTTTGATGGTGTACGATGTCACCGATGTGGCCTGTAGCCGCATTGAGCTAGAACAAGCGAATGCTCAGCTTAATTGTTTAAGTAAGACCGACAACTTAACCAAGTTGCTTAATCGTGGCGCCTGGGAAAGCCATCTCAATAGCGAATTTGAGCGCTTTCGGCGCTACGGTCATGATTGCACCCTGATCATGCTCGATATCGACAACTTCAAACGCGTCAACGATCAATATGGTCATCAGGTGGGGGATGACGTTATTCGCCACCTCGCCGAGACCATGCGCGCTTGCCTGCGCAGTACGGATCATTTAGGTCGCTACGGCGGCGAAGAATTTGCCATTATTTTGCCGGAAACTAGCCTTGAAGGCGCCTGTGTAATTGCTGAGCGATTGCGCCAAACCATCGCCCAAGCCGAGGTCCGCAGTCACAATGCGAATGTGAGTTATACCGTCAGCTTAGGACTAGCGACCTTGCATAAGCAAACGGCCAGCAGCCAACAATGGTTACGCCAAGCGGACGAGGCCTTATATGCGGCCAAGCATGCGGGTAGAAACCAAGTGCTGTGTGCGGGCTTGTGAGGCGTGAGGCGTGAGGCGTGAGGCAAAATAGTTAAGTAGAGCCACGCTAAACAACAAACCTAAATACCATTAAAAAAAGCCCAGTCGCATAACACGACTGGGCTTTTTACTACTGTGATTTAACTGCGTTTACGCCAGTTCAATCACTTCAAAATTCACTTGTGGGTCTACGTCTGCTTCGTAATCAACGCCAGTTAGACCAAAGCCGAACAAACGCAAAAATTCATCTTTATAACCCTGATAATCAGTTAACTGATAAATATTGTCGTCTTGAACTTGAGTCCAAATTTCGCGACAAGCATCTTGTACCGCATCACGCAATTCCCAGTCATCCAAACGCAGACGATTTTCTTCATCCAACTGCGCTGGCTGCTCACCATACAACTGAGTGGTAAATAAGCGCTGAATTTGCTCGATACAGCCTTCGTGAATGCCCTGCTCTTTCATCACCTTAAAGGCCATGGAGATATACAAAGGCATTACCGGAATGGCCGCAGAGGCTTGGGTTACCACAGACTTCAGCACGGCTACGTGGGCATTACCGCCATGAGCTTTCAGCTTGGCATCAATAGCCTGCGCGGCGCGATCTAAGTCTTCTTTGGCTTTACCCAAAGTTCCGTGCCAGTAAATAGGCCAAGTTAAGCTGGTGCCGATATAGGAATACGCCACCGACTTAGCGCCGTCCGCCAATACGCCTGCATCCGCCAGCGCATTCATCCATAATTCCCAATCTTGTCCGCCCATCACTTGAATGGTGTCGGCAATTTCTTGCTCGTTGGCCGGCTCAACTTCCGCTTCAATCAACACATCTTTATTGGTATCGAGGGCAGTAGACTTATACACCTCGCCAATCGGCTTCAACGCAGAGCGTACTACTTCGCCGGTGTCGGGCATTTTGCGCACCGGTGAGGCCAACGAATAGACCACTAAGTCAATTTGACCCAAGTCTTGCTTGATCAACTCTATTACTTGCTCACGGCAGGCATTAGAGAAGGCGTCACCGTTGATGCTTTTTGAATACAAACCTTCGGCCTTGGCGGCTTTATCAAAGGCGGCAGAATTGTACCAACCGGCAGAGGCGGTTTTTTTCTCGGTGGCCGCTTTTTCAAAAAACACGCCGATAGTGGCCGCATCACTGCCAAAAGCAGCATTAATGCGTGACGCCAAGCCGTAGCCCGTAGATGCGCCAATCACCAGCACCTTTTTAGGGCCATGTTCCAGTTTACCATTGGCTTTTACGTAAGCAATTTGCTCGGCTACGTTCGCCGCACAACCAACAGGATGGGTAGTGGTACAGATAAAGCCACGAACCTTGGGTTTAATAATCATGAAGTTATGTGCCTCGGTTGCTCTTAGAAAGAGTTCTTAGATAGATGCTAAAGATACCTTATTCTAAAGCAAAGTGAGGTAGGAACCAAAGCGGGAAGACAGACCTTAAGGACTATCGCAACGGAATCCACGAAACCCACGGAAAAATAGAGATCAAATCTGAAAAAAATTTTATTGATAACAGCCTAACAAAAGGCAGCAGCACGCTCTCTTAAAGCCATTAGGTTTAGTTGTTATCAATCAAATGCCTTGGTCTTTCGATCAGATACTGGTGGAATGGCCCCGAATAAGTAGACACTTCTTCAGAGTGAGGAAGTGTATGCAATACCGAACCAAACGTAAATTTAGTAATGAATTTAAGCGGGAAGCCGTTAAACTCTCTGTTTCATCACCTAAAACATTAGCTGACATCTCCAGTGAGCTGGGGGTGCATCCGAACGTATTAAGCCGTTGGCGTCGAGAGTGGATAATGGACAAACCAGATTCGAAACAGGATAAGCCCGTTAAAAATGAAGGGCCAGATAAAAGCCTTCGTCAGTTAGAGCAAGAGAATAAGCGTCTTAAGAAAAAGCTAGAGCGCGCTGAACTGGAGCTCGATATCTTAAAAAAGCTGGAAGAGTACGCTACCAAGACACGGCGATAAAATTTGCCTTCATCGACCGGTATCGCAGCATGAGCTGGACGGTACTGGTGATGTGTCGCGTACTCCAGGTATCTCGTGCGGGTTTTTATTGTTGGAAGCAGCGCCAACGAGAGCCTTCGGTTCAGGCGGAGCGTCATCGCAGTTTGCTCGCCTTTTTATTGGCTGAAGCTGAACAGCAACATGGTATTGCGGGTTATCGGAAATTGTGGCGCGAAGCGGTTGACCAAGGCTTTGCTTGTGGTAAGAATCAAGTGCAACGCCTATTACAGAGTGTGGGCTACCGTTCTTGTGTCGCGCCTAAGCCTGGGCATCGTAAACATAAGCCAGGCATCGCTGCGACGCCGAATCTGTTAAACCGACAGTTTACGGTTGCAGAAGAGAACCGTGTTTGGGTGTCAGATATAACTCAAATACGCTGTGAAGAAGGCTGGCTCTATCTGGCGGTGATAATCGATCTTGCTACCAGACAGGTAGTGGGCAAGGCTCAAGGGCCGGTTAATAGTGCTGAATTAGTGATTAAGGCCTTAAAGCAGGCTTGGAAGAAGCAGAAGCCTGATGGCCGAGAGCTGATGTTCCACTCAGACCAGGGCAGCCAATATCATTGTATGGCGACCATGACGTGGTTGAATAAACGTAAAGTGACTATCAGCATGTCTCGCCGGGGAAACTGCTGGGATAATGCGTGTTCAGAAAGCTTTTTTGCTTTACTGAAAAAGGAATGGACCCGTCGTTTAGGGCTGTTAACTCGTAAAGAGATGGCAGAAGAAATACACTTCTACATCACGCAGTATTACCACAAAGTAAGACAACACACTGCGCTGGGAGGATTAACCCCCAACGCATATGCGCAGCAACTTAATGCTGCTTAAACTGGTGTCTACTTTAGTCGGGCCATTCCATGGCTGTCGTTTTCACCTTCCAGCTCTCAGCTTCTGGCTGACGGCTGTCTTTCTTCCCCCTCACCCTTCACGCTTCACTCCTCACGCCCTTTATTTTTGATTTCTTAGCTTTTTATTAGCACACTGCTGCTCTGTTCGCTTACCGTTAAAGTCGATTATGTTTACCCTGCGCCCTTATCAGCAAGAGGCGGTGGAGCGCACGCTCACCTACTTTCGCCGCCATGATGACCCTGCCGTATTAGTGCTGCCTACCGGTGCGGGCAAGAGCTTGGTGATTGCCGAGTTGGCACGCCTCGCCCGCGGCCGTGTCTTGGTTTTGGCGCACGTGAAAGAGCTGGTGGAGCAAAACCACGCTAAGTATCAAAGCTACGGTAAAGAGGCGGCGATATTCTCGGCAGGCCTCGGTAAAAAAGAGGCCCACACTCAGGTGGTGTTTGGCTCTGTGCAGTCGGTGGCGCGCAACTTGGAGGCTTTTAGCCAATTTAGCTTAGTTATCATCGATGAATGCCATCGGGTATCCGATGATGACGACAGCCAATACTTGCAAGTGGTGAATCATCTGCACGAGTCCAATCCTAAGCTCAAAGTGCTGGGCCTAACGGCGACGCCCTATCGCTTAGGCATGGGCTGGATTTATCAAACCCATTATCATGGTTTTGTGCGCAGCCGTAAGCCGCGTTTTTTTAAGCATTGCTTATTTGAGCTGCCGCTGCGGCTGATGATCAAACAAGGTTATCTTTGCCCGCCAGATATCGTTGATGCACCTGTGGTGCATTATGATTTTTCAAGGCTCTATGAACAGGGCTTATTTACTGAGCAAGCATTAGAACAAGAGCTGGCGCGCCAACCCAGAGTTACCCCACACATAGTGCAGCAAATCCAAGACTATGCAGTGGAGCGTGTGGGCGTGATGGTGTTTGCCAGCACGGTGCGCCACGCGGCAGAAGTAGCTGGGCTGTTACCGCCGAAGCAAACCGCCCTGATCACTGGCGATACCCCAGGGCCTGAGCGCGATGAGATTATTCGCCGCTTTAAAGCCCGCGAGCTGAAGTTTTTAGTGAACGTGTCTGTGCTGACTACCGGCTTTGATGCGCCGCACGTGGATGTGATTGCCCTGCTGCGCCCCACCCAATCAGTGGCGCTATATCAGCAAATCATTGGTCGAGGCTTGCGCCTAAGCCCCGATAAAACCAACTGTTTAGTTTTGGATTACGCGGGCAATAATATGGACATTTTCGCCCCCGATGTGGGCGAGCCCAGACCCAATCCGGATACCACGCAGGTGCAAGTGCTGTGCCCAGCTTGTGGCTTTGCCAATATTTTTTGGGGTAAAACCGACGAACAAGGCAATGTGCTGGAGCACTTTGGCCGTCGCTGTCAGGGTTTATTCTCTCATGCAGACGAGCCAGAGGAATTAGGCGAGCCTTGCGGTTATCGTTTTCGCTTTAAATCTTGCCCGCAATGCTTGGCTGAAAATGACATCGCCGCCCGCCAATGCCACGACTGCGGCTGTGTGTTGGTGGATCCCGACAAGAAGCTTAAAGAAGCGCTGGCGCTGAAAGATGCGCTTATCTTACGCTGTGCCGGCATGAGCTTAGATGAGGGCTCCGGAAAATTTGGCCCAGCCCTCAAAGCCACCTATTACGATGAAGATGGCACTGAGCTACAGCAATGGTATGCTTTTGACGCTAAGGGCAAGACAGGGCGTTTTTATCTGGAATTTGTACGCCCCCACTGGCCCGCGCCGGGCTTTGAGCCTGAGCTTAATAACCTAGCCGACGTGCTGGCACTGGCTGAAAAGTTTCGCCACCCAGACTTTGTAATAGCCCGTAAACATAAAAAAGGCTGGCGTGTTAAAGAAACCCTGTTTGATTACCAAGGCCGCTTTCGACTGGCGAATGCTTTGTCTTAGGCCGTGAGGGTGAGGCGTGAGGCGTGAGGCGTGAGGCGTGAGGCGTGAGGCGTAAGGCGTAAGGCGTAAGGCGTAAGGCGTAATTATTAGCCCGATAAAAGTAAGCTCAACCTAATTTTC
Organism: Oceanisphaera profunda; assembly: GCF_002157895.1. Lineage (GTDB taxonomy): Bacteria > Pseudomonadota > Gammaproteobacteria > Enterobacterales > Aeromonadaceae > Oceanimonas > Oceanimonas profunda. The sequence continues at coordinate 852,515 of NZ_CP021377.1, forward strand.
CATCATTTTATTACTGAAAACGAAGAGACATTAATGCGTTCAACTATTGTCGGCCTTTCGGCCTTGCTGCTCAGCGTGAGTGCGGTGATTAATACCGCGCACGCCACTGTTTCACCTGCCCCCGCCAATGGCCAAGCGGCCTGGATACTGGCAGATGCTAAAACGGGAAACATTGAAGCCAGCCACAACAGTGAGCTGTTATTAAAACCCGCTTCTACGCAAAAGTTAGTGACTACTTTGGCGGGCGCCTTAGCATTGGGCCCAGATTGGCGCTACCAAACGCAAGTCTATTATCGTGGCGTGCTTGATAACGGTCATTTAGTGGGTGATTTATTGGTCGACTTCGTCGGTGACCCCACCCTCAAACGCGAGCAGTTACGTGACCTACTTAAGCGTAGCGGCGTCAAGCAAGTGAGCGGTAACCTGCTGCTTAATCAACAGCGTTTTAGCGGCTACGACCGAGGCAATGGTTGGTCTTGGAATGACTTAAGCGTGTGTTATACCTCCCCCGTAGCGGCGCTAATTTTAGACCGCAACTGCGTGCAAGGTGCCTTGTATGCCAATACTGGCCAAGCGGCGCGGGCCACCGTGCCCGCCCATCAGCCCGTTAAGGTCAGTGCCGAGGTTAAAGTGGTGAACAGTGCCGAGCAAAAACGCAGCTTTTGCTCGTTGGATGTTGAGATGACACCGCCTAACCAATATCGCCTTACGGGCTGTATTGGCCCGCGAAAAGAGCCCTGGCCCTTACGTTTTGCTATTCAAGATGTGAACGCTTGGGGTAAAGATTTAAGCCGCTGGGCACTGGGGCAAGCGGGCATTCGCCTTTCTGGCACTATTAAAGACAGCAGTATTCTCGTGCAAACAAGCACTCACTTAGCCGCGCAGGATTGGCAGCCAGTGGCCAGCCATCAATCGCCGTCCTTAAAAGAGCTAAGTCGCACTATCTTAGAGCACTCAGATAATCTGTATGCAGACAGCTTGTTGCGCACACTCGGTGCCGAACATTTTCGCCAGCCCGGTAGCTTCGCTAATGGCACTCAAGCAGTTCGCGAAATACTACTAAAAGAAGCCAATCTCGACTTAGGCCCCAGCTGGCTTGCAGACGGTTCAGGGTTATCGGCGCACAATTTACTGCGCGCCCAAGACTTGCTAGCCGTGTTGTTAGTGATTGCCAATGAACCGCGCGCTCAGTGGTTAAAGGCGCTCTTACCGGTGAGTGGCGAAAGCGGCACCTTGTTGTATCGCAAGAGCGTGCAAGACCCCAGCCTTAAAGGCAAAATTCAGGCGAAAACCGGCACCATTGCTCATGTGCAAAACTTGGCCGGATTTTTAGATACCAACAGCGGCCAGCAAAAAGTGTTTGTGCTGTTACAAAATGGCTTATCTATTAGCCCCCAACATGAAAAAGACATCGCCGCCGGCGTGGGCGAATGGCCAGCCCGGCGCTTTGAGCGTGAGTGGCTCACGGAGAAAGTGATTAGGGATTAGGGACTGGTGAGTGCTGAGTGCTGAGTAAAATAAAGTATAGCGCCCGGCGCTAAGCACCAAGCTCAATAAGAAGCGGTGTTTATCCCTATGCCGTCATCCTGACGCACCTCAGGATCTCGCTTTTATCTTTAGGCTTTAAACATAAAAGCGAGATACCGGAGCGAGTCCGGTATGACAGCAAATAATCAAAACCTAGCCCCCTGCCGTCATCCTGACGCACGTCAGGATCTCGCTTTAGATCTTTAAAGACTAAAACCTATTTGCCACGGAAGGCACGGACAAAGGTCGGAAAAATAGTGATCAGATCTGAATAAAACCGGAGAGGAGTGAGGGGTAAATGGTGAAGAGGACTAGCCTTAAGGGCAGTGCGAGCACCAAGCTCAACAAAAGACGGGGTGATTGTTTATGCCGTCTTCCTAATGCACATCAGGATCTCGGTTTAGTGTGTGGGTACTACCTGCTTATCACTTAGCTTGTCCGCTTTACGCTTCACACCACATTCACACCTGTTAAACTGGGTGCAATTAATTCGTTAGGAGATAGGTATGTTTGTAGTTATTTTTGGTCGTCCTGGTTGTCCTTTTTGTGTGCGTGCCAAAGAGCTGGCCGAAAAGTTAACCGCACAGCGCGATGACTTCGAGTTTCGTTATATCGATATTCATGCAGAAGGCATTTCTCAAGCCGATTTAGAAAAAACCGTGGGTAAGCCAGTAGAAACCGTGCCGCAAATCTTCCTCGACCAAGCACACATTGGCGGCTACACCGAATTTGAAGCCTACGCCAAAGCTAACTTAGGCTTGTTTGATTAAACACAGCGCCCGGCTCCGAGCTGAAAAATAAAACTGAGCACTAAAGATAAGTATTTAGCTCTGCGCACAAAAAACATCGAGCCGTAAATTCGATGTTTTTTTGTTTGCGCTGCCCACCCCATCACTAGCACTGCACTGAACTTCAAAACTGAGAATGTCAAGCATAACACCGTCTTTTGTTGAGCTTGGCGCTCGGCGCTGGGGGCTTAGCGCTGTTTTTCATCACAATACTCTGCTTACCCCTTTTCATCTTGGCTACAAAGTCTCATCATGGGCTCATATCTCTTTATTTTATTAACCAGCCCTTACTGCTTATTTTTCGCTCTTCTTTGATCACGCCCTTGTTGTAGAAACTCTGCTGTCAGAAAGCAGCAGCGAGAAAGTAACGTGAAAAAAGCGGAGATGACAGCCAAGCTGGTGCCTATGTTGAGGCCATGAACACTTATGTATTCCGTAGATAAATCTCACAAGCTCGATAATGTTTGCTATGACATTCGTGGCCCAGTACACAAAGAAGCCCGTCGTTTAGAAGACGAAGGCCATCGTATTTTAAAGCTTAATATCGGTAACCCCGCCTCCTTTGGCTTTGATGCGCCAGAAGAGCTATTAAAAGACGTAATAGTAAATCTGCCTACTAGCCAAGGCTACTGCGAGTCCAAGGGGTTGTTTTCGGCCCGCAAAGCCATCATGCAGTACTATCAGCAGAAAGGGCTGCGCACCGTCGACTTGGAAGATATCTACATCGGCAACGGCGTATCTGAGCTGATCGTCATGGCCATGCAAGCGCTGCTGAATAACGGTGATGAAATTTTAGTGCCCTCTCCGGATTACCCGCTGTGGACTGCCGCCGTAAACTTGTCTGGCGGTAAAGCCGTGCATTACTTATGTGATGAGCAAGCGGACTGGTATCCGGATTTAGATGATATTAAGTCTAAAATCGGCCCGCGCACCAAAGGCATAGTGCTGATTAACCCCAACAATCCGACCGGTGCCGTATATGGCAGTGAATTTTTGCTGGAAATAGTAGAAATTGCCCGCCAACACAAACTGATCATTTTTGCCGACGAAATTTACGACAAGATCCTCTATGACGATGTGGCTCACCATTCGGTGTGCACCTTGTGTGACGATGTATTGGTGGCCACTTTTAACGGCCTGTCAAAAAGCTACCGCGCCGCTGGCTTTCGTCAAGGTTGGATGCTGATCAGTGGCCCTAAGCATCAGGCAAAAGGCTATATCGAAGGCTTAGAAATGCTGTCCTCGATGCGCCTGTGCGCCAACGTGCCCATGCAGCATTCCATTCAAGCGGCATTAGGCGGCTATCAGAGCATTAATGAGCTGGTGTTGCCTGGTGGCCGATTGCGCCAGCAACGAGATCTTGCGTGGCAGTTATTGAATGATATTCCGGGTGTGTCTTGTGTAAAGCCCAAAGGCGCAATTTATATGTTTCCGCGCTTGGATCCTAAAGTCTACGCCATTAAAGACGACCAAAAGATGGTCTACGACTTACTACTGCAAGAAAAGATGCTGGTAGTACAAGGCACCGGCTTTAACTGGCCAACGCCGGATCACATTCGCATCGTGACCTTGCCGCGCGTTGAAGAATTAGAAGATGCCATCGGCCGCCTCGCCCGCTTCCTGAAGAATTATCAGCAGTAAAAAAAGCCATACGCTATACGTCAAATAAAAATACCGAGCCTGATGTAGGCTCGGTATTTTTTTCTTACGACGTAAAGCGTTCTACGTAAGGCGTTTACAGCAACGGACTCAACAGATAGAAGAGGTTTTCTAGCACGCGCTTGCGCAAGGGGCGCTTTCGCCATTCTAGCCAAGAGACGCGCCGGGTTTCAGAGAGATAACTGTCAGCTAGGTGTAATAGCTCGCCCATGGCTTGGCCGTCATCAATCAGCAGGGTCATTTCAAAGTTTAGCCACAGGCTGCGCTTATCTAAGTTCACCGTACCCACCAAGCCAAACTGATGGTCCACTAACACGCACTTGGTATGTAACAAGCCAGCACCATAAAGGTGGATCTCTACGCCTGAGCGCAACAATTCTTCAAAAAACGCATTACAGGCGTAATTCACCATGCGCGAGTCGTTTTTCTCCGGCAAGATTAATTGCACTTCTACGCCGCGATCCGCCGCCGAGCACAAGGCGGCAACCAGTGCGTCGTCAGGCACAAAATAGGGCGTGATCAACACCAGTCTGCGGCGTGCCTGATACACGGCCGTTAACAAACTTTGCTGAATGGCATCGCCGCCCATAAAGGGGCCTGAGGGCAATAATTGTAATTTGAGCTGACTGTCTAGGCAGCTGATGGGGTGATATTCAAGTTGCTCGAGTAAGCGCTCACCGGTTTCCATTTCCCAGTCCCAGACAAACAAGGACCAAAAAATCGGCACTATGGGCCCGCGAATACGCAGCATAATATCGACCCATTCTCCCACGCCGGCGCCTTGTTTAAAGCAGCTCGGATCCACCAAGTTCATGGAGCCGGTATAGGCCACATCATCATCTATCACCACTAACTTACGATGCATCCGCAAATCTTGGCGCTCAAACAATAATCTAAACGCGCCCACGGGCAGCACTTCGACGACCTTAACGCCGGCTTGGCGCAACTTGCTCGGCCAGTGGCTGCGAAAAAAGCCGGCACTGCCCACCGAGTCCAGTAGTAAACGGCAATCTACACCGCGGGCCGCGGCGGCCATTAATTCAATGGCGATATCGTCGGCGCGCCCCCCGGCATGCCAGATATAAAACTCTAAATAACAGGAGCTGCGGGCGTTGCGAATATCATCTTGTAATGCCCCTAAAATACGCCCTGGTTCTTCCAGTAAATGCATGGCATTACCGCTCAGCATGGGCATATTAAGCCGTGCTTTGACCAGTTCATAAATGGGCAGCGCCGGCTCGCTTACCTCAAACGACTGCCCAGGAAAGCGGCTGACCAGCACATTTATCCAATCTGCGTAGGGCTTATACATAGCCTTGGCTCGCTCGGCGCGTTTGCGACCTAAGCGCACTTCGCCAAGCAAGATATAGGTGGCCACCCCCAAAATGGGGATCGCATAAATCAGCGCCAGCCAGGCCAAAGACACGCCCACCGGGCGGCGTTTCATCACTACCCTAAAGGTCACGCCGAGCACTAAGCTGGTATGGACCAGAAATAACAGCCAACCGAGCGCGGTGTAAATATAATCAGTCAAAAATGGCTTGCTCCTGTTAAGTGAGACGGTGCAGACTAGCGACTGCCGTAATAAAGGTACAGAAAATTAGGGAAGGGATACAGACCGATGAAAATTATAATGTTTTTACTGATACTTGCCACCAGTGGCGGCGCATGGGCTCAAGCATTAACACTCAGCGAGCAGCAATTAAATCAGGGTTTAAATCAACAGCTGGGTAAAGATTTTCCCTTAGGCCTTGGCTCTTGGTTATCGGCTAAGGTAAAAATGCAGGACGTGAAAGTGGAGCTGGGTCGCCAAGCGCCTGATAAGGCGCGGGTGCTGGGCCAAGCTTTAATCACGCTTAACCAAGGCCAAAACCGCTACCACTGGGACATAGCCGGCGACTTTAATGCTCGGCCTCGTTACGATAACGAGCAAGGCGCACTGTTTTTAGATGAGTTTGAACTGCTCAATTACCAATTAAATGAGGGCAGCAGCTCGCCTCAAGCACGCTTTATGCTGCCGATGTTACTGCAAGCACTCACCGGTTATCTGTCGCAATATCCGGTATATACGCTCGATGACAACGACCCTTTACAGCGCCAATTAAAAAGCCAGCCTCTGAGCTTAGAGATAACACCCGGCCAAGTTTCCCTATTCAGCGTCAACTAATGGCGTACGGCGTCGAGTAGGCGCCCCACGCGGTAAGCCTGCCTGATGCACCACAACTCAAGTCTGCGCCTGAACCAAAATATAGACTCACATAAAAATAACAAGCCCGCATCAAAGCGGGCTTGTTATTATTCGTAGTGGCTTAAAAGTTTAGACTTAAGCTGCCTAGCCGATGTGCTTGCGGGCATTACGGAACATGCGCATCCAAGCGCCGTCTTCCGCCCACTCGTCTGGGTGCCATGAGTTAGCCACGGTGCGGAACACCCGCTCCGGATGCGGCATCATAATGGTCACGCGACCATCACGATTGCTTAAGCCGGTAATGCCGTTCGCCGAACCGTTAGGGTTAAACGGATACTGCTCTGTGCTTTGTCCCTGATGATCCACAAAACGCAGCGCCACAGTGCCGCTGGCTTCGATGGCGTTTACGTCGGCATTCAAGGTTTGAATACGTCCTTCACCGTGAGACACCGCTATCGGCATACGAGAACCCGCCATGCCCGATAAGAACAAGCTTGGGGATTCTTGCACTTCCACCAAGCTAAAGCGTGCTTCAAAACGCTCGGACTGGTTGCGTACAAAATCCGGCCAGTGCGCAGCACCTGGGATCAGGTCGCGCAGGCGAGATAACATCTGACAACCGTTACACACACCGAGTGCGATACTGTCTTCACGGGCAAAGAAAGCGGCAAACTGCGCGCGCAAGGCTTCGTTAAACAGCACCGACTTAGCCCAACCACCGCCAGCACCTAATACGTCACCGTAAGAGAAGCCACCACAAGCCACCATGCCTGCGAACTCATCTAAGCGGTAACGACCACTTTGTAAGTCGCTCATGTGTACGTCTACGGCGGCAAAACCGGCGCGGTCAAAGGCGGCGGCCATTTCTACGTGAGAGTTAACACCTTGCTCACGCAAAATTGCTATCCGTGGCTGCACACCTTTAGCGATAAAGGGCGCGGCTATGTCTTGTTTAGGATCAAAGCTCAAACTTACTGACAAGCCTGGGTTAGTTGCGTCCAATTGGGCGGCAAATTCGGCTTTGGCAGACTCGGGGTTATCACGCAGGGTTTGCATCTGAAAGCTGGTTTCAGACCACAAACGGCGCAGCTCGACTCGCGACTCGCTGTACAACTCTTTGCCGGCAAAGGCGAAGCGCACTTGGTTATCCGAGTTCGGCTTACCCACGACATGACTACAGGCGGCCAAACCATGACCGGCTAAGCAGGTTAATACGGCTTCTTTGTCTGCTTGACGCACTTGCAGCACGGCACCTAACTCTTCGTTAAACAAAGTGGCTAAGTGATCGGCACCTAAAGAGTCCAGCTCGATATCGAGGCCGGTATTACCGGCAAACGCCATCTCGGTCAAGGTAGCAAATAAGCCACCGTCGCCACGGTCGTGATAGGCCAGTAACTTGTTATCGGCCACCAAGGTTTGGATGGCGTAGAAGAAATTTTTCAGCTGAGCTGGGTTATCCAAATCAGCCGGTGTGTCACCAAGCTGGCGGTACACTTGTGCCAAAGCAGACGCACCGAGGCGGTTTTTACCATTACCTAAGTCAATCAGGATCAGGTTGGTGTCGCCAAGATCAGTACGCAACCAAGGAGTAATGGTGTTGCGCACATCACTGACGCGGGCAAAGGCGGTGATCACGAGCGACAAAGGTGAGGTCACTGATTTATCAACGCCCTCCTCAGTCCAGCTGGTCTTCATGGACATGGAGTCTTTGCCCACCGGAATGGTCAGCTCTAACTCAGGGCACAGCTCTTCGCCGACCGCTTTTACCGCTTCATATAGGCCGGCATCTTCACCTGGGTGACCAGCAGCAGACATCCAGTTGGCAGACAGCTTAATGTTTTTCAGCTCACCAATTTGGGTGGCGGCGATATTGGTGATGGCTTCTGCCACCGCCAAACGGGCCGAGGCCGCATAGTCGAGCAGTGCTACGGGCGCGCGCTCACCCAGCGACATGGCTTCACCGGCGTAGGTATCAAAACTGGCAGCGGTAACCGCGCAGTTTGCCACCGGTACCTGCCAAGGGCCAACCATTTGGTCACGGGCCACTAAACCGGTCACACTGCGGTCACCGATAGTAATCAAGAAGCTCTTATCAGCCACGCTCGGTAACGTCAGCACGCGCTCGGCGGCGTCTTGGATGCTGATATTACTTAAATCTAATGCTGGGCTGTGATGGCTCGCGGTAGTCGCATCACGCTGCATCTTAGGCGCCTTGCCTAACAGTACGTCCAGCGGCATATCGATGGGCTGATTATCGAAGTGCTCGTCGTGCAAGCTTAAATGACGCTCGGCAGTGGCTTCACCCACCACCGCGAACGGGGCGCGCTCACGATGACAAATAGCTTCAAATTCGGCCAAACGCTCCGGAGCCACCGACATCACGTAGCGCTCTTGGGATTCGTTACACCAGATTTGCAGCGGGCTCATGCCCGGCTCGTCGTTGGGAATATCGCGCAGCTCAAAACGACCACCGCGATTGGCGTCATTCACCAACTCTGGCATGGCGTTGGATAAACCGCCGGCACCCACGTCGTGAATAAACTGAATCGGGTTGTTGTCACCCATGGCCCAGCAGCGGTCGATCACTTCCTGACAGCGGCGCTCCATTTCTGGGTTTTCACGCTGTACCGAGGCAAAGTCCAGATTTTCACAAGACTCACCAGAAGCCATGCTCGAGGCCGCACCGCCGCCTAAACCGATATTCATGGCCGGGCCGCCCAGTACGATCAGCTTGGCACCGACGGTGATTTCGCCTTTTTGCACGTGCTCGGCGCGAATGTTACCCAAACCACCGGCTAACATGATTGGCTTATGATAGCCGCGCACTTCTTCGCCGTTAAAGCTGGAGACTTTTTCTTCGAAGGTACGGAAATAACCGAGCAAGGCCGGACGACCAAATTCGTTATTAAAGGCAGCCCCACCCAGTGGGCCTTCGATCATAATGTCCAAGGCGCTGACGATGCGCTCTGGCTTACCAAAGTCGTGTTCCCACGGGCGCGCGTAGTTAGGAATCTTCAGGTTAGACACACTGAAACCGACTAAGCCAGCTTTGGGCTTAGAGCCGCGGCCAGTGGCACCTTCATCACGAATTTCGCCGCCAGAGCCGGTAGCGGCACCAGAGAAAGGGGCGATCGCCGTCGGGTGGTTATGGGTTTCGACCTTCATCAAGATATGAATATCTTCTTGATGGTAGTCGTATTCACCGGACTCAGGCTTAGCAAAGAAGCGACCAGCCTTGGAGCCTTCCATGACGGCGGCGTTATCTTTATAAGCCGACAACACTTGCTCAGGCACTAACTTGTGGGTGTTCTTGATCATGCTAAACAGCGACTTAGGCTGCTCGACGCCGTCTATGGTCCAGTCGGCGTTAAAAATCTTATGACGACAGTGCTCAGAGTTTGCCTGGGCAAACATATACAGCTCAATGTCGTTAGGGTTACGGCCTAAACCATTAAAACCCTCAAACAAGTAATCGATTTCATCTTCAGCCAAGGCCAAGCCTAAGCGCAGGTTGGCTTCGACTAAGGCATTACGGCCTTGAGCCAGAATATCCACTGAGCTGACCGGTGCCGGCTCGGCTTGGGCAAACAAGCAAGCGGCGTCTTCGAGTGCGTCAAAGGTAGCTTCGGTCATGCGGTCGAACAACAAGCCCTTAATGGCTGCCAATTCGGCGGCATTGGGCGCGCGGCTAAAGCTTAAGTAGTAGCAAATACCGCGCTCAATCCGCTGTACTTGATGCAGACCGCAGTTATGGGCAATGTCAGTGGCTTTCGTCGACCAAGGGGAAAGCGTGCCGGGCCTTGGGGTCACCAATACCAGCAAACTGGCTGCTGCAGGCACTATGCCTTGGGCTGGGCTGTCGAGTAAGTCGATAAGGGTGTTGCGAGTGTCCGCCTCGAGGTTGGCGTTCAGGGCAACAAAATGTACGTATTCGGTTTCAATCTCAGCCAGCGGTAAGGCCAGTTGCTGAGCTTGGCGAACCAAGGCTTGGGTTCTAAAACCGGACAAGGCGGGTAAGCCGCGCAGTATTTCCATAGTGGTAATTCTCAAAGCTGAGTGAATGGGGGGATGAGAAGTTGCGCTATTATAGGTTTCCCCTCCTGCTCTGTCGACGCCCATTTATAAGCCGGCGTATTAAGGCTTCACTTAAGGCTCGGCCCTTAATTTAGCAAGGTGGTGGTTTACCCGACGCAGCTTGCCAAGTTCTGACGCCCCGCCTATAAGGAACAGTGATTTATTACTGGTCATGGGTCGGGAACCAAAGCCGACATAACCAGCAACCAAGTCGTTAATTCATAGCTTTTGCTAAGTTAATGAATAAAGTTCTGCGCTGATAAGCCACAGCTGGTCTGACGCAAGTAGTAACTTCTGTTATAGAATGGTCACTGTGCTACATGAGGGACAGCTTTTGCGCCATATATTATTATCCACACTGCTGTTAATGAGCTTGCTGCTGCAGGGCTGTGATCAGGCTGAGCCTAGCAGCAATCAAATAGAGCATATTCAAGCTCGCGGCCAACTGCGAGTGGGCACCTTGTATCATCCACTTTATTACTTTTTGCGCGATGGCCAACAAGAAGGCTTGGATTATGAGCTGGCCTCTCAGTTTGCTCACTCTTTGGGGGTTGAGTTGTCCATGGTGCCCGCTTATAACTTAAATGCGTTATTTGCCCTGTTGGACTCCGGAGAAGTAGACATGCTGGCGGCGGGCCTCGCCAATACTGCGGTGCGGCGCCAGCATTATCGCTTTAGCCCCAGCTACTATCATATTGCGCACACCTTGGTGCATCGCAAAGGCACCCGCAAGCCGCTGAATGTGAGTCAAATCGACGGCACTATTGCGGTGCTTGCTGGCTCCAGCCAAGCCCAGTCCTTATATCAATTGCAACAAGAGCTACCCGAGCTGCAGTGGGAGCCACGCTTTGATGCAGACGAAGAAGACTTATTGCGCCAAGTGGCCGAAAGTAACACCGACTACACAGTGGTGGCCGATATTTTACTGGCCAGAACACAGCGTTATTATCCGAATATTGAGGCCGCCTTTACGCTAGGCGAACCGCAGCCCGTGGCTTGGGTGTGGGATAAACGTGCCGACGACAGTGCACTTGGCGCCATGCTGGATTTTTTTGCCGAACAAACTGACAGTGGCGCCTTAGCGCGCTTACATGAAAAATATTTTGGTCATATACAGCACTTTGATTATGTGGATACTCGCACCTTTTTAAGCCGCATAGACACCTTATTGCCGCGCTATCAGCCGTTGTTTGAACGCCATGCGGGCGAGCTGGATTGGCGGTTATTGGCGGCCATGAGCTATCAAGAGTCACACTGGGATCCGAATGCCGAGTCTTATACTGGCGTACGAGGTATGATGATGCTGACTGAAGATACAGCCAGCATGGTGGGAGTCACCAATCGACTGGATGCGGAGCAAAGTATTCGCGGTGGTGCCCAATATTTAGCCTCATTAATAGGCCGCTTACCGGACTCAATACCTGAGAGCGAGCGAGTCTGGTTTGCGCTGGCGTCCTACAATATCGGCTTAGGTCATGTGTTAGATGTGCGCCGTCTTACTCAACAATTAGGCCAAGACCCCGATACTTGGGCGCAAGTAAAAGCCAATTTACCGCTGCTGCATCAACCTAAGTGGTACAGTCAAACCCGCTATGGCTATGCGCGGGGCCGAGAAACCAAACAATTTGTGAATAATATTCGCCAGTATTATCAAAGCTTGCTCTGGCAAGATAATGCGCGCACCGACTCCAGCCAAAGCGCGCAAACAGAGCCGACTAGCCCCCTGCCTCTGCCGGAGTCGTAATAAGCAGTCACCACCAAGAACCGTAACAAGATTCGTAATAGAGAGCCGTAATAAAAATGTCACTTTACCTTAGGTAACCGCTGATATTTACTACCCTCCCACACACAGCGCAGGCCATCTGCCAGCGCGACCGCCATATAAGGACCTAGGATGCAAAAGCGAAAGAATAGTGTATTAAAACAGCGTAAAACCGTTGGGTCTTCACGGCGCAACATTTTACTGCAAAAAGTACGACGCAAAATACTGCGCCGTAATAACGCCTACTTTCTAACTAGCCATGATCACAGCGAACACCCAGCGCCTGTAGCAACTGTGTAAGTACCGGCGTAAGTACTTGTGTAAGTACAATAAATTGCCCGTTGTAACAACGATAAAACAGGGCTAATCCAATAATTTTTTGCAACGGAACCCACAGCAGAACACGGAACAATAAAGATAAGTTCGAAAGATATTTTATTTGTAAAGCCTCAACCAAAACAGCGTTCAGCTGCTAGGTTTGCTCTGACCAACCAGAACCTTTGGTTCTTTTCGAACTTCTCTGAGCTTAATTTTTCTGTGTATTCCGTGGCAAAAATAGGTTTATCTTGAGTTATGCGTTATTTATCTACCATTAACAGATTCTTTGATTAACGAACGGTGATAACGCCGCACTTGGCACTGTGGTTCACTTTATGGGAAATACTGCCCAGCGCCATGCCCTCTAGGTTGCCCAAGCCCCGACATCCCAACACAATCACATCCACGCCTAGCTTCTGCGCCTCTTGAATAATAGCGTGCGCCGGCTCCCCTCGAACCACGTGCCCCTGAACATGCGCCACCCCTAAAGCGCTCGCCTCCTGTATCGCGCGCTCCACTATTTTATTGCCGGTGACTTCTAGCTCCTCACGACTATCGTCAAGTGACACCGAGCCTATGCCCCAAGTCATCATAGCGGGATGCTGTAACGCCTGAGGTGCATGGACTATATGCACTTGGGCATCATCTTGCCGAGCTAAATGACAGGCTAAGGTCAGGGCTTTTTCACTTTGTTTAGAACCATCAATCGCAACCAATAATGACTTATACATACGTGCCTCCACATCCATAGCAACCATGTTGTTATTCAATCTTAGCCGATGAACAGGATCCAGCATCGAGCCATTGCGGGTAAGCGACGGTAGAGCCGCGCGCAGTAGCCCGCTAACAACAATCTGCACTTAAAGCTAAACCAAAAAAAACGCCAGCTAAGCTGGCGTTTTTATTAAACTTGACTTTGAGAAAAGTGTTATTTTTTCTTTTTGTTAAACTTCATCAAACGCTTACGCTTGCGCATCTGGTTTGGTGTTAACTTGTTCTTGATACCTGCGTACGGGTTTTCACCTTCGTTGAATTCCACCCGTATCGGCGTGCCCATAATTTGTAAGGAACGACGGAAGTAGTTAATCAAGTAACGCTTATAAGACTCGGGTAAGGCTTTTACTTGATTACCGTGCACGATAATGCGCGGTGGGTTATAACCGCCCGCGTGAGCATATTTCAGCTTCACCCGACGACCGCTCACCAAGGGTGGCTGGTGATCGTCCTGCGCCATCATCATAATGCGGGTCAGCATCGAGGTATTAACGCGCTTGGTGGCAGAGGTGTACGCCTCTTTAACCGAATCAAATAAGTTACCCACGCCGCTGCCGTGCAGTGCCGAGATAAAGTGCAAGCGGGCAAAGTCGATAAAGCCTAAGCGACGATCTAATTCGCGCTTAATTTCTTCGCGCGCGTCATTCTCTAGCCCGTCCCACTTATTAACCGCTAATACGATACTGCGGCCCGCATTCAGCACAAAACCGAGCAAGCTCAAATCTTGTTCGGAAATACCCTCGCGCGCGTCCACGATCAACAGCACTACGTTGGCATCTTCGATGGCTTTTAGAGTTTTGATCACCGAGAATTTCTCAACGGTTTCATTTACTCGTCCGCGACGACGCACGCCCGCAGTATCGATCAAGATATAATCTTGCTCGTCACGCTGCATTGGAATATACACAGAGTCACGGGTAGTACCGGGTTGGTCGTAAACCACGACCCGCTCTTCGCCTAAGATGCGGTTGGTCAGCGTCGATTTGCCCACGTTGGGGCGACCCACGATGGCGAGCTTGATCGGTAAGTCGGCAAACTGCTGGGCATCTTCTTCGTTGGCTTCATCCATGACCGCGAGCAAGTCTTGAATTTGATCTTCATCGAGATCCGAGAAATCAAACTCATCATCGGCTTCTTCATCGGCGTCTGCCTCAGCGTCTGCTTCTGCGGCGGCAACCATTTGCTCATGCTCGGCGGCCAGCTGTTCAAGCTGGGGTGCTAAGGCAATTTCAATCAGGCTGAGTACGCCACGGCCGTGAGTAGCGGCAATGGGATACACTTCGCCTAAGCCCAGCTGATAAAATTCGCTGACGGCGGAATCGGCGTCTATGCCGTCGGTTTTGTTTACCACCAGTAAAGTGCGCTTATGACAGCGGCGTAAGTGCGCCGCTATGCCTTCATCGGCTGAGCTTAAGCCCGCTCGGCCATCAACCATAAACAGCACGACATCTGCTTCATCAATGGCGGCCAGTGACTGCTCGGCCATTTTCAGCTCTATGCCTTCTTCTGTGCCATCGATACCGCCAGTATCGACCACAATAAATTCCAGCTCACCAATTTTGGCTTGGCCGTATTGGCGATCGCGGGTTAAACCGGGAAAGTTGGCGACAAGCGCATCTCGGGTGCGGGTTAAACGGTTAAATAAAGTGGATTTGCCCACGTTCGGGCGACCCACCAGAGCCACAACTGGCATCATAAAATCTGTCTCCAAAAAACAATAACGGCTCCTGATCGCAGGATCAGGAGCCGGTGGTGTCACTTAACTGCCGGGATCAGGGTTGGTCTATGGCCAACAAATCTCCACTGCGGCTTTGCACATAAAGCGTATTACCGGCGACAATAGGTGCTACATAAAGCCCCTTACTATCAATACGCTGTAGCGATTTAAGTACACCAGTTTGGCTATCAAACCAGTACAAATAACCCTGTGCATCCCCGGCCACCAGATAATCACCAAACACGACCGATGCGGTTAGCTGGCGGTTTTCTAGCTCGGTGTTCGACCATACTTCCATGCCACTGCGGGCATCGACCGCAAACAAGTGGCTGCGGCTATCGCTGATATAAAGTAGGCGTCCGTCGGTGCTGAGATCCTGAGAGCCCTGATATTGGCGCTTCCACAATTCTTGCCCCGAAATCAACTGATGAGCAGTTAGCTGGCCATTATATGCGATAGTGAACAGAATATCGCCCAAAATCACCGGTTTGGCCGCCACATCCACCATGCGTTCCAACTCGGTGGCACCGCGCGGATTAGCAATACGGGTATCGCGTACCGGCTGCCCATTGGCCAACAAGGCAATACCTAAGCGGCCATCGGCACGACCGTATAATACGGCGCCGCCTGCGGTCACGGGGGTAGCTTGGCTGCGCAGTGTTAAGCTGGGCTGCTCATTACGCAACTGCCATTGCTGGACGCCAGTACTGGAGTCGAGGGCAATTAAGTTGCCAGCGCTGGTGTGCACTACCACTTTGCCATCGTCCACGGCTGGTGCGGCTAATACTTCACCTGCTACCGTTTGTGTCCAGAGCAAGTCGCCGTCTGCTTGGCTTACGGCATACACCAAGCCATTTTCTGAGCCAAAGTAGAGATTGCCATAGGCGGCTACTAAGCCACCGGCAATGCGCGGGCTACGCTGTTGTTCGTTAACGGCGAGCTTATCGAGTCGCAACTGCCATTGGCGTTTGCCTGTTTCTTTATCATAAGCGGCCAGCATCCCATCACGGGAAGCAGCAAACACACGATCACCTTCAACCACAGGTTTAAGCTGTGAATAATACTCACCCACACCGTTACCGATAGAGGTAGACCAGCGGGCCTTGGTGTTTAGGGTATTACCCACCTCCGGCAAGGGGCTAGCCGGCGCGAGATCAGGCGTGCTTGAGCAAGCCGCTATGCTTAAGCCCAACAGGGCTGGCAGCAGCAAGTTTAAGGATTTGCGTACACTCATACTTTATCGCTCTCTGCAGGAGTAGCAGCAGGATTGACCGCCAAGTTGTCCAATTTCAGCTTCAGTGCCGGATTATTATTTAAACCGCCCGCTTCTTCCGCGGCTTGGTAAGCCTTATAAGCCTCATCCGTATTGCCTTGGGCTGAGTACAGATCACCTTGAATTTCACTGCGCTGGGCACTGAAGGCGTCTTGCTTAACACCATTAAGCTGGGCTTGTGCTTCGTCAGCCTTGTCTTGGGCTAATAGCACTCGCGCTAAACGTAGGCGTATGGTCTCGCTAATGGCCGCATCTTTCGTGTTAGCCAAAGCAAATTCCAACTGTTGCTGTGCCAGCGGCAGCTGATTAGCTTTTACGGCTTCGCCTGCCAGCAATAAAGCGGCCAGCTCACCGTAATTGTTGCCTTGGTTTTGTTCAACAAACGCCGCCACCTCAGTAAAGGCATCGGGCCCTTGGGTGGCTAGCTGAGTGCTGACATTGGCAAAGTTATCGGCACCGGCAGCGCGCGTTTCAACTTGATGCTCTTGATAATAACGCCAGCCAAATAAACCGCCTAAGCCCACCACGGCACCCAAAATAATGGACTTACCGTATTCTGCCCACCAACGCTTGAGGGTTTCTAGTTGCTGTTCTTCCGTGCTATTAAAATCCACTTAGATCACCTTTTTCAGCTGTGCGATAACTTCATCCAGCGCCAAGGTTTGTTGTTCACCTTGACCGCGTAAATATTTAACTGTGACTTCAGAGCGGGCAATTTCATCTTCACCCAAGATCAAGGCAATACCGGCGCCACTCTTGTCGGCACGTTTTAATTGCTTTTTAAAGTTACCGCCGCCGCAATGGCTGAGCACTTTAAGTTCGGGTAATTGGTCGCGCAATTGCTCGGCCAGTGCAAAACCCGCCGTTTGAGTGCTGTCACCCATAATGGCGATATAAATATCAGCTAAGGCAGGCTCGCTCGCAGCTGAATTAAGAGTTTCGAGCAACAAGACTAAACGCTCCATGCCCATGGCAAAGCCTACCGCAGGGGTGGCTTGGCCGCCTAACTGCTCGACTAAACCGTCGTAACGGCCGCCACCACATACTGTGCCTTGGGCGCCTAAGCTCGTCGTTACCCACTCAAATACCGTGAGATTGTAATAATCAAGGCCACGTACCAAGCGCGGATTAATCTCAAACTCAATACCGGCGGCGGTGAGTAACGCCGTTAAGCCAGTAAAGTGGGCTTGAGTTGCTTCGCCAAAGTAATCGCTAAGTACGGGTGCGTCATGCAACAGCGCTTGTACGTCTGGGTTTTTACTGTCCAGTACGCGCAGCGGATTAGTGTGCAAGCGGCGCTGGCTGTCTTCATCGAGCTGGTCAAAAAACTGCTCTAGGTAAGCCACCAAGGCTTGGCGATATTCAGCCCGCTCACTCGGTTGGCCAAGGCTATTGAGCTGCAGCACTAAATGCTCGCTCACGCCTAATTGCTTCCACAGACGCGCGGTAAGCATGATCAATTCTGCATCTATGTCTGGGCCATGCAGGCCAAACACTTCCACACCAAATTGATGGAATTGACGATAACGGCCTTTTTGCGGACGCTCATAGCGAAACATAGGACCCATGTACCACATGCGCCGCTCTTGGTTATACAGCAAACCATGCTCAATGCCGGCACGCACGCAACCTGCGGTACCTTCCGGACGCAGAGTCATGCTCTCGCCATTGCGATCGTCAAAGGTATACATTTCTTTTTCGACCACATCGGTCACTTCACCGATGGCACGACGAAACAAGCCTGTGGTTTCCATGATCGGCATGCGCACTTCGGCATAACCATAGCTGCTCATTAACTGACGCAAGGCAGACTCAGCCGCTTGCCAGGTCGGTGTTTGCTCCGGCAGACAATCGTTCATGCCGCGAATTGCTTGAATTTTTTTTGCCACAACTTTTGCCACAACAGTATCTCTATTAATTAAAACCCAGCCCTGACGGGCGAATGAATGCACTCAGTCACATCAACCTTTGGAACAACCCAAGATTTTAGCTGACGATTATTGGTGGTTTTACTTTTGCTGCTTGATGGTTATGCGCGAGCTCGGATCCATCATGGCCGCTTTGGCGCGAATACGCGCTTCTAGTGTATCTACTAAGCTGCGATTATCTAGCCGGCCCACGCGCTCGCCGCCTTCATAGAGGGCGCTCTTACGTTGGGCACCCGCTAAGCCTAAATCGGAAATTAACGCCTCACCCGGACCATTGACCACACAGCCAATAATAGACACATCCATTGGCAGTACTAAATCTTCCAGTCGTTGTTCGAGCTCGTTAACTGTGCTTATCACATCAAACTCTTGACGAGAACAAGACGGACAAGCAATAAAGTTAATGCCGCGCGAACGAATGCGCAGGGATTTGAGAATATCAAAACCCACTTTAATTTCTTCTACCGGATCTGCGGCCAAGGACACCCGCAAGGTATCGCCGATGCCATCGGCTAACAACATGCCCAGACCAATAGCAGACTTAACGGCGCCAGCACGAAAGCCGCCGGCTTCGGTTATACCTAAATGCAGCGGCTGTTCAATTTGGCGCGCCAGTTCACGATAAGCGCCCACGGCTAAGAACACATCTGAGGCTTTTACGCTGACTTTAAATTGGTCGAAGTTCAATCGGTCTAAGATGTCTACGTGGCGCATCGCCGACTCAACCAAGGCGGCGGAATTGGGCTCGCCGTATTTCTCTTGGATGTCTTTTTCTAATGAACCGCCGTTAACGCCGATACGAATGGGAATACCTTTATCGCGGGCGCAATCGACCACGGCACGGATCCTCTTTTCATTACCAATATTACCAGGGTTAATACGCAGGCAATCGGCGCCATATTCGGCCACTTGCAGCGCGATGCGATAATCAAAATGGATATCGGCGATCAGCGGCATTGTGGTACCGGCGCGGATCAATTTGAACGCTTCGGCGGCTTCCATGGTCGGCACAGAGATACGCACTATATCGGCGCCGACTTTTTCTACGGCGCGAATTTGGGCAAGCGTTGCCTCAACATCCGTGGTCAGGGTATTGGTCATGGTCTGTACGGTAATGGGAGCATCTCCCCCGACCAATACCGAGCCGACGCGAATTTGCTTGGAGAGGCGACGTTTGATGGGAGTTTCAGGTAAGGACATGATGTACTCTCAGATCAAGATTGCGGTACTGTCAGTCGGGCAGACCGACCGGCACGAAACGAAGATAAGTCGACGGCTTTGCCTAAGTACTCGGCACGCACCGCAGTGGGTACGCCCAAAATCAACTTAAAGGGCGGCTCGCCTTCCAGTGCTAATGACTGCTGAGCTTTTTTGACGCCTTCACTGAGTACTTTACCTTGGCTGTCGGTAATTTTAATCCAGCAATCATCACTGAAGCTCAAGGTCAGTAAGCGGGCATTAGTGCTGACTGCCGGCTCATTGCTTGTCGAGTTATCAATAGTGGGGTTCTCAGCATCAGTGCCATCAGTGTCAGTGCTCTCAGCACCAGCAACCGTATTAGCAACAACCGAATCATCGACCAAGGCGCTATCAACAGCTGCATCGGTGGCTGTGGCATCAGTCGTAGCCCCCTCAACAGCAGAAGCAGCGGCAGGTTCTACGGCCGTGGCGTCTGTTCCGACATTTAAAGGTAACAAACCCTCATTTGACGTCGTGACGGGCGCAGCTAAGCCAGTGTCTGTTTGAGCCGCGTTGTTTTCAGACTCAAGATGGCGAGCGGGTTGACCGGCTCCCTCATGCCACCACCAATACACGAGTGAAGTCAGCAGGCCTAAAAACACCAGCCAGCTAATGCGTTTTAACCATTTATCACTGGCTTGTTGGCGCGTTTTTTTAGAAAAGCTTTTCATCGGCTCGACAGCTTTAAATTGCTCATGGCTCATGCTGTCAAACGCGGCCAACGCCTGAGCTTCAGGTACGCCCACTACTTTAGCGTAAGCTTTAACGTAACCGCGTAAAAACGTCAGTGCCACACCGGCCTTGTAATGATCACTGTCAATTGACTCGATCACGGCCAAGCGCAGATTTAATCTGCGGGCTACTTCCGCTTGGGTCCAGCCTTTGGCTTCACGGGCTTGTTGAAGTGTTTCACCTGGACCTGGGCCTGCACTTACTTTTGCTTCAGCTTGTGGCTGAGAGTCTGTTTCATTTATAGTCATTTGATAACAATCGCCTAGCCTGTTCTGAGTCTGGAAATAACCACCCTCGGCGGCGCTTTAGGTTTGCTTAAACCCATTGCGCCACTGAGGCGGACTGCTAACCATAAACTGTGGGCTGGGGGCCTGTTGCTCGAACATGCCAATTCGTGCATGGGAACAAGCGACCAGCGCAACCAAATTCAATATTATTCTTTACTGTCACTGCGTCACGTTATGCCGATTAAATTGCTCGCCGCCCTACTCATTTCAATAGGGTAAAACGGCGTTACTTTAGCATAATAAGACCCGAATGCAGACTTCTGGGCCTTACCGCTTGCTAAGCTTGACCACGGATATGCAAAATCGTTCCTAACATCCGACATAATGGCCGCGAAATAATGGCAGTTAAAGCATTGTGACGGATATAGTTTCTTGCTGCAGCTGTTTTTTCTGGGTACGTTTAGTGCGATCAATCACGTCACCCACTAACTGGCCACAAGCCGCATCTATATCGTCGCCGCGGGTTTTACGAATGGTCACTGTATTACCGTATTGCATCAGCACTTTATTGAAGCGATCGATACGGCTATTACTTGGCCTTTCATAATCATTGTCTGGGAAGGGATTAAAGGGGATCAGGTTGATCTTGCAAGGTAAGTCTTTTAATAACTCAGCCAGTTCATGGGCATGTTGCATATCATCATTGACGTGATCCAACAGCACATACTCTATGGTCACCTTGCCTTGGTTAGCCGTAGACTTGCTGATGTAATTACGGATACTGGCAATCAGAGTGGCGATATTGTACTTGTCATTGATCGGCATGATTTGTGAGCGCAATTTATCATTGGGCGCATGCAAAGACACCGCCAAAGCCACATCTATCATATCGGCCATTTTATCGAGTGCTGGCACTACGCCTGAAGTCGATAAGGTGACGCGGCGCTTAGACAGACCAAAACCATAGTCCTCTAGCATCAAGCTCATGGCGGGCACTACGTTATTGAGGTTAAGCAGCGGCTCACCCATGCCCATCATCACCACGTTGGTAATGGGCTTGCGGCCGGTGTCGCGGATAAAACCCACGCGACTGGCGGCGCGCCACACTTGGCCGATAATTTCCGACACTTTCAGGTTACGGTTAAAACCTTGTTGCGCGGTGGAGCAAAATTTGCAATCCAGCGCACAACCCACCTGAGAAGACACACACAAAGTAGCGCGGTCGCCGTCTGGGATATACACGGTTTCGACTTCTTGGTCGCCGACCATCATGGCCCATTTAATGGTGCCATCTTCAGAGATTTTTTCGACGCTAATTTCAGGAGCGCGGATCTCGGCTTTTTCTTGTAACTTAGCGCGCAACACCTTGTTGATGTTGGTCATCTGCTCAAAATCGTCACAACCGAAGTGATAGATCCATTTCATCACTTGATCGGCTCGAAATGGCTTCTCGCCTAGTTCTTCAAAGAACGCACGTACGCCATCACGATCCAGATCCAGCAGGTTTATTTTTTTTGCACTCATTCGGTTGCCTCTTGCTTTTTGAACAGAGCGTTAGGGCGCAAAATTGTACAGAAATTAACGCCATCTTGCCAGCAGTACCGCACCCCGTGCACTTCCCCTTAAAGCCACGTTTTGTCGATAATTAAGCACAGAAATCGAGCTGAAAGTTAAGCACTAAAAAGCCGACCTCAGCCGGCTTTTTAACCCCACCACTTCCTAAGTTGCTGATTAATGGTCAATGTTAGTTTTAGGGCCTGTGCTCTGTTTTGGCGCCAATGGTAGGCTCTCGTCGCATTCCTCTGATACGCAAACTTCATTTCCTTCCAAATCAAACAATTTACCGGTGGTGAAGTAATCCCCTTCCGACAAATGTTTCAGTGCTTCGGGGCGAATGGTGCGCTCAGTACCGGCGGCAAACACCGACTGCTGATCCGAGTTGCCTAAGGTCATGTGGTTAAATAACAAGTTCAACAAGATAGCCATAATCGCGGTAGAGCTAATACCGGAGTGAAAAATAGTGGCAAACCAATCCGGAAAGGCGTGATAAAAGCTGGGGGCGGCTATCGGCAACATGCCAAAGCCAATGGAGGTGGCCACTATAATGAGGTTCATGTTGTTATGATAATTCACCTTAGCGAGGGTACGAATACCACTGGCCGCAACCGTGCCAAACAATACAATACCGGCACCACCTAACACAGCAGTCGGCACCGTCGCCACCACACGGCCCATAATGGGCAACAGCCCTAAGGTCACTAAAATAAGACCGGCAAACGACACCACAAATCGGCTCTTAACCCCGGTTACCGCCACCAAGCCGACGTTTTGGGCAAAGGCGCTTTGGGTAAATGAGCCAAATAAGGGCGCTATAGCACTGGAGATCATGTCGGCACGCAAGCCATCACCTAAGCGACGGGCGTCAACTTTAGTGTCGATAATGTCCCCTACCGCCAGAATATCCGCGGAGGTTTCTACCAAAATCACCAGCACCACGATAAACATCGACACAATAGCGGCAATCTCAAAGGTAGGCGCACCAAAATAAAAGGGTGCCGGAAAGGCAAAAATGGGGCCTTCCAAAACCTTGGCAAAGCTCACCAGCCCTAGTCCCCAAGCTGCCGCCGTGCCTAAAACCATAGCCAGCAAGATAGACAAGCGGCTGATGGCTGCATTACCTAATTTACTTAATAACAACACTAAGCCCAGCGTTAGTGCCGCAAGCCCGATATTGGTCATGCTACCAAAATCGGGGGCCTTGCTATTACCGCCCATGGCCCAGCGCGCCGCTACCGGCATCAGCGTTAAACCAATGATAGTAATCACAGATCCTGTAACTAAGGGCGGAAAGAATTTGATGATATTAGAGAAAATGGGCGTGATCACAAAGCCGATAATAGAAGCTGCAATCACGGCCCCAAACACCGAGGGCAACCCGCCACCGGAGGTCACTATGGCCACCACAGTGGCCACACTGGCAAAAGATACCCCTTGTACCAGCGGTAGCTGACAGCCAAAGAAGGGGATACCTATGGTTTGCAACAAGGTGGCTAAACCGCCAATAAACAGTGAGGCCGCAATCAGCATGCCTATTTCTGCGGGGTTTAAGCCGGCGGCTTGGCCAACAATAAGCGGCACTGCAATAATACCGCCATACATAGTAAGTACGTGTTGAAAGCCGTATGCGATATTAGCCGCTATCCCAAGATTTTCATCTTCAGGGCGAAGCGCTTTTTGCTTAACCGATGATATTGTCATTATTTGCTCCCTGCATCTGAGTCAACGGACACCTTGTCGTGCTGTACGTTATAAGCCTAAAAAATAGCCATCAGTGCCGTTAAGATTAGTTGAGACTCACAAAGAAAAGGGAGTTTTACGCAGACTTAATTAATAATTTTCACACCCTAGCCGCAAATACTGGGCACAAAAAAAGGAGCCGAGGCTCCTTTTATCTATCTGCTTATTTAAAAGCTAAATAGTGATTAACGCGTGCGTGGGCACAACTCAGCATCGCTGAAGAAGTACGCGATTTCACGGGCAGCAGAAGCAGGAGCATCTGAACCGTGAACGGCGTTTTCGTCAATGCTGTCTGCGTAGTCGGCGCGTAAAGTACCGGCCAAAGCGTCAGCTGGGTTAGTAGCACCCATGATTTCACGATGACGCAGAACGGCGTTTTCGCCTTCCAACACTTGAACCATAACAGGACCTGAAGTCATGAAATCAACCAGTGCTTTAAAGAAAGGACGCTCGCTGTGCTCAGCGTAGAAACCTTCTGCTTTAGCGTTATCCAGGTGAACCATTTTTGCAGCTACGATCTTCAGACCAGCAGCTTCAAAGCGCTGGTAGATAGCGCCAACTAAGTTTTTTGCTACTGCATCAGGCTTGATGATAGAAAAAGTGCGTTCGATAGCCATGGTAATTCCTTAATAGATTAACCCAAGGGTTTAGGTATGAAAACGGCGCAATTATACGTAAAAGCCGCCTCAGTTAACACTGCTTAGCGCTAATTTAATTTTTACGCCTGTCGTTTACCTAAATTTTATCCTAAAAAAGCCACAGTTATAAAACTATGGCTTTAGATGTTGGTTAAAGAACAAGCTTGAGCGTTTTTCCACCTCACGCTTTACTCTTCACCCCTCACGGCTAACAGTAGCCGTTAATCAAACTCGTCCATCCAAATCATAATGATGGCTTCTAAAATATTTTCATTAGAGCGCTTAGGATCATCATCAAAACCGTCTAATTCACAAATCCACTGATGCAGATCCGTAAAACGCACGGTTTTAGGATCCGTATCCGGATAAGCTTCCAGCAGGTCTAGCGCTATCTCGCGACTATCAGTCCATTTAAGACTCATCAATAAGCTCCTATTGGCTCTCAGACACCATGTTGACGGTGTACTTAGGGATTTCTACCACTAAGTCTTCGTCAATCATCCGCGTTTGGCAGCCCAACCGCGACTCCGGCTCTAGCCCCCAAGCTTTATCTAACATGTCATCTTCTAACTCAGTGCTTTCATCCAGCGAGTCAAAACCTTCGCGCACGATAATATGACAAGTGGTACACGCACAGACTTTTTCACAGGCATGCTCAATGCCGATACCATTACGCAGAGCTGCATCTAATACCGACTCACCGGGCAAGGCTTCAACTTCGGCGCCCTCTGGGCACAGCTCCGGATGAGGCAGAAATACAATCTTGGCCATAGTTACACCTTATCTACTTGTTGTCCGGCCAAGGCCTGACGAATGGAAGCATCCATGCGTCGGGCGGCAAAGTCAGCCGTTTGTTGGTCTGTTTTCTCGACGGCTTGCTTAATGGCCGCCAAATCGTCACCGCTGGCGGCTTGCGCAAGCAAGTCAACACTGGCCACAATATTGGCCAGCTCAGATTCATTCAGTAACGCGGCGTCAACGGCCAGCGCACTATTAATATTTTCAATGACGCGTGCCGCTTCTACTTTTTGCTCGGCCAGCATGCGCGCATCTATGTCGCTTTGGGCATGCTCAAAAGATGCGGTCAGCATTTGGCTGATTTCGGCTTCATCTAAACCATAAGACGGCTTAACTTCGATAGCCGCTTGTACGCCTGATGACTTCTCCATGGCACTCACAGACAATAAACCGTCAGCATCCACCTGAAAGGTCACTTTAATATGTGCCGCACCCGCTGCCATCGGCGGAATATTGGTCAAATTAAAGCGTGCTAAAGAGCGACAATCCGCCACCAGCTCGCGCTCGCCTTGGACCACGTGAATGGCCATCGCCGTTTGGCCGTCTTTAAAAGTGGTAAATTCCTGCGCACGCGCCACCGGTATGGTGGTGTTACGTGGGATTACCTTTTCGACCAAACCGCCCATGGTTTCAAGACCCAACGACAGCGGGATCACATCCAGCAACAGCATATCGCTATCGGGCTTATTACCAATTAGCACATCTGCCTGAATGGCAGCACCTATGGCAACAACCTTGTCCGGATCCAAGCTGGTCAATGGCTCGGTGGCAAAAAACTCACCCACGCGCGTGCGCACAAGCGGCACCCGAGTTGAGCCACCCACCATCACCACTTCTTGAACCTCGGCGGCGGTGACGCCCGCATCTTTTAAGGCGCGGCGACAAGCCACCAAGGTTTTATTCACCCAAGGTAAAATCAGCGCGTCAAATTCATCGCGACTTAAGCTGCCCTGCCAACCTTGCCAGCTCACTTGCACGGAGTCTTGATCGGTCAGGCTTTGCTTAGCGGCACAGGCCACATCCAGCAAATTACGCTGCTGACTGGGGCTAAGCTCAGTAAGCTTGGCTTGCTGTTGGATCCAATCTGCCAGCATATGATCAAAGTCATCGCCGCCCAGAGCGGAATCGCCACCGGTGGCCAACACTTCAAATACGCCGCGATGCAGGCGTAAAATTGAAATATCGAAGGTGCCGCCGCCTAAATCAAATACCGCAATCACGCCCTCTTGGCCTGAGTCCAGACCATAAGCAATGGCGGCAGCGGTCGGCTCGTTAAGCAGGCGCAATACATTTAAGCCCGCTAATTGCGCCGCATCTTTGGTGCCTTGGCGCTGAGCATCATCAAAGTATGCAGGCACGGTAATTACCGCACCTTGCACGGGATTGCCTAAGCTTGCTTCGGCGCGTTCAGCCAGCACTTTAAGGATTTCCGCCGACACTTGTACCGGATTAACCGGTCCTTGCGGAGTGTTTAGGCTGATTAAGCCGTTATCACTTTCATTAAATGCATAAGGTAGGCGATGGCGTGGAATATCAGCCAAGGCTTTGCCCAGTAAACGTTTAACGGAGGAGATAGTATATTGAGGGTCTTGGTCGGCTTCGCGTTTGGCATCAAAGCCCACCCGCAAGGCTTGCGGGCCGTAGTGCACCACAGAGGGCAGCAAGTCACGGCCTTGCTCATCAATCAGGGTTTCGGGCGCGCCGCTACGTACCACGGCCACTAAGGAATTAGTGGTACCGAGATCGATGCCCACGGCCCACTTGTGCTCATGCGGTGCCGCGCTTTGGCCCGGCTCAGAAATTTGTAGTAATGCCATTAGGGTTAGAAGTCCTGCTGCGCATCTTCCAAACGTTCGAGTTCGGCATGCAGCTTAGTCATGAATTTAAGTTTACGTACCGTATCGGCAGCGGCGTGCCAGTCGGCAGCCGCCAGTTGCTGAGTAAGCTCGGCATAATACTCGTTCGTCGCCTGCTGCAACTCTTGTTCAAAGGCCATAATGGCGGCAAATATGTCGGCGGCTTCACCCAGCTCTTCGAGCTGCTCACGCCATTCCATCTGCTGCATTAAAAACAGCGGATCTTTGAGCGTTTGCTGCTCGGCATTAAGCTCGACACCCTGCAAAGACAATAAATATTCGGCGCGGTTCAGCGGCTGTTTAAGCGTTGTGTAAGCGTCGTTAATATAGGCGGCACGTTGTACCGCCTGCAGACGCTCTCGCTCAGGGTGTGCGGCAAATTTATCGGGGTGAAACTGCATTTGCAGCCCACGATAAGTCTCGGCTAGGGCTTGGGCGTCTTGCTCAAACTGTGCAGTTAACCCAAACAGCTCAAAGTAATTCATAGTTTGTGCCGTTTTACCCTGACCTATTGTACCGAGTGCTGTCATGCCAAATCCTATTATGCCAAGCGCTTAAACGTTAAAGCTTTCACCGCAACCGCATTCGCCATCGGTATTGGGGTTATTGAACTTAAAGCCTTCGTTCAAGCCTTCTTTGGCGAAGTCGAGTTCGGTACCGTTCAGATACACCAAGCTTTTGCTATCGACGATCACTTTAACATCGCCATGCTCGAACACTTGATCGCCTTCAGACAGTTCATCGACGAATTCCAGCACATAGGCCAGGCCCGAGCAGCCAGAGGTTTTCACCCCTAAGCGTAAGCCTAAGCCTTTGCCTCTGTTGTTCAAGAAAGTCTGCACGCGGTGTGCCGCTGCATCGGTAATGGTGATCGCCATGGTGTCTCCGTTTACGCTAAGTTTTTCTTCTTCTTATAATCGTCGATGGCTGCCTTAATGGCATCCTCTGCCAAAATAGAGCAGTGGATCTTCACCGGCGGCAAAGCCAACTCTTCGGCAATATCGGTATTTTTGATGCTGCCTGCTTCTTCTAAGCTCTTACCTTTCACCCATTCGGTGATAAGGGAGCTTGAGGCAATCGCCGAGCCACAACCGTAGGTTTTGAACTTGGCGTCTTCAATAATACCTGCATCGTTAATTTTAAGCTGCAGCTTCATTACGTCGCCACAGGCCGGTGCACCTACCATGCCAGTGGCAATGGTGGGGTCGTTTTTGTCAAAACCGCCGACGTTACGGGGGTTTTCATAGTGATCTATTACTTTTTCGCTGTAAGCCATGATTTTATCCTCACACAATGCTTGATGGTTTAGACGCCATTAGTTTAGGCACCCAGGGGGTACACCTTAATGGTGTGCCCATTCCACTTGATCCAAATCTATTCCGTCTTTAAACATTTCCCACAATGGAGACATGTCACGCAGACGGCCAATGGCTTCATTCACCAGTGTAATGGCGTAGTCAATCTGTGCTTCAGTAGTGAAGCGACCGATGCTAAAGCGAATTGAGCTGTGCGCTAATTCGTCGTTTAAACCTAAAGCACGCAATACATACGAAGGCTCAAGACTGGCTGAAGTACAAGCCGAACCAGACGATACGGCTAAGTCTTTCAACGCCATGATCAGTGATTCACCTTCAACATAGGCGAAGCTGATATTCAGGATGCCTGGCACTTTTTGCTCAAGGTGGCCGTTAACATACACTTCTTCGATGTCTTTCAGACCGTTATATAAGCGCTGGCGTAAAGCTAAGATACGCTCGCCTTCACTGTGCATTTCTTCTTTAGCAATACGCAGTGCTTCGCCCATGCCCACAATTTGGTGAGTGGCTAAGGTGCCTGAGCGCATGCCACGTTCGTGACCGCCACCGTGCATCTGTGCTTCTAAGCGCACGCGGGGCTTGCGCGATACATACAGCGCGCCTATGCCTTTAGGACCGTAAATTTTATGAGCTGAAATCGATAACAAGTCGATATTCATATCATTCACGTCGACGTCAATCTTACCGACGCTTTGTGCGGCATCAACGTGGAACATGATTTTACGGCTGCGGCATAATTCACCGATCGCTTTCACGTCTTGGATCACACCAGTTTCGTTATTCACGTGCATGATGCTCACCAAGATGGTGTCGTCACGCATGGCGTTTTCGATTTGTTCAAGGGTAAACAGACCGCTGGACTGAGGCTCTAAATAGGTAACCTCATAGCCTTCACGCTCTAACTGACGGCAAGGGTCTAATACTGCTTTATGCTCGGTTTTAGAGGTAATAATGTGCTTACCTTTTTTACCGTAGAAGTTAGCAATGCCTTTGATGGCCAAGTTATCAGACTCGGTGGCGCCAGAGGTAAAGACAATTTCGCGCGGATCCGCATTGATCAAGTCGGCGATTTGATTACGGGCGATATCAACCCGCTCTTCTGCCTGCCAACCGAAACGGTGCGAGCGAGAAGCGGGGTTACCAAAAATGCCATCAGGGGTGAGGCATTCCATCATCTGTTCGGCAACGCGTGGGTCTACCGGACAGGTAGCCGCATAGTCGAGGTAAATGGGCAGTTTCATTATATTCTCCGTTACAGCGCTGCTTGTTCGGCAGTCTTGGCATCGACATTTAACACTAAAGTTAAGCTCAATTGCTGTGGTTCTGGTTAATCCAGAGTCAACAGACTTAAGGTATTATCTTGCTGTTCGGGCACGCGCCTTTTGGCTTGCTGGCTTACCAGCTCGGCCAAGCTAATGCCTTCTAAAAAATCGCTAATGCGGTCACTTAAAGCGCACCATAAGGTGTGCGTCAGACACTGACTGCCGTTATGACAATCGCCCTTACCTTGGCATTTAGTGGCGTCTACGGATTCGTCGACCGCCACTATAATCGCGCCCACCGAAATAGACGCCTTAGCCATGCCCAGCAAATAACCGCCACCGGGGCCGCGCACACTGCTCACTAAGCCATGTTTGCGCAACCGGGCAAATAATTGCTCAAGGTAAGACAGAGAAATGCCCTGACGCTCAGAGATATGAGCCAGTGATACAGGTCCTGCATCACCGTGCAAGGCTACATCCAACATGGCTGTTACAGCATAACGCCCTTTTGATGTGAGTCTCATCTCGTTCCACCCTTTCTAAATATAGCGTCAGGTTGCCATACCCGAGTAAATCAGTCAAGTATTAAACCTGACTGAAATAGTCGGTTATTACCCGCTTATTGGCGACCGCTTTTTTGGATAGAGGTTAAGATACCACGCAAAATATTCAGCTCTTGCTCTTCGGGGCGAGCCCGATTAAATAGGCGGCGTAACTTAGTCATCACCTGGCCTGGATGCGCTTTAATGATGAAGCCGGTTTCCAGCAAGCTTGCTTCTAAATGCTGATAAAAACGCTCTAAGTCAGCGGACAACGGATAGCCCGCTTCAGGCTCGGCGTTGGCCTGCTCTGCAGCCAACCACGCCATGCGCACTTCATAACTGAGTGTTTGTACGGCCATAGCTAAGTTCAATGAGCTGTAATCCGGGTTAGCCGGAATGGCCACGTGAAACTGACATAAGTGCAGTTCATCATTGCTTAAGCCGGTACGCTCGCGGCCAAAAACCAGCGCCACCTTATGCTGTGGTGCTTCGCGCAGCACTTTTTCGCCCGCTTCACGCGCATCCAGCATTGGCCAAGATAAGGTGCGCGAGCGCGCACTGGTACCAATCACCAGCCCGCAGTCGGCGACTGCTTCCGCTAAGGTGCTTACCACGCGCGCATTTTCTAACACGTCGTGGGCACCGGCCGACAGCGCTATGGCTTGATCGTCGATAGGATTGACCGGATCCACCAGCCAAAGCTCAGTGAGTCCCATGGTTTTCATGGCGCGGGCGGCAGAGCCGATATTTCCTGTGTGTGAGGTGTTAACCAACACGATGCGTATTTGCTCAAGCATAGCTAGCAAGTCCAAGGGTGCTTAAGGCAAAAGATTCTAGCACAGTCATGGCCCGCTGTAAGCGGGATTAGGGATTAGGGATTAGGGATTAGTCTTTGCGCTCTTATCTGTTCATTGCGAGGCACGAAGCAATCCAGCTCTTCGTCTTAAGCTTTACTTGGCGCTGGGCGCTTGGAGCCGGGCGCTATGTTTTGACCTTACCAATAAAAAAGCCAAGTGCGGTGACACACTTGGCTTAAGAGTTCAGTAATATGCGATGGCTTAGCGAGTTGGATTAGCAGCTTCTGCGGCTAAGTCTAACTCCAGTAACGAATATCTGTGTTCAACAAAATCATATACGTTAGTGGCAATGGCCAACTTGAAATAGACTTCGGCTTGTTGCGGCTCACCGTTGTGCTGGGCTCGCTTGGCTAAGTAAAAGTAGGCTTCGCATAAGCGCTCGGCTAACTCTTGATTATCCACGCTTTCCTCACTGATGCGGTTCAGTAACTGCTCTTCATCGGCAGTGCCTAAATAGACATTCACTATGTCCCACGCCCATTCATCACTCCCATATTGCACTTGATGATTTTTGAGTGATTGGAGCGCTGACTTAGGGTCTATCTTTTCCAGTGCTAAATACCATAACAATAGACGGTACGGATCTGTGGGCTCTTCATCGAGAAACACCTTCAGATCCCGTGCCGCTAATGCTGGGCGTCCGCCGTAATACAGCGCTATGCCGCGGTTTAAGTTGGCATAGGTATAGTCGGGTGCCAGCTCCAGCGCCGAGTCAAAAGACTCATACGCTTCGTCAAAGTCCTGATTCTGTGTTAAATACACGCCGTTAAGATTATAGGCATCAGCAAAGTCCGGTCGCTCGCGAAGAGCGCGATTGAAATCGAGCCGCGCCATGGCGCGTAAGCCTACGCGATCGAAAATGACGCCGCGCTGAAAAAATAATTCAGCGCGCTGCTGTGGCGTTAAGCCAGGTGAGTTTAGCATTTGCCCCAAACGGGCAATTCCCAGCTCACTCTCGTATGAAACCTGCATTGGAATAGGCAGCACCAAGGTTGATTTAACTGCTTGTGGTGCACTGCAACCTAGCAATAAGCAAGTTACCAATACTAAAGGGCCGAGCAATAATCTATGGTTCAAGACGGCTCCGAACTTGTCTCATTATGAACTCATGTTATGCAGCTAAACGACATTTGTCATGTAGCAAATGCATTTCACAATAAAAAGGGCCCTTATGGGCCCTTAGTAAAAACGCTATACCAATGGGTCCTGATCAGCCCCTTCCTTTTCAATCTGGGGTGGGAGCATGTGCTCACGCTTCACACCCAACATCATAGCCCAAGCGCTGGCTATATAGATAGAAGAGTAAGTACCAAAACCAATACCCAACAGCAATGCAGTCGCAAAACCGTGGATAAGTACCCCGCCTTTCAAGAACAAGGCCACCACCACCACTAATGTGGTGAACGAGGTAATTAAGGTCCGGCTCAAGGTATCGGTAATAGCTTCGTTAAATACCTGTACCGTGCTGACCGTGCGCACGCGACGAAAGCTTTCGCGCACTCGATCAAACACCACAATAGTATCGTTTAACGAATAACCGATTACGGTGAGCAAGGCCGCCACTATGGTCAAATCGACTTCAATTTGGATCCACGAGAATACGCCGAGCGTAATGATGACATCGTGCGCCAGTGACATCACAGCACCCGAGGCTAAGCGCCATTCAAAGCGTAGCCCCACGTAGGCCATAATACACAGTAAAGCGGCCAAAATGGCTAAGCCGCCCTGCTCCGCCAACTCTTTACCAATGGCGGGGCCCACAAACTCCAGGCGCTTCATTTCTGCTGGGTTATTGGCTTGTTGTACCGCCACTAATACGCCATCGCCTTGCTGCTGCACATCACCGTCGGCGTGGGGTGCTAAGCGTATTAACACATCACGACTGGTACCAAAGTTTTGCACTGTGGCGCCCGCCAATCCGGCTGTATCTAATTGCTGGCGTACTTCATCCAAGTCTACCGATTGACTAAACTCCACTTCAACTACAGTGCCGCCAGTGAAGTCTAAGCCCCAGTTCAAGCCTTTGGTAAACAAAGAATAGAAACACAGCGCTATCAATACCAAGGAAAAAACAGACGCCGCCTTGGCATGGCGCATAAAGCGAATGGGCTCTCGGGTTTTGAGGATCTCAAACATGCTGTAACTTCCTCATATCGACAATTTGCTGAGACGTTTGCCGCCCCAGAGCAAGTTCACTATGGCCCGTGTTCCCACAATCGCGGTAAACATCGAAGCCAAAATACCTATGATCAAGGTGATGGCAAAGCCTTTGATGGGGCCCGTGCCTATCGCAAACAAGATAATTGCGGTGATCAAGGTGGTAATGTTGGAGTCGGCAATGGTACCCAGTGCCTTGTCGTAGCCCACGTGTATGGCTTGCTGTACACCGCGACCGTCTCTGAGCTCTTCACGAATTCGCTCAAAGATAAGCACGTTGGCATCCACCGACATCCCTATGGTCAGCACGATACCGGCAATACCAGGCAGCGTCATGGTGGCACCGGGCACCATAGACATCACGCCTATGATGATCACCAAGTTGGCAAATAAAGCCACGTTCGCCACCAAACCAAACTTACGATAATAAATCGCCATGAAGATCACCACGGCCAACATGCCGTACAACATAGCCATAATACCGTTTTCGATATTTTGCTTGCCCAGGCTTGGGCCTATGGTGCGCTCTTCCACAATTTGAATAGGCGCGATTAAGGCACCGGCGCGCAGCAATAAGGATAAATTTTGCGCTTCCGCCATCGAGTCTATGCCGGTAATGCGAAAACTACGGCCTAAACGTGATTGTATGGTGGCAATGTTAATCACTTCTTGCTGTTTGTAGAGCTGGCTTGAGCCATCCTCATTTTTTTCATCACCGGTTTTATACTCGGTAAACACAGTCGCCATGGAGCGGCCTACGTTATCCTTGGTAAAATCGGCCATGCGGCTACCACCGGGCGCATCCAAGCTGATGTTCACTTGCGGACGACTAAACTCATCCATGCTGGCACTGGAATCAACGATGTGCTCACCAGTCAAGATCACTCGCTTTTGCAGCACCACGGGGCGATTATTACGATCGCGCATCAACTCACTGTTGGCGGGTACACGACCTGCATCGGCCGCGGCTAGGTCGGCTTTCTCATCGATTAAACGAAACTCAAGAGTCGCGGTAGCACCCAAAATCTCTTTGGCGCGCGCCGTATCTTGAATACCGGGCAGTTGCACTACGATACGATCCGCACCTTGGCGTTGTACCAAGGGTTCGGCCACACCCAATTCGTTAACGCGGTTACGAATAATGGTGATGTTTTGCTGCAGTGCGTATTCTTTTACTTCTTTTAAGCGCTGCTCGCTCATAGTGGCAAACAAGCCGAAGTTATCGCCGCTGTCGCGCTCAGAAAACACCAAGCCCGGGTAACGATCCCGTAAATAACTTAAACTCTGATTGCGGGTATCGGCGTCACGAAACACCACTAAAGTGCCGTCGTCTTTGCTCAATACACCCGAATAACGCAGGCGTTTTTCCCGTAAATCGGTACGGAAGTCTTGAATTCGTTGTTCTTGGACACGGTTAAGTGCTTCGTCCATGTC
Source organism: Oceanisphaera profunda (assembly GCF_002157895.1). Taxonomy (GTDB): domain Bacteria; phylum Pseudomonadota; class Gammaproteobacteria; order Enterobacterales; family Aeromonadaceae; genus Oceanimonas; species Oceanimonas profunda. Next base: position 886,878 of record NZ_CP021377.1, read on the forward strand.
CACTTCCATCAGAAAGTGCACACCACCGCGCAAGTCCAAGCCTAATTTAAGCGGGCCAGCACCTATGGTTTGTAACCAATGGGGGGTGGCGGGCGCCAAGTTAAGGGCCGTAATGTAGTTATCACCCAACAGCTCGGCGATTAATTCTTTGCCTTTCAGCTGGTCGTCGGTGTCGCGAAAACGCACCAACAATTGATTGTCTTCCAGTGCGGCACTTTTAATTTCTATGTCCGCAGCTGCTAAACGCTGCTGCGTTTTAACCAGTATTTCGCTCGTTACTTGGGTACCGCGAGTGCCGGATACCTGTAATGCGGGGTCTTCACCAAATAAATTGGGTGCTGCATATAGAAAACTGATGGCGACCACGAAGATCACCATCAAGTATTTCCACAGCGGATATCGGTTTAACACGCTGTGCTCCTTAAGAGGCTTAAAGGGACTGAATAGAACCCTTAGGCAGGACGGCAGTAATGAAGTCCTTCTTAATGGTCACTTGGCTTTGCTCGCTCAAGCTCAGCAGCACATAATCGCTGTCGGCTGTAATTTTTGCGATCTTGCCTACCAAGCCACCGTTGGTCAGCACTTCGTCGCCTTTGCCCAGAGCAGACATCAGGTTCTTGTGCTCTTTAACGCGCTTAGACTGAGGACGGAAAATCATAAAGTAAAAAATCAAACCAAATACGGCCAGCATGATGATCATTTCCATGCCACCACCAGCAGCGCCACCTTGAGCATGAGCGTTAGAGATAAAGTTCATTAGTTTTCCTTCCTCATTGATAATTAAACGATAAAATAATTAAGCGTTAAATCCCTAAGAGCCATCTAAAAAACAGGACGCAATGCCCTGCTCTTTACTGACAAATAAAGCGGTTATTGGTCACTTTCTGTAGCAACTTGGCCCAAAGGTGGAACTGCAAGCCCTTTGCGCGCGTAGAAGTCTGCCACAAAGTCGTCTAATTTACCCTGCTCTATAGCACCGCGTAAACCTTCCATCACTCTTTGGTAGTAACGCAGGTTATGAATGGTGTTTAAACGCGAGCCTAAAATCTCATTACATTTGTCTAAATGATGCAAATATGAGCGCGAATAATTCTTACAGGTGTAGCAATCACACTCTGCATCTAGCGGGCCGGTATCGACTTTGTGCTTGGCATTACGAATTTTAACCACGCCATCTGTGGTAAACAAATGGCCATTACGGGCGTTACGAGTCGGCATTACGCAGTCGAACATATCAATGCCGCGACGCACGCCTTCCACTAAGTCTTCCGGCTTACCCACACCCATTAAATAACGGGGCTTATCGGCGGGAATGAGCGGGCAAGTATGCTCTAATATTTTATGCATCTCGGCCTTAGGCTCACCCACCGCTAAGCCACCAATGGCATAACCGTCAAAGCCAATGTCCAGCAAGCCGGTCAAGGACTCATCACGCAAGTCCTCGTACATGCCACCTTGCACTATGCCAAACAAGGCATTTTTATTACCCTGCTTATCAAAATGATCCCGGGAGCGTTTAGCCCAGCGCAACGACATTTCCATGGATTTTTTCGCTTCTTCCCACGTAGCTGGGAAAGGCGTGCATTCGTCCATGATCATTACCACATCCGAACCCAGATCGTACTGGATCTCCATCGACACTTCCGGTGACAAGAAAATCTTATCGCCGTTTACGGGGTTGCGAAAAAACACCCCCTCTTCAGTGATGGTGCGGATATCGCCGAGGCTAAATACCTGAAAACCGCCGGAGTCCGTTAAAATGGGCCCCTGCCAGTTCATAAAGTCATGCAAGTCGCCGTGCAACTTCATCACTTCTTGGCCCGGGCGCACCCAGAGGTGAAAGGTGTTACCCAGCAAGATTTGTGCGCCGGTGGCGTGCACTTCTTCTGGAGTCATGCCTTTTACCGTGCCATAGGTGCCCACCGGCATAAACGCCGGGGTATCGACCACGCCGCGATCAAAGGTAAGGCGGCCGCGACGGGCTAAGCCGTCGGTGGTATGCAGTTCAAATTTCATGGTATTACCTCTTAGCGATCAGAGAAACAGTCTGATCTTGCTTTTTAATGGTGAGGAGTGAGGTGTAACACAACGCCACGCCTCACACTTTACTATTTACGCCTCACGCTTCGTCAGCAACATGGCATCGCCATAACTGAAAAACCGATAACGCTGCTCAATCGCTTGGCGATAGGCTTCTTTAATATGGTCATAACCGGCAAAGGCGCTGACTAACATCATCAAGGTGGACTCGGGTAAATGAAAGTTGGTAACCATAAGGTCCACCAGCTGAAACTCATATCCCGGATAGATAAAAATATCCGTGTCCCCATAAAAAGGTGCCAGCGGCTGCCCTTGTGCAAGACTGGCTTGGGCGGCACTTTCCAAGGAGCGCACCGAGGTGGTGCCTACGGCAATAATACGTCCGCCACGTGCGCGCGCGGCATTGATCTTATCTACCACTTCAGCGGGGACTTCTATGTATTCGGCGTGCATTTTATGATCCAGCACTTGCTCCACTCGCACCGGCTGAAAGGTGCCTGCCCCTACGTGCAGTGTCACAAAGGCTAACTCGGCGCCCTTTGCTACCAATGCGTCTAACAGCGCTTGGTCAAAGTGCAAACCCGCCGTGGGAGCGGCAACGGCACCGGGCTTTTCGTTATACACGGTTTGATAGCGCTCTTTATCCGCGTCTGTATCCGGTCTGTCGATATAAGGCGGCAGCGGCATATGGCCCACGGCTTCGAGAATTTCCAGCACAGAGCGCGGGTCATTAAACTCAATTTCAAATAAGGCGTCGTGGCGCGCCAGCATAGTGGCCTGCACATTCGGCTCTAAAATCAGCGCAGTACCCGGTTTGGGCGACTTAGAGGAGCGCACATGCGCCAGCACTCGCTTGTCATCCAATACCCGCTCCACCAAGACTTCAAGCTTGCCACCGCTGGCCTTATGGCCATAGAGGCGCGCTGGGATCACGCGGGTATTGTTGAATACTAATAAATCACCGGCATTTATCTGCGTCAATAACTGCTGAAAATGACCATGGCTAATGGCACCGCTGTTGCCATCTACTTGCAGCAGACGACTCGCAGTGCGCTCTGCCATAGGGTGGCGGGCTATCAGTTCATCGGGGAGTTCAAAGGAAAAATCGCGGACCAGCATACAACACCTCTTGTCTTAACGGGCGCTAGTCTAGTAAGGCGACCCTTTTGGATCAAGGCAATTCGATATAGATGGCGCATAATGAATAATATGAAGAGATAGCGTAAGGTCAGTAGTGAAGACAGACCTGAGAAATTAGATAACGCCTTGTAAGCGATAAGACTATTTTGTGGAAGACAGCTTTATAAAAGGCCGCTTTGCGACACCGCTAGGCCTTAGACTATCTTGATATAAAAAAGGGGAAGACTTATGTCAGCTATCGTCTCTGAAATTATGACCCGCGAAATTATCGGCCTGCCGCCCTCTGCCACACTCAATGAAGCGCGCACCTTAATGCAGCGCCATCATATTCGCCACTTACCCGTGTTGGAAGACGATCAACTGATCGGCTTGGTCAGCCAGCGCGATATCTTAGCGGCTCAAGAGTCTAGCCTAGAAAAAGGCCAAAACGGCCACTTTCTCGAACAGCATCCCCTGTCAAAAATCATGATTAAAGAGGTGGTGACCGTTAGCCCTAAGGCCGGCATTCGTGAAGCGGCGCTGCATTTACAACAACACAAATACGGCTGCTTACCTGTGGTCGATAAAGGCAAAGTCGTGGGCATAGTCACCGACAGTGATTTTGTAACGGTAGCAATCCATTTACTCGAGGTATTGGATGCACAGCTTGCCGAGCAACCCTTTGATGATTTGGACTCTGATGAGCTGGACTTAGCCATACCGCACCCAGCAGAAGAATAATCCATAATCCGTGACTAGAACCAGTAACCAGAGCCATAACACATGAACTATTTGGCGCACTTGCATCTGGCGCATATTAGCCACACCAGCTTAGCCGGCGCTCTATTAGGGGAATACGCCAAAGGCCAAATAGACACCCAGTTAGCACCCGAACTGCAACTGGGTATTCGACTGCATCGCCAGATTGACAGTTTTACCGATGCCCATCCGCTGCATCTTGGGGCAGTGCAAGCCATGCCTAGCCCCTTTCGCCGCTATGGCGGCATTATCATGGACATGATGTTTGATCACTTTCTGGCGCGTTTTTGGCATCGTTATCATGAGCAAACGCTACAAGATTTTATTGATGGGGCTCACCGGCAATTAATACCCGATGCCCAGTGGCCTGGCGCAATGGTGACGCTGGTGGCGCGCATGCAGCAATATCAACTGCTCGCCAGCTATCAAACTCTAGACGGTATTAGTCTGGCTCTTTCTCGCATCGACCAGCGCTTTCGCCGCCCTACGCCCCTGCCCCAATGCGCGCCGTTATTACACGACCATTATCATGATATGGAACAGGCCTTTCTCGGCTTCTACCCCGAGCTGATGGAGTTTGTGATCGCGAAAGCGCGTGAGGCGTGAGGCGTGAGGCGTGAGGCGTGAGGCGTGAGGCGTGAGGCGTGAGGCGTGAGGCGTGAAAAAATAACCACTAGATATTTTTTCGCCACGGAATACACGGAAGAACACGGAAAAATAGTGATCAGATTTGAAAGTGAAAGGCAGCTCCGAGCATCAAGCGTTAAGCACCAAGCTGAACAAAGGGCGGTGTTTATATGTTAGCTCGGTGCTGGGCGCTTAGCGCTAGTTACTACTACTGCGTCCGTGCGCTCCGTGTTCTTCCATGGCAAAAATAGCTTTATGTTTGTACTTGCCATCCTCTTCACGCTTTACCCCTCACTCTTCACAGCTACCTTAGGATTGGCCGGATAGAAGTAATCGGGCTGTACTGCTTGGCTGTTAAAGAAACGGGTATTTTTATGGGGCAATTTCATAAAGCCGGCCACGCCTTGATCTGTGATTTCAGGGATCAGCGCCACCACTTGTGCCAGCAAGGCGGCAAAGTCTGTTTCTGCGCGAACGTCGAGCAGCCGATAATAACTGTGCAACTTCAGATGCAGATCCGTGACTTCAAAAATAATGCAGCCACTGTGATGAATATCATTGAGCCTAGCGAGCACCGCCATCATAGGCGCGGGCAAAGTAAGCTGTTCATCAGGGTCTCGGCCATCTTCAAAATAGGAATGCTGGCGACTGGCATCCGCAGGGCTGGCATGGGTCGCTAAGCGATAAGCGAGTTGCATATCAGCGCTAGGCTGAAAAGGCTGACTGGCGTCAGCGCGGCTTAAGTGCAGCGTATTGCGCGCATTAAACAAGCAGGCTTTAAACAAGCCCACTTTGGTGATGCCTTGCGCCAACTTCACCACATTATTGACCGCTTGGGTAAAGGCCAGCTCCAGCTCGGCATCATATAAATTCAAGCTAGAGTCGATATACAGACCATCCTCTTGCCACTGCACCACCAGCCCGCCCATTACCGGATAACGGCCTAGACGACTGACGGCGGCCAAAAAGGCTTTTTCACCGTCACCCATGCCCGCCAAGTAATTTTTATAATAACGCGCTAACTGAGCATCATTAATATCGAGCAGCAAGCTGGGCTGGTCTTGCTCGGCTAAGGATTCCCGTAAAAAAGAAGTGCGTGACGAATAGACCACTGTGTCCATGGCAGAAGCATTTGAGCTCACCCACACTGGCAGCTCGGCCTGAAGCTTGGGCTGTGCTAATTCTGGCAACACTAAGTGCTGTAACCGCGCCATGGACTGCATAAAATAATCCCCGGCTTGGCGGCGCAGCTTAGGATCTGGCGCTAATAAGCCATCTAGCATCAGCGCCAGCTCTTTGGGCAGGCCTAAGCTGCGCGCGGGCAACACGGCTTGGCCAAAGCGACACCCCTGGCCCGAGGCCAAGGCATACAAGGTGGCCGCCACCCCTTGTTCATCAAAGCGCGGGTTAGATAAAGCGCCGGATCTTTGCTCTGCACCAATAAAGTAAATATCTCCTAAGCGAGCATTAGTGTGTTGCAAGTCCGCCGACATTAGTTGCATCACATTGCTTGAAACACACTGCCCCTGACTGTCGGTTTGGGCAAACACCGACGAGCCCCAATCCACTAGGCAGATGCGATTAGTGTTGGCATCAAACACAATATTTGAGGGCTTAATATCACCGTGTACTATGGGCCGCTGTTGGCCATCTTGTTGTTGGTCGCGTAGCATCTGCAAAATATCGACCAGCTGCACGCCAATATCCACAACTTGTCGGGCCGATAATCGACCGACGCGTAAGCTGTATTGCTCCAAGTCTAAGCCCTGTGCCCGGCTCATCATTAAAATGCCTTGTTTCTTAATGCGTTTATAAGTGATGAAACGCGGCACCCTAGGGTGATGCACTTGCGACAACATATAGGCTTCATCGGCGAGGCGTTCCCGCACCGCAAGCGCCAAGGTAATGCGAGAAAACTTAAAGGCATACTCTTGGCCCGATTCAGCCCAGCCAGCAAAGGTAAAGCCGTAGGCCCCTTGGCCCACAAGCTGAATATGCTGATAGCCTAAGCCCTCTAACTTGGCGATACAGAGTGCTATCCAGTCTTTGAGCTTTTTGGCATCACCCGCATTGAGCAAATACATCGACTGCTCTTCTGGAATATAAAAATTGTCTAGCCGATGCGCATCCATATCACCTGCCTCTCACTGCATAGCTCTCAACTGAATGTCTCTCTGCTGAATGTCTTTCTGCTGAATGCCTTGGCACTTAATGCCGTTTAACCTCTAGGCAGTTAACTTAAGGTCCTTACTTTAAGTTAACTGCGCCCACATGCGTTCGGGCTGCATTAAGTACTGACACCAACGGCGATTAAATCGGGCTAAGGTAGCGCCATCAATCACGCGATGATCCGCAGACCAACACACCATCATAATGGCCTGTGATTCACATTCGCCTTGCTCATTAAAGCGCGGCACAAAGCGCCATTTGCCTAAGGCGGCTATCGCGACCTGAGGTGCGGTGACGATGGGCGTGGACACCAATCCACCTAAGGCACCCACGTTAGATAAGCTAATAGTGGCCCCTTGCAGCTCATGAGGCGTAAGTTTCCCCGCCCGCGCCGCCGTGCTTAAACGCTCAAGCTCGGCCGCTATCTCTAATAACGATAATTGCTGGCAATTACGCAATACCGGCACCAGCAAACCGCTTAAGGTGTCGACGGCCACGCCAATATGATGCGGCTCTTGATAGTGAAGATGACGAGCCTCTTCATCTAAACGCGCATTTAATAATGGAAAATCTGCCAGCGTGAGCGACAGCGCTTTAATAAAAAAAGGCAATAAGGTGAGCTTACGTTGCTGCTCGTCAAACACCGGCGTTAAGCGCGCTTTTAGCTGCAGTAATTCATCCAGACGCAGTTCATCGCATAAGGTGAATTGCGGTATGCTGAGACTGGCGGTCATCTGTTTGGCCATGGTCGCCCTGATGCCGGTCAACGGCTCGCCAGCCTCAGTAGTTGGCAGGCTGTTTAGCTGCTCTTGCTTAGTCGAAGAAGGTGCTGCTGTGGTAATCGGATGCGTGGTGGCTGCGTGTCTGGTAGACGGGAGCGTTGCTAAAAAGACAGTCAAGTCCTCTTTACAGACTCGGCCGTTGTCGCCGGAGCCTTGCACCTCGCTTAATGCAATGTTTTGCTCGCGCGCCAAGCGGCGCACCGCAGGGCTGGCCACCACCTTACCTGTTCTTTGATTCGCGCTATCTTTGGATAGGCGGCTTTCAGCCTGATTAGCCTGAATACTGGTCACTGCATCATCACTAGACTCAGGCTCGGCAGGATCCGTAGTTGCGATGGTGGCGGCTATCTCCATGGCAAACAGTGGCGCATGCACCTTTGCTAACTCACCTTTAGCCACATACAGCTTAGTGATCACGCCATTATGCATGGCCGGAATTTGCACCAAGGCCTTATCGGTCATCACATCACAAATGGCTTGATCTTCAGTGACCTGCTCGCCTTCAGCTACCAGCCACTCCACCAGTTCACACTCCACTATGCCCTCACCTATGTCGGGCAAATAAAAGTCCTGTTGCTCTTGCTTCTCTTGACTCATGGTTTCCCCTAAAAGTTAACCGTGTCCATGATGGCGCTAAACACTTTGAGCTGATCTGCCTGATATTCTTTTTCAAGCGCCAATGGATATGGCGTATCTAAGCCACAGACCCGAGCAATGGGGCTTTCTAAATATAAAAAGCAACGCTGTTGAATAGTGGCGGCAATTTCACCGGCAAAGCCACCGGTCAGCGGCGCTTCGTGGCTGATCACGAGTCGACCGGTTTTCAGTACCGAGTCCACAATGCAGTCTTGATCCCAAGGTAAAATAGTGCGCAAATCAATCAGCTCACAAGACACGCCCTCCAGCTCCGCCAACACCACCGCCTTGGCGGCCACTTCCATTTGCGCGCCCCAGGCTAATACAGTGACATCGCAGCCGCTCTGCACCACTTCGGCTTTATCGAGTGGCGTTTCATAATAAGCGATATCCACCTCACCCACCGCAGCACGGTACAAGCGTTTGGGCTCCATAAAAAGCACCGGATCTGGGCAGGCAATAGCGGCCAACAATAAACCTTTGGCTTGGACAGGGTTACGCGGTATCACCACCCGAATACCTGCCGTATGGGCAAAATAAGCTTCCGGTGATTGACTGTGATAATGGCCGCCAGCAATGCCGCCCCCGTAAGGGGTGCGGATCACTAAGCCGCCTACATTAAATTCATTGCCCGAGCGATAACGAAACTTAGCGGTTTCATTCACTATTTGATCAAAGGCGGGATAGATGTAATCGGCAAACTGAATTTCAGCTACCGGCTTTAACCCTCTCGCCGCCATGCCATTGGCAAAACCGATAATGCCCTGTTCGGTAAGTGGCGTATTAAAGCAGCGCGCGGAGCCGTATTTTTCCTGTAACTGACTGGTGGCACGAAACACGCCGCCAAAGTGCCCTACGTCTTCACCGAAGCACACCACGTCTTTATCTCGGGCCATCGCCAGATCGAGGGCCTGATTAATGGCCTGCAACAAGTTCATTTCTGCCATTATTTGCACCTCGCGGCACTCAGCGGATAGGCCTCGGGAAAGCGACGAATATGGGCTTTAAGTTGAGCCAGCTGGCTGTGCAATAAGTCGGTGGGCTGCGCATACACATCCGTGATCAGGGTATCTATATGAGGTTTAGCTATCTTTTCGGCGATTTTGAGTGCTTCCAGCACTTCTTGGCGCAACACATCCGAGGCCAACTGGTCTGCTGCTTCGTCAAGCCAATCTTGCTGTAACAGCCAGCGACGATAGCGGGCGATGGGATCTTGACTGCGCCACCGCGTTTCTTCGTCTCGCGAGCGATAACCACTGGGATCATCCGACGAAGAATGGGCACCCAATCGATAAGCCATGGCCTCAATTAACACAGGTTGCTGGCCAGACAACGCCAGCTCGCGCGCTAGGCGCGTGGCTTCATACACGGCTAACGCATCGGCACCGTCCACCCGAATGGCGGGTATGCCATAACCGACCCCACGGCTGGCAATACCATCGCTGATATACTGCTCATGAGCCGGTGTTGAAATGGCATAACCATTATTACGACAGAAAAAAATCACCGGCGCTTTCAATACTGCAGCCATATTTAAGCCCGCATGAAAATCCCCAACCGAGGCCGCCCCCTCACCAAAGTAGCACAACGTAATATTGGGCTCGCCGCGTAGTTTTTGGCCATAAGCGTAACCGCTGGCCTGAGGGATTTGAGTGCCCAGCGGTGACGAGATAGTCATATAGTGCAGCGCCTTACTGCCATAATGCACCGGCATTTGCCGACCTTTGCCTAAGTCGTGTTCATTCGATAACAGCTGATCCATAAACTGGGTCAAACTGAAGCCTCGATAATGCAAAGCACCCTGCTCGCGATATTGCGCCATGATCATATCTTTATCATCCAGCGCCGCCGCACTGGCCACTGTGGTGGCCTCTTCCCCTAAACATTGCAGATAAAAACTGATGCGCCCTTGGCGCTGTGCCGCCAACATTCGTTCGTCTAAAATGCGAATAAACACCATGCTATGGTAGATTTTTAAAGCCTGTTCGCGGTTCAAATTAGGGGCTCTGGCGCGAGGAAATAAGCAGCCGTCTGCTTGTAATAAGGTAAAGGTAGGAATAGACAAGGCATGGCCGTCAATAAACTGAGGCTGATACACGCAATCTGGCGTGCTATTGCGGAGGTTATTCATGGCATCACTCCCATTACTGGCCGAGCGAGTATGAAGGTGGGCCAAAAGTTCAACGGCCACTGACTGTGAGGCCAATTATAACACTTGATTAATAATACGAGCTCCAGTCAGCAAGACCGGCCAAAAAAAAGGCAGCCAATTGGCTGCCATAAAGTAAGGGAACACTACTCTGAGCACACCTCAGAGGTCACACTTTTTTTATTTTAAACGTTTTCAAACTGCCCCATGGTGTTGTCTTTACCGCCCGCCTTCAGGGCAGCTTCACCGGCAAAGAACTCTTTATGATCATCACCAATATTAGAGCCTGCCATATCTTGGTGCTTCACCGTGGCAATGCCCTCGCGAATTTCTTTACGCTGCACATCGGCTACATAAGCCAGCATACCGCGTTCACCAAAGTAACCCTTGGCCAAGTTGTCGGTCGACAGCGCCGCCGTGTGATAAGTAGGCAGTGTGATCAAATGATGGAAGATACCGGCTTCGCGCGCCGAGTCGCGCTGGAAGTTAGCTGTCCATTCATCCGCCAATTGACCCAGTGCGGAGTCGTCATAATCCACACTCATTAGCTTTTCTCTGTCGTAACCGCTCAGATCCTTACCTTCTTCTGCCCAAGCGTCGTATACCTGCTGGCGGAAGTTCAGGGTCCAGTTAAATGACGGGCTGTTGTTATAAACCAGCTTCGCATTAGGCACAGTTTCGCGAATACGATTCACCATGGCGGCAATTTGGCCGACGTGAGGCTTCTCAGTTTCAATCCACAACAAGTCAGCACCGTGCTGCAAGCTGGCGATACAATCCATCACCACTCGGTCTTCGCCTGAGCCTTCTTTGAACTGAAACAAGCCAGAGGCTAAGCGCTTAGGCTTCACTAACTGACCGTTTTGTTTGATCACCACATCGCCATTGTTAATGTCTGCGGCGCTGTTAATGATGTCGCCATCGATATAGCTATTGTATTGGTCACCTAAATCGCCAGGCTCGTTGGTAACGGCAATTTGCTTGGTTAAGCCCGCGCCCAAGGAGTCGGTACGCGCCACTATCACGCCATCGTCAACGCCGAGTTCTAAAAAGGCCAAGCGCACCGCATTAATCTTTGATAAGAAGTCTGCATGGGGCACAGTTACTTTGCCGTCTTGGTGGCCACACTGCTTTTCATCAGACACTTGGTTTTCAATCTGAATACAGCAAGCGCCGGCTTCAATCATTTTCTTGGCCAGCAAGTAAGTGGCCTCATCGTTACCAAAACCCGCATCGATATCGGCAATAATCGGCACTACGTGGGTTTGATGATTATCAATTTGCGTCTGAATATCGCGCATCTTAGTCGCATCATCCGCCGCTTCTGCCGCTTCAAGATCACGGAATAGATGATTAAGCTCCCAGGCATCTGCTTGACGTAAGAAGGTATACAGTTCTTCAATCAAGTCCGGCACTGCGGTTTTTTCATGCATGGATTGATCCGGCAGCGGACCAAACTGTGAGCGTAACGCCGCCACCATCCAACCAGACAGATACAAGTAACGGCGCTCTGTGCTGGCAAAGTGTTTCTTGATGGAAATCATCTTCTGCTGGCCGATAAATCCGTGCCAGCAACCGAGTGACTGAGTGTATTTAGCGCTGTCTTGGTCATAGTTCGCCATGTCTTCACGCATAATTTTTGCGGTGTATTTGGCAATGTCTAACCCAGTTTTAAATTTATTCTGGATACGCATACGCGCAGCATGCGCAGGCTTAATGGCGCCCCAGCTCGGGTTTTGTTTGAGTAAAGTGGTAAGTGCATCAAGTTCGCTTGCGTATGGCATAGTGTCTGTCCTTTATGAGGCTATCAATTAATATGCGTACTTTACTTGTAAACTAAATACTTCTAGAACCTAGCTACTCTTAAATCCGTACTGGCTCTGTTATGAGGGCCGCAGGTTATTTTTATTAGATGTCGGTTAAGTAGCGTTTTACCGCATCTTTTCATTGTCATCGCTTCCGTTTATTTTGCGCCGCGTTACAACCCTAATCTGACCAAAAAACAAAAGTAAAGCAAGCCACGCAGCAACAAATTTATAACGCAGGTCACATAACCGCCTGTTTCCACCCCTAAAATATGATCTTAAAATCAAAATTTAGACGCTTAGACTGGCTAATTAACAGCTAAATCATGTCATAAACGCTTCGATCAGCTTAAATACACGCTAACACTCCAATTAACGAGATAGAACATGCCGCTTTATGAAACAGGATTGCTTGCCGCTCATTTCTTAACATAAATATCTCGCGAAGCAAACATCTCTCTCGACGCTCAGCTAGCCCTCATTACGACTTAGACTCTCACTCCCGCCTAATGCTGCACAGCAAAAATATTTACCATTTAACTCGACTCAGCTCACATAAGTACATGAAAAAATGCAATTCATGTCTGTGTTATCACGTTATTTAAGCGCCATTTCTTAATTTTCTGCAGCTATCTTTCCCTCGTACTCCCCCTGAATACCTCTTATCTCACTTACTATCGGCTCTGGAATGGCCCCGAATAAGTAGACACTTCTTCAGAGTGAGGAAGTGTATGCAATACCGAACCAAACGTAAATTTAGTAATGAATTTAAGCGGGAAGCCGTTAAACTCTCTGTTTCATCACCTAAAACATTAGCTGAAATCTCCAGTGAGCTGGGGGTGCATCCGAACGTATTAAGCCGTTGGCGTCGAGAGTGGATAATGGACAAACCAGATTCGAAACAGGATAAGCCCGTTAAAAATGAAGGGCCAGATAAAAGCCTGCGTCAGTTAGAGCAAGAGAATAAGCGTCTTAAGAAAAAGCTAGAGCGCGCTGAACTGGAGCTCGATATCTTAAAAAAGCTGGAAGAGTACGCTACCAAGACACGGCGATAAAATTTGCCTTCATCGACCGGTATCGCAGCATGAGCTGGACGGTACTGGTGATGTGTCGCGTACTCCAGGTATCTCGTGCGGGTTATTATTGTTGGAAGCAGCGCCAACGAGAGCCTTCGGTTCAGGCGGAGCGTCATCGCAGTCTGCTCGCCTTTTTATTGGCTGAAGCTGAACAGCAACATGGTATTGCGGGTTATCGGAAATTGTGGCGCGAAGCGGTTGACCAAGGCTTTGCTTGTGGTAAGAATCAAGTGCAACGCCTATTACAGAGTGTGGGCTATCGTTCTTGTGTCGCGCCAAAGCCCGGGCATCGTAAACATAAGCCAGGCATCGCTGCGACGCCGAATCTGTTAAACCGACAGTTTACGGTTGCAGAAGAGAACCGTGTTTGGGTGTCAGATATAACTCAAATACGCTGTGAAGAAGGCTGGCTCTATCTGGCGGTAATAATCGATCTTGCTACCAGACAGATAGTGGGCAAGGCTCAAGGGCCGGTTAATAGTGCTGAATTAGTGATTAAGGCCTTAAAGCAGGCTTGGAAGAAGCAGAAGCCTGATGGCCGTGAGCTGATGTTCCACTCAGACCAGGGCAGCCAATATCATTGTATGGCGACCATGACGTGGTTGAATAAACGTAAAGTGACTATCAGCATGTCTCGCCGGGGAAACTGCTGGGATAATGCGTGTTCAGAAAGCTTTTTTGCTTTACTGAAAAAGGAATGGACCCGCCGTTTAGGGCTGTTAACTCGTAAAGAGATGGCGGAAGAAATACACTTCTACATCACGCAGTATTACCACAAAGTAAGACAACACACTGCGCTGGGAGGATTAACCCCCAACGCATATGCGCAGCAACTTAATGCGGCTTAAACTGGTGTCTACTTTAGTCGGGCCATTCCACTCTCCAACCTACTACCTACTACCTACTACCTACTACCTATCCTCTCTCACCTGTCATTTAGCACACCTAATAACTATCGAAACCATTGATAGCTAAAAGCTATCAATACAATAGAAACTAGCAGTTTAACTTTAACGATACTAAACCCTAATATTGACAGCGTTACCAAGGCAATCGCCTACTTTTATATCAATATTAAGGAATTAACTTATGTCTGTAGCTATCAATACTGAAATCAAGCCTTTCGTCGCTCAAGCCTTTCACCAAGGTAAATTTGTAGAAGTAAGTGATACAGATCTCAAAGGTAAATGGTCTGTGGTGTTCTTCTACCCAGCAGATTTCACCTTCGTGTGCCCTACCGAGCTGGGTGACATTGCCGACCATTACGCCGAGCTGCAAAAGATGGGCGTAGAAGTGTTCTCGGTATCGACCGACACCCATTTCACCCACAAGGCATGGCACGACAGCTCCGACACTATCGGTAAGATCCAGTACTACATGGTGGGCGACCAAAGCGGCACCATCACCAACAACTTTGGTGTGATGCGTGAAGGCCAAGGCTTGGCAGATCGCGCCACCTTTATTATCGACCCGCAGGGCATTATTCAAGCCATTGAAGTGACCGCCGAAGGCATTGGTCGTAACGCAGAAGATCTATTGCGCAAGCTTAAAGCCGCTCAGTATGTGGCCGCGCATCCTGGTGAAGTGTGCCCCGCTAAATGGCAAGAAGGTGAAGCAACCTTGGCACCGTCATTGGACTTAGTCGGCAAAATCTAAGCCGTACTGAAGTCTCACCTCAGCCGCACTTAGGCCGTACTTAAGCCGAACTCAAGATGCTAACGCCTGCTCGGCGGCACAGCCCGCCGAGCCTTTTCTTCATTACGCACAGGACACGACTATGTTAGATGCCAATTTAAAAACTCAACTGGACGCGTATTTAAAAAATATCGTCTCGCCTATCGAAATCAGCGTGTCCAGTGACAACGGCCCTAAGGGCCAAGAATTAATGACGCTGGCCCACGAAATCAGCCAGCTCTCAGCACAGATTAGTTTGCAAGAAGTGCAGGCTAAGCGCTCACCCAGCATGGGCATCGCCGCCGCTAATCAAGTACCACGCATTCATTTTGCCGGCATTCCTATGGGCCATGAATTTACCTCACTGGTATTAGCCCTGCTGCAAACCGGCGGCCACCCGTCAAAAGTATCGCCAGAGCTAAAACAGCAAGTACGCGAGCTATCAGGCGAATATCACTTTGAGACTTATATTTCGTTATCTTGCCAGAACTGCCCCGACGTGGTGCAGGCGCTGAATCTGATGGCCACCCTGAATCCCAATATCACCCATGTCATGATTGACGGCGCCCTGTTTCAAGAGGAAGTCGAGCAACGCCAAGTGATGGCGGTGCCCGCCGTCTATCTAAATGGTGAGCATTTTGGTCAAGGCCGTATCAGCCTAGAAGAAATCATCAATAAGTTGGATACGGGTGCGACGGATCGCCAAGCTGCCAGCTTAAATGAGCAAGCGCCCTTCGATGTATTAGTGGTGGGTGGTGGACCAGCAGGTGCCGCAGCCGCTATTTATGCGGCGCGTAAAGGTATTCGTACAGGATTGGTAGCCGAACGCTTCGGCGGTCAGGTTCAGGAGACCATGGGCATAGAGAACTTTATTTCCGTGCCCTACACCGAAGGCCCAAAACTGGTGGCAAGCCTTGAGCAACACGTAAAAGAATACGGTGTAGAGATGATTACCAATCAGCGCGTGGCAGACATTACAGCATTTTCTTCCACTAACTCGGACCAAGCAGGCTTACAAGTTTCATTGGTCAGTGGCGCCACGCTTAAGAGCCGTTCGGTAATTTTGGCGACCGGTGCCCGCTGGCGAGAACTGAACGTGCCGGGTGAACAGGAATATCGCAATAAAGGCGTGGCCTATTGCCCACACTGTGACGGCCCTTTCTATAAAGGCAAACGCGTGGCGGTGGTCGGTGGCGGTAACTCTGGTATAGAAGCGGCCATCGACTTGGCGGGTATAGTGGAACATGTCACCGTATTGGAGTTTGGCGACTCGTTACGTGCAGATGAGGTGCTGCAGCGCAAAGCTAGGTCTTTGGCCAATATCGACATTATTACCAATGCCCAGACTACAGAAGTGCTGGGTGATGGCCAGAAAGTCAGTGGCATACATTATATCGACAGAGTCAGTGGCGAGCTGCAACATTTAAGTTTGGCGGGAATCTTTGTACAAATCGGCTTAGTGCCCAATACCGAGTTCTTGCAGGGCTCAGCGGTAGAGCTGACCCGCTTTGGTGAAGTGATCATAGACGCCAAAGGTGCCACCTCCACCCCCGGTGTGTTTGCCGCCGGTGATGCAACTACCGTGCCTTATAAGCAAATCGTGATTGCCATGGGTGCCGGCGCCACCGCCGCCTTGAGTGCCTTTGATCATTTGATTAGAAACTAGCAGCGCCGAGCGCCCGGCACCAAGCGCCTAGCTTAAAGAAACAGACACCGAATCTCACCGTTCGGTGTCTTACTAGTAGCTGAAATCTAACAATTATCTTCTCACAGGCTTTAAAGCCCACAGGCAAGTCCCAAACTTCACTCATAAAAAAGCACCAATCCCGCAGGTTCGATGCTTCAGCTTGGTGCTAGGCGCTGGGCGTTGCGGTTAAGCTATCCTTTAACCAACTGCGACTTCAAATTGGGTGGCAGGCCTTGAATAACCAAAGTATCGGTATTGGCGTCGTATTGAATGCGATCCCCTAGCAGCTTTTGATCGAAGCTAATGGTTAAGCCGCCGCCGGATCCTACGTATTTGGTGAGACCTTTGAGGGCCGAGCGGTCCACCGGAAACTTATCTTCCAGCTGATATTCTTCGCTGACAAACTGATAAAAGTCCAAGTCATTATCGGTGCCCATTTCGGCCGATAATTCGCGTAGCTCCAGCTCTTCGCCTTCTTTTAACTGCTCGCGGCAGTACTTATTAACCAGTGCCTTACTTTCGAGCTTTTCTTCGGGGCTTAATTGGCGCGCTTCACAAAATTCATCCACGGCTTTTAGCAGGCCTTGGCTTTGCGCCTTAGGATCCATGCCTTCCACGCAAGATAAGAAGTTTAAGAAAAAGTCAGACACCTTGCGCCCAGCACGGCCCTTAATAAAGGAGAAATAGCGGCGCGAGTCAGGACGAATACGCAGCTCAGTTAAGTCTAAGCGCGCGGCCAACTGCATCTTGCCCAAATCCAAGTAGCTGGCATGACTCACTTCTAATTTTTCGGTGACGGTGACGCTGTCTTTATTATCTAATAGGGCAATTAATAAGTAATGGGCGCCCAACCATTGGTAGCGTACAAATAACAATACGCCCTGCTCGCTCATGTCCAAGCGCTTGAGCTCGGCGAGCAAGCGCTCACCGGCCTGATGGCTAAAGGCGGCAAAGGTTAAGCTTTGATCTTCGACCCGGCGTACAAGATCGCGAAAGCTGTCGTCTTCGTCGTTAAAGTAACCAAAAATCTTACCGGCCTTGGTGTTGTAGATATGATGCAGCTCGGCCATTAACTGATTCACCGCGGGCCCTGTAGTGAGCTCTTCTTCACGCGTAGCAAGTTGGGTTTGGCCCTGCTCATCCAAAAATAGGGAATGTACTATGATGTGTTCTATGTCCAAGCTCATAACAGATTGCCGTAGAGTTGCCTGATGGGGTGGGGTATTATAGCCGTCCTGTTATCAAGATACATGATTGAACGCCCATGCCTATTATTTCCAAGTACGAAAAAGAATTTGACCAATTATTAAGCGAGCTTGAAGCCGTGATGGACCAGCATTTGGCACCTGCCGATTTACGCTTGATGGTGTTAGGTAATTTGGCGACCCATATTATTAATCACCAAATTGCCCCCGGACAACGCAAAGCCATAGCGGATAAGTTTGCTAAGGTACTCACTGCCTCGGTAGACACGCAGAAAGGGGCTCACTAAGAGCCTTTTTTATTACTGATGTTTGACTTTTACTCACGGCTGGCAGCGCACTGCTGGCTGATAGGTGTTAACGAAACTGCTTAATTATGCTCAAAACCGGTAATCTCTATCGCGACAATGTTTCTCACCTGATTGGCTGGGGACACTGGTTAGTCTTTTTTAACGTGCTGCTCGCCATGTTGGTGTCTAGCCGGTTTTTATTGATCGCCGGCTGGCCAGACACCTTGCTCGGCAGCTTTTATTTGCTGATCAGCTGGGCGGGGCATTTCGCTTTTCTGACTTTTTTTACCTATCTGCTGACGCTGTTTCCACTGACCTTTCTGTTTCCTAATCTGCGCACCTTACAATGGCTGGCAGCCGCTATTGGCACCGCTGCCCTCACGTTGTTACTGGTCGACTCGCAAGTATTTAGCCTATTTAAGTTTCACCTTAACCCCACTGTGTGGCGGCTATTATTAGAACAAGCGCAAACTGAGCAAGCCTCGGGTTGGGGCTGGCTGTTTGTCTGGGTGCCTGTGGTCTTCTTATTTGAGCTGTGGCTGGCTGGCTGGTTATGGCGTTGGAGTCAACGCCGCCGTCGCTCCCTTACGTGGCCATTAGCCGTGCCACTGTTGGCCTGCTTTTTTCTGACCCACAGCCTGCATATTTGGGCGGATGCCTATGTGTATACGCCGATCACCGAGCAAAAAGCGAACTTTCCGCTGTCATATCCCATGACCGCTAAGAGCTTTTTGATCAAGCAAGGCTGGCTAGACGAAGACCAATACAAGCAACTGTCTCAACAAGTGCCCGAGCACGCTAAGCGCAAGCTCAACTATCCGCTGCGGCCACTGTCGGTCACCGCCCCTGAGTTGGCACCCAATATTTTATTGGTCGTAGCCGATGGCCTACGTGGCGATCAACTTGATGCCATTACCATGCCTAACCTGCATCGTTTTTCCGAGCGGCACTTGCGCTTTAACAATCACTTAAGTGCCGGTAACAACACCCAAGCGTCCTTGTTTAGCTTGTTTTATAGCTTGCCCAGTCGCTACCTGCGTGATGCGGAGCAAGAAGGTGTGGCGCCATTATTGATCAGTGAATTGCAGCGCCAAGATTATCGCTTTGGTTTATTTGCCAGCGGCGGATTAGAAGAAACTGTGTATCAGAAAGCTATTTTCTCCTCTTTACGCCACAGCGCTTTTAGCCACGCCACCGGTGGCGCTAAAGGCGACAGTCACATGGTGTCTGAGTTTAATAGTTGGTTGGCACAGCAAGATGAACAACGCCCCTGGTTTTCATTTATCTATTTAGATGCCATTAACGATTTCGACTTGCCGGAGGGGGCCACAGGTCCCTTCCAACCGTCATTGTCTAAGATTAATCCGGCCCAGCCCTATCAAAACTCCGAGCGGGAAGCACTGTTTAATCGCTATCGTAACTCGGTGTTTTATACGGACCGCCTGTTAGGACAGTTATTATCCTTACCTCAGTACCGTAATGAACAAGACCCTGAGCGCGACACTATTATTATCGTGACCTCCAGTCATGGTATGGAGTTTAACGATTACGATAATAATACCTGGGGCTCAGGCAATGCCTACTCTTTGGCTCAACTGCAGGTGCCATTAGTCATCGCTTGGCCGGGCCGTGATCAACCCATGAGTTTTGATTACCCAACCAGCCAACTGGATTTAGCCCCGAGCCTGATGCGCCAAGCGTTAGGTGTGCAAAGCCCCACGCGCAGTTACAGTACTGGCCAGTCGCTGTTTAAAGCCAGCGCAGACAGGTGGCGCTTAGCCTCTGACGAAGATGAATATGCCATTTATCAGCATAACGACATCACGCTGTTTAATCGCCGCGGCGACATGCAATTGTTGCGTGCCAAAGACTACCAACTTGAGTCTAATGACAGCCCAGAATTATCGTTATTACTGCAAGTGATGAGCGATTTAAATCGCTTTCAGGGTAAGTAAGCCCAGAGCTAGAAGCCAAGTAACAGTTCATAACTCGTGTGGATTGAGTAGCAAACTTGCCCTTAGAGACTCAAGATTTTTTGCCACGGAAGAGTTCACAAGCGACCAGTAATAGAGCTTCCTGATTACCCACAAAGATCAGCCATGTTTCAGTGAATTCAGCATCAATTAATTCAATAGGTTACAGTGAAGTGCCCGCCTATTCGGTAAAGAATATGAGGCTCAGTTTGGTATTTTGACCTTGTAGGGGCCAATTTATTCGGCCCGGTTTGGTGTTTTGGTTTACATCTAAACCTCAGTAACAGCCAGCAGAGCTGGCCTGCCGAATAAATTTGGCAGCTACAAAGAACAAACCGAAACAGGGTGCATTAGGCTGAGGCTCATACGTAATCAGGTAGAGCTTTGAGGGTTAAGATCTTACCCCTTAATAACTTGGCATTTTTCGCGCTTATATCTATTTTCCGTGGCTTCCGTGGCAGAGAAGATCTTTAACCTTAATCTTTAACGGGCTGCTTAGCAGAAGATATTAGGGTTTAAAACAAGTAGGTGGTCCTTAGCCTGCGCCCATAAAAAAACACCGAACTGATGAGGTTCGGTGTTTTTTTACTAACTACTGATAACTTACGGCTGAAAGCGGCGCGTTAAATTATTCACTGCCTAATAAGCGGCGCGCTTGCCAGTAGCGGCTGCGCCAATACACGTTGTCTAACCGCGAAATGGTCACACCGACACTGGAAGAGGCATGAGCAAATTTACCATCACCAACATAAACGCCATTATGTTGAGTGCGGCCGGTACGAAAGAACACTATGTCGCCGGGCTCTAACTCTTGCTTGCTAATTTCGTAACCCAGCTCCACTTGTTCATAGGTGCTTCTGGGCAGCTCCATGCCATAGGCTTCTTGATACATATTGCGCGTAAAGGCCGAACAATCGATACCTTGATCATCTACACCACCAAAACGGTAAGGCGTGCCTCGCCATCTTTGATACGCTTGAGTTAAGTTACGCATGGAGCTCAGAGTCTGCTTTCGCTTCATCGGCACCGTACTGATACTGTAAGTTAGGGAAGAAGTAGGCTTTTTTGCAACCAACTTTTTTCCTGACTCTTGCTTGGGGCTGCTACTGCAACCGGCAATCAGCAATAAGCCGCAAAGAATAATTACCTTTTTCATAAGAATATGGCAACCAGTTGTTAATAGGGAGTAGTGTTAACAATAATGGATATTGATGATAATAAATATTAATCGCACTGATAGTAGTGCAGAAGGTAGGGGCTTTGCAAAAATATTATGAGTAGAAACAAGGTTATTTTTACCCAGCTGCTGATCTGTGACGCAGATCACCTCATTTTACCCGCCAATGCCCAATGTTCACTGTCAGCGCCGGAGCGGCTTCGTCTGGCACAGATAGCGAATCCAGTGCCGGCTAAGCTGTTTCTGCTGGGTCGTTATCTGCTGCGCCAACTGTTGGCGCCCAGACTCCTACTTAGTCCGTCCCAGATCCCAATTTCGATAAATAATAAAGGCAAGCCAGCCTTAGTTATACCTGATAAATGCCCGCCTAGCAGCCTGCAGCCCGCCAGCTTACTGCCCGACGAATCAAACCCTAACTGGCACTTTAATATCAGCCACACCGGCAGCCTATTGGCGCTAGCTATCAGCAATCAGGCGCCCTTGGGCGTGGATCTGGAATCGCGCCAGCTATCAAGCACTCAAATACAGCGCTTAGCACGCCGTTACTTTAGTGAAGACGAGCAAGCTTGGCTGGCTCAGTATCCGGAGTCTGAACATTTTTTGCGGTTATGGACCATCAAAGAAGCCGTACTTAAAGCACACGGTGGGGGCATTGCCAATAACTTAAGCGCCGTGCACTGGCAGCCCTACCAAGATTATGCCCAGTTTGACGAGCAGCACTATCAGTTGCAGCATTTTTTATTGCAGGAGGATAAAGATACCAGTAGCCGTCTGACTCTTGCCATACAAGGCGCTCAGGCTGCGCCATTGGAGCTATTGAGCGTGGCTGATTTAGGGCTAACGCTTGAAATTAGCGGTGATCAGCCCAACATATGTGTAAGCCAAGGCATATAAGCCCTTAAATTTTTTCTTATCCAGCGAGATGCGTATCTATGATAGTTGACATCAATGTACAGAATTTTCAGCAAGCGTTAATTGACGCCTCCATGGCTAAAACCGTGGTGATTTTCTTTCATGCAGAGGCAGTGCCCGAATGCCTAGCCATGAGCCCAGTGCTGGAAAGACTGATTGGCGACCATCACGCCCAACTGGATTTAGCCCGTGTCGACGTAGCAGACCCCCAACTGCAAAGCTTGGCCTCGCAATTAGGCCTGCGCGCGTTGCCGGCTATGGTGGCCTTTAAAGACGGTCAACCGGTAGATGTGTTAGAAGGCCCCCAAGACGAAGCGGCCATTACCAACTTCTTAGCGCCCTACCAGCCCAACGAGGCGGAGTTATTGCTGGATGAAGCCAAGCAGACCCTAGGCACTGACCCACAAGCGGCCTATGGCCTGTTACAGCAAGCTCGCGCCCTAGAAGACAGCCCAGCTATTCGCCTTTACTTGGCGGAAGCGGCGCTGGCCTTAAATAAGCTGGAAGAAACCAAGCAATTACTCGCCAGCATCGGCATGGCGGATCAAGATAGCCAATATCAGCATATTTTGGCGCGTTTAGAGCTGGCAGAAGAAGCTGCCGATAGCCCAGAGATCCGTGAATTAGAAGAAAAGCTGGCCGCAGAGCCTGAGTCCTTGAGCTTAAAAGAAGAATTGGCAGTGCAGTTATTTCAAGCGGGTCGCCAAGAAGAAGCGTTGCAATTACTGGTCAGCGTATTGCAAAAAGATCTGGCCTTTGGTGATGCCAGAAAACACTTCTTAGATATGTTGATCACCTTAGGCGCAGACCCTATTGCCTCAACTTATCGCCGCAAGCTATACAGTATGCTTTATTGAGTAATAGCGCCCGACGCCCAGCACCAAGCGCCGAGCTAAAATAGAGCAAAACCGGATCCTGACTTTCGTCAGGAAGACGGCAGAAAAAAGCCCCGCACCTTCTAGGTGTGGGGCTTTTGTTTAGCTGGGCGCCGGGCGCTCGGCCCTCGGCGCTAGTTTACCAATTACTGGCGATGACCAAGATAACCAATAACGGGCAAACCACACGCACGTAAGTGGGCCAGATCCGCCAGAATAAGCTGTTGGCCAGCTCAGGTGTGCCTTGTACCAACTCTTCAAATAACTTAGCCCGCCCCCACATCCAACCGCCTAACAGCACGAAGCCCAAGCCGACTAAAGGTTGAATTTGCTGGGTAGACAAGCGAATAACGAAGCCAAACAAGCTGCCAAAATTAAAGCAGATAATCACGCTCAGCACCGCCAATCCTGTGCCCAATACCCAAGTCATGAACGGCCGCGAGGCTTTAAAGCGCTCGGTGGTATAAGACACCGGCACTTCTAACATAGAAATCGACGACGTCAGGGCCGCTATGGCCATTAACACAAAAAACACCAGCGACATCACCAGCCCAGACGGCCCCATGGTCTCGAATAAGGCAGGCAGCACGGTAAAGACTAAGGTGTCAGAGTCCAGCAGACTGCCGTCATCGGCAAAAATAGTCACGCCGTTATTCATGGCCACAAACATGGCCGGTAAAATTACTAAGCCCGCTAAAAAAGCCACACCGGTATCGAGTAAGGTAATTTGCAGCGCAGTGCGCGGAATGTTTTCTTGCTTACTCAGGTAAGAGCCATACATCAACATGGAGCAGCCACCTATGGTCAGCGAGAAAAACGCCTGCCCCATGGCACTCACCAATAATTTAGGCTCTAAGACTTTGCTAAAATCCGGTACTAAATAATGCTTGAGGCCAGCCATGGCGCCTTCTTGGGTGAGGATATAAAAAAACAGCACCAAAAATAGCACAAATAAGGCCGGCATTAGCCGAGCAGACCAACGCTCGATGCCGTTGCGCACACCCGCTTGCACCACCAGAATTGTTAGCAAATAAAAGATCAGGGTGCCCACAATATTGCGGCCCAAGCCAAAGGCTTGCAGCCACTCGGTGGCACTGTCCCAGCCCATTAGCCGCGTCATGGCCGCAGCCAAGAAGGCCAGCAGCCAACCGGCAACGATGGCATAAAAGGTTAACACTAGGCTTGGCACCAACATGCCCAAATACCCCACGGCCGCGGCGAGCCGCTTTTGTATGCCACTGCGGCCCAGCTTTCGCACTGAGTCCACGGGGTTAGCTTGGCCGTAGCGCCCGATGGCCACTTCCATCACCAACATGGGAAAGCCCAGCAGCATCACCAAGAATAGGTACGCCATTAAGAAGGCGCCGCCACCATTGCTGGCCGCTTGTGTGGGAAAACCCCAAATGTTACCTAGCCCTACCGCGGCACCTGCCGCCGCCATGATAAAGCCAAAGCGTGAGCCAAAATGTTCTCTCACTTTTCTATCCTTTATTGCGTTAAACCGTGAATTTAAAACCAATATGCAAACATAGAGCCCGACCAAGGAAAAACCTTCGTCGTCATACCGCGACCCTGATGTTCATCAGGAAGACGGCATAAGTACAACACACCGTCTTTTAGCTGGGCGCTGGGCACCCTGTTTTAGTTCTGTAGCCTTAAGCCTCTTTGTGTTCTATGGCTGGCACTGGGTCATCGCCCGGCCAAGCGTTAAACACGGCTTTCACTAGTGTTGCTAGCGGAATGGCAAAAAACACCCCCCAAAAGCCCCATAGTCCGCCAAAGATCAGAACCGCCATAATAATGGCTATCGGATGCAGGTTTACCGCTTCTGAAAACAAAATCGGCACTAATACGTTGCCATCCAGCGCTTGAATAATGCCGTAAGCGACGATTAAGTAAAAGAACGGTGGGGTAAAGCCCCACTGAAACAAACCCACCATGGCTACGGGTACGGTAGCCGCCGCCGCACCTATATAAGGGATCAGTACCGAGAAGCCCACCAACACCGACAGCAACAAGGGATAGCGCAAGTCGAGCAGCATAAAGGTGATATAACTAACGCCACCAACAATACAGATTTCTATCACCTTACCGCGCACATAGTTGGCAATTTGTACGTTCATTTCTCGCCATACTCGCGATACCAACTCGCGATTTCTTGGTAGAAAACGCCGGCTGCTGTTCATTAATTGACGCTTATCTTTGAGCATAAAGAACACCAGCACCGACACCAAAATCAGATACACCATCAGCACAGCCGCATTGGTCAGAGAGCTGAATGACACACTGACAATGGCATTAGCCGAGCCCAGCAAGCGGCTGCGCCCATCGTCAAGTATGCTTTGCATCAAGGTCACATCCACAATCTCTGGGTAGCGCTCGGGCAGTGTGAGCAATGCGTCTTGGGTGCTGGTGATCATGGTGGGTATTTCACGAGCCAAGTTGGCCATTTGCGATAAAAAGGTCGGCACTATACTGATCAACGAGACCACCACCACTATGGCGAATAGTAGTTGTACGACTGCCGTCGCCAATACCCGTCTAAGCCCCCAACGTTCGAGGCGACTGACCGGCCAATCCAATAAATATGCGATCACCACAGCGGCAAAAAATGGCGCCAAAATATGGCCGAGAAAATACACCACCACAAAGCCAAATAGCAGGCTTAAAAATAGCGCCACCGCACCGGGATCCGTAAAACGAGTCCGATACCAATGCTTAATAACGTCTAGCATGCAATTCGTTCCTTATGGTGCTTTGGTAATGAGTAAGATCAGCAGATGGCCATCGTCACTTTCTTCGGTGAGTCCGTGCCCCATGCGTAATAAATAGGAAGGAATATCTTGGCGGGATCCCGCATCTGAGATACATAAACGCAATTGTTGTCCTACAGAGGCGGTTTTAAGCCACACTTTCATGCGCAGTAATGGCAGCGGGCAGCGCCACGCACTTGCATCCAGTGTTTCCACCTTATCTTCGGTAAAAAATGACACTCATTATCCCTTGGCTGGCAACCACAAACAATGCTTGTTACGCCTTATGGGGGCAGGTATTCTGCTACAAGCACACTATAAAACAAGGTAATTAAAATGGGTTTTCATGCGACCAGGTTGGCACTGGCGTTTTCTCTGCTGTTCATGGCTCCAACGCAAGCTGCGAATGGCTTGCCCGATATCGGTACCGCCGGCGTCAGCGCTATGTCCATTGAGCGAGAAGCCCGTTTTGGTCAGGCCTTTACCCGTTTTGCGCGCGCCAACCAGCCGGTGATCGACGATCCAGTACTCAATGAATACGTGACCGACTTAGGCCTGCAGCTATTATCTCAAGCGGATGCGGTGCGGTTTCCGTTTCGGTTTTTACTGATCAACGACGACACCATTAACGCCAGTGCCTTTCTCGGGGGCGTGGTGCAGCTGCACACCGGCTTATTCTTGTATGCAGAAAACGAAAGCGAGCTGGCGTCTGTTATCGCTCACGAAATCACCCACGTGACTCAGCGCCATATTGCTCGCTACCTAGAAGCCCAGTCCCGCAGTACCCCACTCACCGTAGCCGGCTTAGTGGGCTCAGTGGCTTTAGCCTTGGTTAGCCCACAAGCGGGCATGGCCGCCTTGCAAACCACCCTCGGCTTAAAGATGCAATCGGCCATCAACTATACCCGAGATAATGAGCTGGAAGCGGACCGCATTGGCTTGCGTTTACTGAGTAATGCCGGCTTTAATCCGGATAGCATGGCCAGCTTCTTTCAAAAACTGGCCGATAAATATCAGTTTGCCAGCACACCGCCGCCTATGCTGCTCACCCACCCTTTACCCACCAGCCGTATTGCGGAGGCGCGCAGCCGAGCGCAAGATTACCCTAAGAGCCAGCACCCGGCCAGCTTAGACTTTCAGTTAGCAAAAGCGCGGGTCATGGTGCGTTTTCAGCGTAACAGTGGCAATGAGTTGCATCTCTTTTTTGAGCAAAAGGCTAAACAAACCAACGGAGCTTGGCAAACTGACGCCGCCCGCTATGGCCAAGCGCTGGCCTTGCTAAAAATTAATAAAGAAGACTTGGCTCGCCCTCTGCTTAATGAATTAGCGAGTCGTCATCGAAATAACATTTTTATTCTAGATGCACTTACCGACTTGGATAACGCCCAAGATAAGCACCAAGCCGCGATTACCCGTTTACAACAGGCTCAGCAGCACTTACCTAATAATCAGGTGGTAATGATCAACCTCGCCGATAGCATGCTGCAAGCCGGCCGTTATGCAGAGGCCGTCACTTTGCTGGATAACTATTTGCGCCGTAATCCAGAAAATCCCTTAGCCTGGGAGTTGATTGCCCAAGCCTATCGCCCCCTCAGTGATGAGTCGGCGTTTCGCCAAGCCCAAGCAGAAGTGGCCGCACTTAAAGGTCGCTACGACCTGGCCGTCGACCAAATGGAAATTGCCGCTAATCTGTCTAAAGACAGCATGCAGCGCGCCCGCCTCGGCGCCCGCTTAGTACAACTGCGCCAGCAACAGCAAGAATGGGAAGAGCTGCGCAAGTAACCAGCGCTATGCCAAACTAACCCGAAATACCGCCGCTTGTGGGCCTTATGTTCTTTGTCGTCATACCGAGCTTGCCTCGGTATCTCACTCTTATATTTTAAGATCTCAACCCAAATCCTGACGTCCGTCAGGAAGGCGGCTTAAGGACAGCGCCCAGTACTGAGCTAAAAATAGCCTATCTTGATTGCTTTCCTTGGCGCTAGGCGCTTGGTGCTCGGCGCTATTTTTTAGCCCAATACTTATCTTGCCAGTCGGCAATATCTTCAGGCTTTAATTCCCCTTGATGGGTGGCCACCAGCTTGCCTTTAGGATCGAGGATCAAGGTGGTTGGTAATACTCGCGGTGACTCAAAGGGCCAGTCGCCTTCGAGCTTGGCCGCCACCGGCATGGTCATCTGATAACGCGCGCTTAAGTCTTGTAAGGCTTGGCTTGATAAGGCATCAAAGCTCACCGCTAATACTGCCGGCCCCGGAGCCGAACCCTTAGCCGCGGCCAACTCATTGAGCAAGGGCATTTCCCGCAGGCAAGGCGCACACCATTCAGCAAAGTAATTCACTACCAGCCACTGGCCCTTATAGTCACTTAAGCTTTGTTGCTCACCGCTCGCCAGCGTTAAATTTGGCTGTTCCTTACAGCCGGTCATTAATGCTATCAGGGTGAGTATTACTACATATCCTGCATTACGTTTTTTCATCAATCTCGCCCTCTATGACTACTTTTATACCATGCTCAGCATTATCACAGTACAATCCCCTCATTCGCACCCAAGTTACATCCTAACCGCACCTAAGGTCACAAACAGGTCTCGCCAAATTAAGGTGTGTAACTTAGGGCCATATTGCACCCTCATGGTGCCTCTTATTAATGAGGAGTCTGTAATGAGTCTGTCTATTTATCATAACCCGCGCTGCTCCAAAAGCCGCGAGACATTAGCGCTGCTCGAAGCACAAGGGCTGAACCCTGAGATTATCAAATATCTCGACACGCCACCTGATGCAGATCAGATCCGCACCCTGCTCGCCCAGCTTAGCATGAGCTCCGCGCGCCAGTTAATGCGCACCAAAGAAGCCATTTACGCAGAATTAAACTTGGCCGATGAGCAAGATGAAGCAGCATTAATCGAAGCTATGGTGGCAAACCCTAAGCTGATAGAGCGCCCAATCGTGGTTAACGGCAATCAAGCCGCCTTGGGCCGCCCGCCCGAGCAAGTGTTGGATATTTTATAATGACCACTCAATTAGCACGCGCATTGGCGCTGATTGGCTACTTCGGCCTAATGTTATGGGTGGTGCTGTGGCATGGCGTTATCTCGCCCTCGCCGCACCTTAGCCTGACCTTCATGCTGATCATTTGGCTGCCTTGGTTGCTGATCCCCATTAAAGGCATGCTCCAAGGTAATCCTTATACTCATGCTTGGAGCGTGTACTTACTGCTGCCCTACTTCTTACACTCAGGCGTGCTGTTGTGGGCCGATGAAGGCGAACGTTGGTTGGCGATAGTAGAGTTGCTGCTGGCCGGCACCATGTTTATTGGCAATATGTATTACGCCAAATTACGCGGCCGCGAGTTAGGCTTAAGTATTCGCCGCAAGAAAGCAGAAAAATCTGAAAGCTAGAAGCCTGTCTCGTAGTCACACGTTTCTGTTGATTTTAATGATGTACTCTGAATAAACGGATTGCTCGACCAACACGTTGTAGGATACGCCGAAACAGAAATTTGTAGTTGCCATGTTTGTCGTTTGTAGCTGCCCGTCTCTTCAGCGAAGAGGACTTCGGCAGGCCAGCTTTACTGGCTTTTTAAGACCTAAACACAAAACCGAGCCGAATAAATTGGCTCCTACAAGAGCAAAACATAAAAACCAAGCCTACAGCAGGCTCGGTTTTTTTACGCCTCACTATTTACACCCCACTCCTTACGATCTGGGCTGTAAATGCTTGGACCAGCGATTTTCTAGGCGACGAAAGCCCCACACTAGAACAAAGGTTAAGCACATGTATAACAAGCCAGCGGCCAAGAAGGCTTCAAAGGGCGAGTAATAACGGGAGTTAACAATGCGGGCCGCGCCCGTTAAATCGCCAATGGTGATGATCCCCGCCACGGCTGAGCCGTGCAGCATAAAAATCACCTCATTACTGTACGCCGGTAAGGCACGACGAAACGAGTTAGGTAATATAATGCGGCGCAAGGTGGTGAATTTACTCATGCCATAGGCATAGGCCGCCTCCACTTGGCCCCTAGGCATACCATTAATGGCGCCGCGAATAATCTCCGCCGTATAGGCGCTGGTGTTTAAGGTAAAAGCTAAAATGGCACAAAACCATGCCTGACTAAATAACTCCCAAGCGATGGACTCCCGTAGCCACTGCCATTGACCAGCGCCGTAATAAATAAGAAACAGCTGCACCAATAACGGCGTGCCACGGAAGAAATAAATATAGGCCCACGCTGGCGCCTTAAGCAGCCAATGGTGACTATTACGCAAGATGGCCAGCGGCACGGCAATCACTAAGCCAATCACCAAAGACACGGCCACTAGCCACACAGTGGTGTAAAAACCCTGCCAATAGGTGGGCCACTCGTTAGCGATAATCGTTAAATCCATCATCTACCTCGTATGAATCGCGCTATCGGGTGTGCAGCGCATAGCGGCGCTCGGCCCATTTCAAAAAGGAGGTCGAAATGGCGGTGAACAAGAGAAACGTGATGGCGACTGCCATATAAAAAGTAAAAGGTAACTGAGTGGCACCCGCGGCCAGCGAGGCTTTTCGGACCATATCATCGAGACCAATAATGGATACCAAAGCCGTGGTTTTCAGCAACACCAACCAATTGTTGCCCAGCCCAGGCAGCGCATGGCGCATCATTTGCGGGAATAAAATACGTCGCAGCACTTGGCCCTTGGTCATGCCATAAGCCCGCGCCGCTTCTAGCTCCCCTTGATCCACCGCTAAAATAGCACCGCGAAAGGTTTCCGTCATATAGGCGCCAAAGATAAAACCTATGGTTAGCACGCCGGCAATAAAAGGGCTGAGCTCAATATAATCGGGCACATAAGCCGTCCATTCATGAGCGGGATTATCGGCCCCCAGCCAGCTGTTTAGCTTTTCATTTAAGGCGGTGAGTGAGTTATTGAGTAATACTTGGCCGCCAAAAAATAGCAGCATCATTAACACTAAATCGGGAATGCCGCGAATCACTGTGGTGTAGAGAGTGGCCAGCCAGCGGGCGGGTTTAAAGGTCGAGAGTTTGGCCAGCGCCCCCAACAAACCTAGGGTCACGGCTAATAACAGGGAGAGTAAAGCCACTTGTATGGTGAGCTCGGCGCCTTGCAGCAAGGAGCTTTCGTATCCTTTTAAGTCCAGCATCACCCACTCCTGTGGTATTGGTCTCCTAATTGCCTGTCCTACAGCGCTAAAGAAGCAGTCCAAACAAAAGGCCACTTAACCTTAGTGGCCTTTACTTACTTATTATTCACCGTAAACGTCGTATTCAAAATATTTGTTATTTACGGCTTCGTATTTACCATTTGCTCTGAGATCCACAATGGCCTTATTGAGCTGGTCTTTTAAGTCTGAGTCTTGCTTGCGCACGGCAATACCAAAGCCCTCACCAAACCATTTTTCATCGGTAACAGAAGGGCCCACAAATTCATACTCATTACCGCCGTCTTTATTCAGCAGCCCTTCTTCAATGGCAGTGGCATCTAAGAATACATAATCGACACGACCCGCTTTTAAGTCCAGATAGGCTTCATCGGCGGTGCCATAACGCACTAAACTCACTTCTTTACCGAAGTTCTCAGTAAGATATTTATCGTGCGTGGTAGCAATTTGTACGCCTACTTTTTTACCTTTTAATCCATCTTTACTGAGTTCAAGCTCGGTGCCTTTTTTGGCCACAAACTTATTGGGCACTAAAGCATAGCGGTCAGTAAAATCGACGGTGCGTTGGCGCTCTTCGGTGATCGACATGGCGGCAATAATGGCGTCGTATTTACGAGCCAGTAGCGCCGGTATAATGCCGTCCCAATCTTGGGCAATCAGCTCACATTTCACCTGCATCTGTTCGCACAGCGCATTGGCCATATCCACATCAAAACCTTGCAGTTGGCCCTGCTCATCGGTCCAAGAGAACGGCGGGTAGGCCCCTTCAATACCAAAACGTACGGTTTTCCATTCCTTGGCTTGCACAGCACCGGCAGCCAGCGATGCCATAATGGCACCGGCGATTAACAGTTTATTCATGGTGTAACTCCTTGTATACGCATAGGTTTATCTGATTCAACTATCCCGTTATTTAACTGTTCACTATTCAACTATTCACTTATTCAATACGGCTCAACTAGCGCCTAATACACGGTAGAAATAAACTGTTTAAAGCGCTCAGACTTAGGGTTAGCAAACACCGTTTTAGGATCGCCTTGCTCTTCCACCACGCCTTGATGTAAAAACAATAATTTATTCGCTACTTCTCGGGCAAAGCTCATTTCGTGGGTCACCACCAACATGGTACGGCCTTCTTCGGCCAAGCTCTGCATTACCGCCAACACTTCGCCCACAAGTTCCGGATCCAGCGCCGAGGTCGGCTCATCGAAGAGCATTACTTCTGGCTCCACCGCCAAAGCCCGAGCAATAGCCGCTCTTTGTTGTTGACCGCCCGACAAGTGATTCGGGTAATCATCACGTTTATCAAACAGTCCAACTTTGTGTAATAACCCTTCAGCCTGCTCGACGGCTTGTTTTTTGGGCACCTTTAACACTTGGATCGGCACTTCGATAATGTTTTCTAAAATGGTCATATGGGACCATAAATTAAACCCTTGAAATACCATGGCCAAACGGGAGCGAATACGCTCCACTTGGCGCATATTTGCGGGCTGGCGCAGGCCATCTTTGCTGGTGTGCATCTCAATCAGCTCACCGTGTAAGCGCACCTCGCCGGCATTAGGGATTTCCAGCAGATTGATACAGCGCAACAGCGTCGACTTGCCGGATCCCGACGAGCCAATAATAGAAATCACGTCGCCCTGCTGTGCCGTTAAATCAATGCCTTTTAGCACTTCAATCGAACCAAAGTTTTTATATAAGCCTGACACCTCAAGGGCGGGTTTATTCATCAAAGAATCCTTGCAACAGGGCAGCTATTTCTACCTTAGCCGCTACTCAGCTCGCCAACAGCAATGCTAAAGTAACAATTAATTAACCTGCATTAAAAACTAACAGCTGTTTAGGGGAATAACAACCGAATGTCTTGGTCCTTGTTGCTATCCGTGCTCAAGCGCATAAAAACACGCAAAAACAACTCGTTAACGAGTAAGTTACTGGTAGCAATGAAACGCTACGCTTAGGCTTTCGTTGCCGTTCGTGCTCACGTATGCTGCGAGTCTCGAGATAAACTTTTATTTTGCTCGCCGCCTTGTTCGCCCATTCACCGCATTAAGGGATCTCACTTTATGTATTCCGGCTTATTACTGGTGTTATTACCCCTTATGCTTGGCTATTGCGTGCCTTGTCGTTCGACGACAATTTTGCGACTGTTGAATCTAGCGGTGGCACGCATGGTGTATTTGATTTTATTTTTGATGGGCATCAGCCTGGCCTTCGTCGATAACTTAGTCAGCCATTTGGGCACCATCTTCAGCGTCAGCTTGGTGTTTTTAGCGTGTATCAGTGCGGCCAACTTAGTTGGATTATGGTGCTTAGATAGGCGCCATAACCGACTCACAGGCGAGCCCGGTGCGCCCTTACAAAGCAAGTGGCGCTTATTGTTGGATTCGGTTTGGCTATGCTTGGTGATTTTGGGCGGTGTGGCTATTGGCCAAGTATTGGATCCCAGTTGGTTTGCAGTAGACACCTTAAGTGAGTGGGCACTGATGTTATTATTGCTGTTGATTGGCGTGCAACTGAGAAACTCCGGTATGCCATTACGGCAAATTTTACTTAATCCTTGGGGCTTGAGTATTGCCGCCGTGGTATTAGTCAGCTCTTGGGTCGGCGGTATTGCAGGCGCGGTGATTTTAGATATGCCACTGCAGCACGGCTTGGCCTTCTCCGCAGGCTATGGCTGGTATTCACTATCAGGCATTTTAATCAGCGACCAATTAGGTCCGGTGCTGGGCAGTGCGGCCTTTATTAACGACTTAGCGCGTGAGCTATTCGCTATTATGTTGATCCCCACTTTAATGCGCCGCTTCCCCTCTGTGGCCATCGGCTATGGTGCTGCCACCGCCATGGACTTTACCTTGCCGGTATTACAACGCTCAGGCGGTGTGGCCGTGGTGCCAGTGGCCATTGTTTCGGGCTTTATCTTGAGCCTAGCCGCACCGGTCTTTATGTTAGGTTTTTTATCGTTAGGCTAAAATCACCGCCGTGCGCCGCGTACGAAGCGCTTAACGATTGTCGTGTGTCTGAGCGCTAATTGAAGCTAAATTAGCCGGTTATCGAGGGAATTTGCCTTTATTTCTTGCACCTTGGCGCTCAATCCGTATTGTGAATAGAGAATTTGATTTATTTACTTCCAAAGGAAGGACACTTGAATATGAAAACTGTAGGTCTGGTCGGTTGGCGCGGTATGGTGGGCTCGGTATTAATGAGCCGCATGGTAGAAGAAGGCGATTTCTCCCGCATTAAACCGGTCTTTTTTACTACCTCGCAAGCGGGTCAGCCCGCCCCTGATTTTGGCACCGACGCCGGTACGCTGCAGAATGCCTACGACATAGAGGCGCTCAAGGCGCTGGACGTAGTCCTCACCTGCCAAGGCGGCGACTACACCAACGAGGTGTATCCAAAACTTCGAGCCGCAGGCTGGAACGGTTACTGGATTGATGCGGCGTCTGCACTGCGTATGGACGACGATGCCATCATAGTGCTGGATCCGGTAAACGGTAAAAACATCACAGACGCATTGGCTAAGGGCACTAAAACCTTCGTTGGCGGCAACTGTACCGTTAGCTTAATGATGATGGCGCTGGGCGGCTTGTTTGAAAAAGACTTAGTCGAATGGATAGCCGTGTCTACCTATCAAGCTGCTTCCGGTGGCGGTGCCCGTCATATGCGCGAGCTGATTAATCAGATGGGTATGTTGCGCGATGAAGTGGCCGATGAACTGGCAGATCCCGCTTCTGCTATTTTGGAGCTAGAGCGCAAAGTTACCGAGAAAACTCGCAGTGGCGACTTACCAGTCGATAACTTCGGCGTACCTTTGGCCGGCAGCTTGATCCCATGGATTGATACTCAGCTCGATAATGGCCAAAGCCGTGAAGAGTGGAAAGGCCAAGCCGAGACCAATAAAATCTTAGGTAACAGCCAGCCTATCCCTATCGATGGTCTCTGTGTGCGCATCGGTGCGCTACGTTGCCACAGCCAGTCGTTTACCATTAAGCTGAAAAAAGATCTGCCGATTAGTGAAATTGAACAGATTTTGGCGGCTAACAACGATTGGGTAAAGGTTATCCCCAACGATCGTCAAGCGTCCATGGAGCAGCTCACGCCCGCCGCCGTCACCGGTACCTTGAATGTACCTGTGGGTCGCTTGCGCAAGTTGAACATGGGCCCAGAATATCTGTCAGCCTTCTCAGTAGGTGACCAGCTGTTATGGGGTGCCGCCGAGCCGCTGCGCCGCATGTTGCACTTGCTGCCGTAAGCACACACTAAGCACAAATTTTGTGCAGTTAAAAAGCCCGCCATATTCGGCGGGCTTTTTTGTCGGCATTAGCATCAGAAGTCGACTATTCGAAAAACAAGATTCGGGGTAGAGAATAAAACTAACCGCGAGCCCAGCTTTATAAAGCGCTACACCTGCGCTTCTTGCATAATCACCAATTGCAGCTCGTCGGCCACCACTTGGTTGCGGCCCATCGCCTTAGCTTGATAGAGCCTTTCATCGGCCAGTTTTACGACAGGTTCAAATGCGGAGATTTCATTGAAGATGGCCACTCCCGCACTAAAGGTCACGGAAATGGCCGCATCATTATGGTGAAAAATGATATTGGCAAACTCATCTTTTATTTTTCTGATCAGTGATTCAGTGGCACTGATTGAAATATCGTAAAAGACCAGTAAGAACTCTTCTCCGCCCCAGCGCGCCGTTAAGTCCCCGCCTTTAACATTATCTTTAAGCAACTTGGCGAGCCGCATCAGCACCATATCGCCAAAATCGTGGCCGTAGTTATCATTAACAGATTTAAAACAATCTATATCCAGCATCACCATGATGGCCGATTGCTGAATACCTTTTTCCTTGAGGGCGACCATAATACCATTGCGATTCAGCAAGCCGGTTAACGGGTCGGTATTGGCGAGGTATCGGTGGTTTTCTGAGGTTTCGGAGATCACGGCATAAGAACCAATACGAATCCACTCACTGGTCAAGATCAACACATAAAGGGCAAAAGAGGAGGTGATGATCCTAATGGCTTCCGGATGGGAATAATTATAGACAAACGTGAAGGGCCCTAAAATAAGTACCGAGCTTATCACCAAATAAAGCCCCATATAAATGCTGCCGACTTTGGGCCCTGCCAGCAATACCATCAACATGGAGATGGAGTAGGTCCAATATACCCCAGAACCTTCAGCGCCCCCACTCAACAACAAATACCAGGTTAAAAAGAGCAAAGTAGACGCCAGAAAAAGGCTCATGGGCTGAGTATTAATGGCTTTTCTGACGATAAAGGCCACGGTTAAGACTATACCGATAAAGAGAAACAGCACACAAAACAGTACGAATCGCCCCTGCATAAGAGAAACAGTCCCAAAAATGCAGAGAAAAAGTGTACCAATCGCCGAGAAAGCGAGCACTAATGTCCGTTTGCGCTCATTCTCAATTTCGCCTGGGGTTTTTCCAAAGTTCAATATGTATCCCTCCGCCCTTACGTAACACCATTTCCAGTAGGCTGGGCGCACTTAAGATGTACGCTTACTACTTAACTCGAATAACGATGCCGTTAGCATCCTGCTAGGGCATGTCGCATTAGCGTATACCTGCGTATTAGCTACTTATTTATGAGCCGTGCTTTTTGTGAACCGTATTTTTGGTACGTAACACTTAATGCTCACGGTACGTTACACATAAAAATAATTTCCCATTATAGGTTGCACTTGTTGCAAAAAGATAGAGGCACTCGAGTTGTCACTCTAAGTTCAGAGGGTCACAGCCACTTTCGCTCACTTTATCGATACATTTAATGGTTCATGCAAGTTGCTAGTTACCAACACATAGCGTGTTAATGGTGAGCGCCCCCTGTAGGAAAAGATAACGCCGTAGCCGAGAGTCGTATGTATCTTCACAACAAAATATAGTCGCTATCTGGATAAGCTGTCATAAAAATCGCAGACAATTCATCACTTGCCGTCTCAAACGCAGTACTTGCTCCTATTCAGTCACCATGAACACTGCCTGCTATTTAAGCTTGATAGTCGAAGTGGCTCTTAAACGTACTTGTTCATTTTCTGTTCGCGGGTTAGGATCTGCCTCCTTTTTTGCCGATCACCACCCCGAGGCTCTCATGAAAACATTCATTCCTAGCAAAGATGCTGCGCTGGAAGACTCTATTAGCTACTTTCAGCAACAGCTCATCAACCTGGGGTTTGATATCGAAGAAGCCTCTTGGCTCAACCCGGTACCCAATGTGTGGTCGGTGCATATTCGCGATAAAAGCTGTGGCTTATGCTTTACCAATGGTAAAGGCGCCAGCAAAAAAGCCGCTTTGGCTTCGGCACTGGGTGAGTACTTCGAGCGTTTAGCCACCAATTATTTTTTTGCCGATTTTTACTTAGGCAAAAATATCGCCGAAGGCGACTTCGTACATTACCCGAACGAAAAGTGGTTTACCTTGCCCGCCGATAACAGCCTGCCAAACGGCATGTTAGATGACTATACCCGTGGCTATTATGATCCCGAGGGTGAGCTGACCGCCGACATGCTGATCGACCTACAGTCCGGCAATGAAGCACGCGGTATTTGCGCGCTGCCCTTTGAGCGTCAAGGCGATTTAGAAACCGTGTATTTGCCGATGAATATCGTCGGTAACTTATATGTATCTAATGGTATGAGTGCCGGTAACACCCGCACCGAAGCCCGCACTCAAGGCTTGTCGGAAGTCTTTGAGCGCAGTATTAAGAATCGCATTATTAGCGATCGCATCAGCCTGCCAAGAATTCCCGCTGCAGTACTGGCGCGCTATCCGCACATTGAAGCGCCGATTGCGGCATTGGAAGCCGAAGGCTTTCCGATTCACGCCTTTGATGCATCATTAGGCGGCGAGTATCCGGTGATTTGTGTGGTGTTATTTAACCCGCAGAACAGCACCTGCTTCGCTTCTTTCGGCGCTCATCCACGTTTTGAAGTGGCGTTAGAGCGCACCGTGACCGAGCTGTTGCAAGGTCGCAGCTTAAAAGAGCTGGATGTGTTTGTGCCACCGTCTTTTGCAGACGACGAAGTGGCAGATCATCATAATCTGGAAACCCATTTTATTGACTCGTCAGGCTTGATCAGTTGGGATTTGTTTCAAGACCAAGCGGACTATGAATTTGCCGACTGGGATTTCAGTGGCAGCTCAGAGCAAGAATTTACCCACTTATTGGCCATTTTTGACCGCATAAATCAGCCCGTCTATATCGCCGATTATGAGCATTTAGGCGTGTACGCTTGCCGTATTTTGGCTCCGGGTATGTCGGATATTTACCCAGCTGACGACTTAACCATGGCCAATAACAACATGGGCGCGCATTTACGCGCCACTTTGTTAAGCCTGCCAGGATCAGACGCGGACGCAGAGCAGCTGATGGGCTTATATGAGTTATTAGAAGAAGAAGGCTTCGATGACTTTACCCGTATTCGTGAGCTGCTCGGTATTGCCTCTACCAAGGGCAGCGCTTGGCACACCTTAAGAATTGGTGAGCTAAAATGCATGCTGGCCTTGGCGGCAAACGAATTGGAGTTAGCACTGGAATACGCAGACTGGACCTTGAGCTTTAATGCCTCAGTATTTAGCGATGAGCGCCATCGTTACTATCGCTGTTTGAAGGCGGCACTAGAGCTGCACTTAAGCGAAGACCGTGATCCTGCTCAGTATGTCTCAGCTTTTAACAGTATGTTTACTGAAGCAACCGTGACTCAAGTTTGGGCACAAATTGCCGGCCAAGCGCGTTTTCATGGGCTAACCCTCGCCGATGAAAGCTTAGCGGATTTTCCTGCGCACCAAGGCTTATTGGCGGTGTATGAAAAGTTACAGCAAGCAAAGCGTAATCACGCTGCCAGCTAGCAGCGTTTAGAATACAAAAAACCGGCCGCGGCCGGTTTTTTTATGTCTAACCCATAAGCTTAAATTAGGCAGCGTACCTTTTAAGATTTTTTATCTTTCAAGATGTCTTTCAAACCCGCCACGTCCACAGCACCAGGGATCAAGGTGCCATCAGGGAACACCAAGGCTGGAGTGCCATTTAGGCCGAGGCTTCTGAACAAGCTTAGGTTTTGATTAAGCTTATCTGAGATTTTTTTATCGTCAGCCGCCGCCAATAAAGTCTTGCTGTCTAAGCCGGCTTTATCGGTAATGCTGGCCAAGGCGGCCGTAGACACTTTCTTTTGGCTCATCAGCGCTTGATGCAGCTCAGCATACTGGCGAGGTGCCTCCATGGCCGTGGCCAACGCTAAGCGCGCCGCTTGTACTGAGTCTGGGCCTAAAATGCCTAAGTCTTTAACGATAATTTTTAGCTCTGGCTCGTCTTTGATAAGCGTCAGCAGCGTTTGGTTCATACGATGGCAATAAGGGCAGTTATAGTCGGTGAAATACACCACAGCTAGCTTGCCGTTAGGGTTACCTAAAACACCATCGGTTTTACTGGAAAACAGCTGCTTGGACTGCTGCTTAAGCTGCTTAGAAAATTCAGCTTGGCTCGCCAGCTGATCTTTTTCTTCGAGCTTGATAATGGCTTCGCGCAAAATTTCTGGCTGCTCAAGCAAGGTTTCACGCACCAGCTTTTGAAACTCAGCTTTGCTCATCTCAGCCTGAGCGGGGGCTGCAGATAATAGGCCTAGGGCTAAAATAGGCGCCAAGGCAGGTAAGAACTTAACGGTCATCAGCGTCTCACATAAAAAGGATGAAAAGGCAGCCTACCAGAGATACAGGTAGCGCTGGAAGCTTATATTACTTATTAATAATATAATCGCGATCCCGATAGGTGCACACCCAGTCAGGCTTAAACAGCACCAGCACGGTAATCGCCATGCCGTTGAGTAAGGCTTCTGGGAACAATAATAAAGGCAGCACGCTCAGGTAGTTATCAACCACTACTTGCCAGCTATGTTGGTCAGTCCACACCATAAATCCCGAAAACAGCAAGGTTTTAAGGGTAATGGTCAAAGCGGCATTAAAAAAGCCAGCCACGAAGATATAGACAAATAAATGGCGGTATAAGTAGCTGTAAGTTAACAAAAACAATAGATAGCTAGCACTGAGCGGTATTATCACACCCAACAATAGATTCGGCCCGAACATCGGCCAAGATTCAAAGCCAAAAGCGGTGACCAGCAACAGGCTTAAGCTGCTCATCATCAATCCCATGCGCCAACCTAGCAGCAGCGCCAGGGTCGTTAATCCCAAAAAATGCACCTCTAAGCCTGGTTTTACGCCCGCTTGCAGCATCCATAATGGCACTAGGGCAATGGCGGCACCAAAACATAGGTGATGCCGAGTCTTATCACCCAACCAAGTTCGCCAATCAAAGCTCCAAGCCGCGCCGAGCAGCACTAAAATGCCTATGATAATCACTGTCTGCTCCTATCTTGCTCGACTATTTACCACTATTTATCCATAACGAATACCATAAATAGTACCTCAGCTTGCCGAATATTTGTATGTGCATAACGGTATCAAAGCGCGAACTATCACTCTTAAGTCAGGCACTCACTAGACAAAAATCCCCACTCAATAACAGGACTCTTGAGTAGATACTCTGTTGGGCGTCAAGAGTTAGCTTTAGGCCGCTCTGTGCTCTGTTGCTATGCACTTTATTCAGTCGTTGCGAGCGTAGTGCGGCAATCCATACTACAGCGGCGCGGTGCATAGCCATAGATTGCCGCGTCGTTGCACTCCTCGCAATGAACCAAGGTGAGGGTTTAGCTCTCGCCTTGGGTAGTTGAGTCTGTTCGGTAAAATAAGGCTGGGCTAACTTAGATGGCTACTTAACCAAGCTAAGGATGCGGATCATTTTACTAACGTATAGTTGAGCTTACTTAAGGTTACGGTCACCGAAAGCTGACGGTTTTCATCATGGCTAATTTGCACCAGTTGATAATCCAGTTTTGGTGCCACCCAAAAGCGGGTTTTACGCTTACTGTTACCGCGATCGCGCTCTACGATCAGGCTTTCATAAGGGCCAATGCCAGTGTTGACGATTTCTTTGCCTACCACCTTAAAGGTGGTCATTTTAATTTCGCCGTCGCGCGCCACCGGATAAGTAAGCGTGGTTTTACCGGCCATTAAATCGCAACGCGCCTCAAAGAAAAAGCTGACCGGATCAAAAGCCCCCTCTTTGATGGGCACTAACTTATCGCCATCTTTATCCTGAAACAGCACCATCTTAGTCTTTTGATCAAAGACCAAACGATCTTCATTACGGGTGCCTAAGTATTTGGTTTTATAGCTAAAGGTTTGCGGAGTGGCGTTACAGTTTTTCCAAGTAAAACTGGCTTTTTGATCCACATCTAACAACCAGTGGGCCAGAGAAAAATGCACGTTATAGCGATCGTTATTACGATCGATTTTTAAGGTGTTCACGCCACGAGTCTTATCACCGTTGAGTATCACGCTGTATTCAGCGCTTAAATGATCAATATCTTGTGCGAAGGCAGAGGCACTGGCGAACACTGCAGCCAGTAACCATAAAAGGTGTTTGGTCATGGTCATTTCCTTATCAGTGATGCCTATCTAGGCAACAGCCGGTATAGTGAAGGTGTAAATGTATTGAAGATCGAAAGTTCTTAATAAGATGAGCTTATTGAATTTACTCTTTTTATACCTTAATTTTTTACGCTCAGCATTTTCTAGCTTAAGCACTTCTGCATAGA
Source organism: Oceanisphaera profunda (assembly GCF_002157895.1). GTDB lineage: Bacteria > Pseudomonadota > Gammaproteobacteria > Enterobacterales > Aeromonadaceae > Oceanimonas > Oceanimonas profunda. The sequence continues at coordinate 928,432 of NZ_CP021377.1, forward strand.
GCAAGCTTTGTACCCACCATACACCAACTCAGCCCCCCAAAGAAAACGCCATCATGGTCACCACCAAATCAGTGCGTCTATTGCTGGCCATTGGGCATTATTTTGCAGCGTACTGCGCTTGCGGCTGTAAATATCCTAGCATTACCTGACTGGATCACGAAAATCGTGCCCGCGGGTTCTCAGTTTGGGTGTAAGGTCTTATGATAACACCACATTATACTTATTTTGCTCAACCGCAGACCGCCCCAAGGACGCAACTACTTATGGATACAGGCTATCGCATTATCATTGCCGATGATCACCCCTTGTTTCGTAATGCGCTGCACTTAGCGGTTACCCAAGCCGTCCCCGATGTTCAATTGCAAGAAGTGGACTGCATCGAACAGTTAATGCAGTTATTAGCTGAGCAAGGTGAAGTGGATTTATTATTGCTGGACTTAAAAATGCCAGGCGCCAGCGGATTTTCTGCATTGGCAAGCTTGCGCCATCTTTACCCTGATCTGCCGGTGGTCATGGTCTCGGCTACAGAAGAACACGCCGTGGTTCAGCAAGCCATGCATTTTGGCGCCATGGGTTTTATTCCTAAATCGACGCCGCTGCCGGCTTTGGTGGCCGCCTTGCATGCTATTTTAGCGGGAGATACGTGGTTTCCTGCCGGCGTGAGTCTGTCGGCCGCGCCCGCCGATAATATTGCTGAACGCTTAGCCAGCCTTACGCCCCAGCAATTTAAGGTGCTTACTATGTTGTCTGAGGGCAAGTTAAACAAGCAAATAGCCTTTGAGCTCAGCGTCTCCGAAGCCACCGTTAAAGCCCACGTCACCGCCATTTTTCGCAAACTCAACGTCCAAAATCGTACCCAAGCGGTGATCGCCATGTCACAAATTGGTGAAGGGTGAGGGGTAAAGCGGAAGAGATTAAAGATTTTTTTGCCACAAAATACACGGACGAAAAAATATTATGAGTAAGCGCAAAAGCGGCGGCTAGATTTTTGTAGGCGAACTCTTGTTCTCGCATTTCGCCGAAGGCGGAACGGGTTAAGGCTATCAGGGCTAAGGCGAAAAGAGCGCGCTCAGCGCCAAACGCCCACAAAGAGAAGATAAAAACACCGCTCCTAAAAACTGGTGTTTACTTCAGTCTGGAATGCCTCCAGTCGGGCCATTTCCATCTTTACTATTCCCTATTCACACCTCACCGTCTTAGACCAAATGCTGCAATAGCGCCCTTAGTTTCATGGGCTTTACCGGTTTGCTTAAGTAACTTAACTGCAATTGCTGCAAACGTGCTTGCAGCTCGGGCTGGCGGTCGGCGCTGATCACCACAGTGGGCACAGTCCCGTATTTCAGGTGTAATTGGCTGACCACATCAATGCCGGTTTCACCCTCATCTAAGTGATAATCCGATAAGATAATCTGGGGCATAAAGCCATCTTGATAATGCTGTTCTGCGGCGTGGCTAGTCAGTGCAACGCGCACCTCACACCCCCAATGGCCAAGCAGACTCGCCATGGCGGTTAAAATATCCCCATCGTTATCGATACAAAGTACCTTTAAGCCCTGCAATTGGCTGTTATTCACATTAGGAGCATTACTTATTACGGCATTGTCCGCCAAAGAGGCTGACTTACCGCGCCCGGCAATCGCTCTGGGCACGGTGACGCTAAATACCGAACCTTTACCCTCGGTGGAGCGCACCGCCAAACGGTGATCAAGCATGCGTGCCAAGCCTTGAGCAATGGCCAAACCTAAGCCCATACCTTGTTGATGTTGACGTTGGCCGTGCTCTAAGCGCATAAACTCATCGAAAATTAAACGCTGTTTATCCTCGGCTATGCCCGGTCCATTATCCCAAACTTCTAAGCATAAGTTGTCGCCCTGATGGCGCGCCCCCAGCAATACCCGACCGCCCGAGTTATAGCGCAGCGCATTGGTGAGAAAATTCTGCAAGATGCGGCGCAGTAACCGCGGATCACTGTGTACGCCGAGCCGACTGTTTACCACCGAAAAGCGCCCACCATCTTGTTCAACCAACACATCAAACTCGGCTTTAAGTGTGTTAAACAGCTCATCTAAGGCAAAGTCCACGGGCTTAGCGGTGAGCTTGCCGGACTCTAAGCGTGACATATCTAATAAATCGGCAATTAAGTCTTCTGCCGCCACCAAAGATCGGTCGATATGCCCAGCTAAGCGCCGACTTTCATCATCAGGAGAAGTCTCTAACCAAGAAGAGGCAAACAACTTGGCCGCATTCAGTGGCTGCATTAAGTCATGACTCACGGCGGCTAAAAATCGGCTTTTAGATGCACTGAGTTTTTCCGCCTCAATCGTGGCGACCACTAACTGCTGATTCACGGTCGAGAGCTCTTGAGTGCGCTCCGCCACCCGCGCTTCCAGCAGCACATTGGTATCTTTTAGTAATTGCTCGGCTTGGCGAAAGGTGGTGATGTCATTAAAAGTCATCACGAAACCGCCGCCCGGCATGGGATTACCTTGCATCTCAATCACTCGGCCATCGGGGCGAGTGCGTGATGACACATGGGGTGTACCGGCCTGCATATGCCGCAGGCGGCGCGCCACATGATCAGCAACGGATCCAACACCACACAGGCCCCGCTCGGCGTTAAAGCGAATAATATCGCTAATGGGTCGTCCCACTTGGATCAAATCCATCGGGTAGCCAAACAACTCAATGTAGCGCCGGTTCCAGGCCACTAAATTCAGCCCTTTATCGACCACGGAAATACCTTGCCCTATATGCTCGATGGCGCCTTGCAATAACCCGCGGTTAAAGCGAAACACATCCCCCGCTTCATCGACTATGGTGGCCAGCTCATCCAACTCCATGGAGCGACCTTGCAAGGCAGAAGCCAGCACTAAACGTGCCGATGAGGCACCAAACACGCCGGCCAATACTCGCTCGGTGTGGCGAATTAAGCTGGGAGGGGCTTGCATGCTGCCATCGAGCGTTCCTTGCTCGCCAGCATAGCGAGAAAACGCACGACTCACCCGCGCAGCACCCACAAAGCGCGAGGCCAACTGCTCCAGCTCTTGTACCGAGACTTTGGCCCGATACACGCCACCGTCATCTTTTTGTTGGCGGCTCACAAACGCCGCCGCTTGCAAGCGCTCGCTCACCGTAGACACCGACCACCAAGAGCCCAGCACATAGGCAATTAAGTTAAACAATAAGCTTAAGAAGATGCCCCAAGTAACCGGGCTCATGTCTGCCACCGCGCCCCAGTTTGGCGGCGTTAATAGCCATAATAAAACGTTGCTGCTGGCATCACCGGCAAACAGCCCAGTTTCGGCCATTAAATTTAATAGCCACATCAACATGCCTAAACTTAAGCCCCAATAGGCGCCGCGCCGGTTACCGCCGCGCCAAAATAAGCCCAGCACCAAAGCCGGAATAAACTGGGCAATGGCGGCAAAACTCAGATAACCAATGCGCGATAAACTGTCGATATCTCCTAGCCACAAAAATACCAGCCAAGCTGTAGCCATAATGGCGACAATGGCGGCGCGTCGCACCTTGAGTAATAACTGGGCTACATCATTAAAGTCTGCGCCCTGCATTTGGCGGCGGCGCAAGATCATCGGCAGTACTAAGTCATTACTGACCATAATGGCCAGCGCGATAATAGAAATAATCATCATGCCGGTGGCCGCCGAAGCACCACCAATAAAGGCCAGCACCGCCAAGCTCGGCTGGCCCTGCCCTAAGGGCAGGCTAATTACATAGGTATCCGGTGAGGCTGCCACTGGCAACCATTGTTGACCGGCCAGCGCCAGCGGCAATACAAATAGCCCCATCAGTAATAAGTACACCGGAAATAACCGCCGCGCCCAGTGCAAATCCGCAGGGCCGTGGCTTTCAACGACGGTCACGTGAAACTGGCGCGGCAAGCAAAGCACTGCACTCATGGACAACAAGGTATATACGCCCATATCCAGCAGATTAGCGCCGCTAACCTGGGTAAAGCTGTTAATAAAGCGCTCGGTTATCATCACCCGCTCTTGATTGGGATACATAATGATCAGCCAAAGCGCGAAGCCGCCCACCATAATAAAGGCCACTAACTTAACCACAGACTCCACCGCAATCGCCACCATCACCCCGCGCTGGTGCTCGGTGGCATCAATATGACGGGTGCCAAATAGCAGAATAAACACACTGAATAATAGGGTGACCATCAAGGCCACTTGGCTGGCATTTTGGCCATCAGCGCCCACCACGTCGGGCGCCACTAAATGCAGGCCCATCACGATGGCTTTGAGCTGTAAGGCGATATAGGGCAAGACGCCGACGATGGCGATCAGGGTAACGTACACGGCTAAGCGCTGAGATTTGCCATAACGGGCGGCAATAAAGTCCGCAATCGAGGTAATGTGCTCACGCTTGGCCACATCAATCAGGCGGGCAATAAAAGGCCCCGCCAAGGTAAACATAATGATGGGGCCCAGATAAATAGAAAAGTAAGACCAATTATCGGTACTGGCCTGACCGACGGTACCAAAAAAGCTCCACGACGAGCAATACACCGCCAGCGACAAGCTATATAACAAGGGCCGCAGTCGGCCGCCTTGATGACCCACCTTGGCCTTGTCACCCAGCCAAGCGCAGAGAAATAGCACCGCTAAATAGGCCAGTGCGATATTAATGACGGTCCAGCCCTGCATGAATATTCCTTTATGAAGAGTGAGGCGTGCTTACCTTGGCAAACTTGATCTAAAAGACTCAAGACTTCATCGCAACGGAATCCACGAAACCCACGGAAAAATAAAGATCAGATCTGAAACAAAGCGGCTTAAGGGTAGAAACAAGAAGACACCGCAAAACGTTAGCTTTGTGCAACAGATCCGGCGTTGCCGGATTTAGCAGCTAAAGCAGCGACGACATTCGTGCAATATGTCGCTATGTTTCGCTCTTAACAATCGGGTACCTTGGTATTTTCGGTCTTATCTCATCTTAATTTTTCTGTGCGTTCTGCGTTCTTCCGTTGCAAAAGGGTTTCTTCGCTTAGCAACGGCCAGCGTAGTAACCAAAACACCGGTAATACCAATGCTGCCATTATCCAAAAAACCTGCCCCGCCAGCACAGGATACAGCTGACCCGATAACGCAAACAACAGTGCCACCATCAAGCCCATAGCCAAGGCTGCATATAAGGCCTGGGCACTGGGTGCCACTTGGGGGCCAAGTCGCGGCTGATATAGCGAATGGCGCCTAAATGACTCAAACAAAAACTGCCCGCATGCAGCAGTTGCGCCACGATTAACCAGCCCAACTCTGTGGTGGCGCCCAGCATACTCCAACGCACCAAGGCGCAGGCCGCGCCTAAAGCTAATAGATGGCGAGCGCTCAAGCGCGCAAACCAGCGACCATTGAGCGCCAACACCACAATTTCAGCGAGTACGCCTAAGCCCCACAAATAGCCGATAGTACTGGTGGCGTAACCTTGCTGCTGCCAATACAGGGCGCTAAAACCATAGTAAAAAGCATGACTGCCTTGCAGTAAGGCCACGATCAGTAAAAAGCGCTTTATGCCGGGCCTACGCCACACCGCAAGCAAGCGCTCCCCTGCTGGCTCATCAGCAAGCGGCTGCGGCTTAGGTGTGACCGGCACTAAGCTCATTAAGCCTAACCCCAGCAGCGCCAGCACTAATAAGTGCAGCACCCAATGCACACCAAAGCGCTCACTCACTTGACCGACCAAAATATTAGCCAAAATAAAGGCTAAAGAGCCCCACAGCCGTGCCTTGCCGTAATCTAGCTGCACTTGCACGATATAACGACTGGCTAGGGTGTCGTTTAGTGGGATCAGCGTCGGATAGAAGAAGTTAACCAACAGCATAAGTAATAGCAAAGCCAGCCCGCTTTGTGCCCCATAAAAACCCACAAAGCCCAATACACTTAGCCATGCTAACAGGCGCAGCATAGGTAATAATTGCGCAGCCGAGCGTACTTGGTTCATCACCAACAGATTACCCAAGGTACGTGCCAGCATACTAAGCCCCAGCAAAAAACCTATCTGGTGTGCCGACACGCCCACACTGTCTAGCCACAAAGACCAATACGGCAGGTAAATGCCGTAACTAAAATAAAAAAGAGCAAAAATAGCGGCCAGCCAAGTGGGTGGCGAGCAAGCGAAAGGGCGCAGCGTCATAATTTAACCCTAATAAATACGGCAATTGAAGATAAGGAGACCAAACTCTATTACCATTTACAGTCATTGGTTGTTGTTGCTTAATCCATTTATTAACCGAGGTATTATGCGCCTATTATTATGCAGGTTTTGCCCAGCCCTGCTCAGCCTATTCATCATAGGCTGCCAAGTGCACCCGCAAAACCTAGAGCCACCACCAACCTCTGTGTCGGCTGCAGATCTCACCACGCTCTATGATTATCAACTATCTAAGGCCAACAAGCGGCCGCTAACGCCGGTCCAAGCCGCAGCGCAATTAGCCGACTTTGATGTGATCATGGTGGGCGAGTTACATGGTCATCAAGGTATTCATCGTTTTCAAGCAGACTTATTTGCTAATTTGCTCAAACAACCGCGCCCTTGGGCCTTGGCCATGGAGCAATTTAGTCGGGATCATCAAACAGAAGTGGACAGTTATTTAGCCGGAGAATTAGGGGAAGATGCTTTTACTAAGCAAGCTCAAGCCTGGCCCAGTTATAAGAGCGATTATCGCGCCCTGCTTATGTTGGCAAAAAACGCCCAAACGCCAGTCATCGCCGCCAATGCCCCAAAAGCCATAGTGCGCTGCATCGGCAAATTTGGGCCTGAGTATTTAAAGGCATTGCCCACGGAGCAACGGGGCTGGATAGCCAAGCGACTGACCTTAATCGAGGATGATTACAAGGCGCGTTTTATGGCCAACCGCCATCATGGTCAAGCACCGAACGAGCAACAATTTGCCGCCCAAACCAGCTGGGACGACACCATGGCCGAAAGCATTGCTGACTATTTAGCGCAACAGCCCACCCACGCCGTGATGCTCACCGTTGGCCGCTTTCATATTGCCGAGGGCTTAGGCACAGTAGCACGCCTGCAACAACGTAACCCTAAGCTTAAAATCGCGCTGATATATCCAGTCACCGCAGATGAAACTGAGCCCGCGGCACCCAACACCCGTTCGTACAATCCGCCAATAATGTGGACACTCAAGGTGGCTGCCCTGCCGCCCGCGCGCCTTGAGGGCGAGCCGCTACCAGCCTTTAGCCTAGGCGAGCCTGATTGCCCCTTTATGAATAAATAAAGGGTGAATAAGTAAAAGGGTAAGGCGTTACCGAACACTTTCGTTTGCCGATTACAGGTTTTATTTTCAGAGGAATACTCATGCATGCTTACGGCTTATTAGCCATCGCCATAGTGGCAGAAGTGCTGGCTACCACGGCCTTAAAAGCCTCCATGAGCTTTACCCGTTTAGGGCCCAGTATCATAGTGGTGGTTGGCTATGGCTTGGCTTTTTGGCTACTGACACTGGTAATGCGCACCGTGCCGGTCGGGTTAGCTTATGCAATTTGGTCTGGCGCGGGGATCGTATTAGTCACGCTACTGGCAGCCTTTTTTTATCGCCAACTACCGGATACGCCGGCACTGATCGGCATCAGCTTAATTATCGCCGGTGTCTTGGTTATTCAATTGTATTCTAATACGGGTGGTCATTAAGGTGGCCATTAGGCCGCAAGTTATATTTAAGGAAAAAACATGATTATCTGCGGCCATCGCGGCCTAGCCAGTGTGGCACCAGAGAACACCCTCGCCGGGCTCATGGCCGCCCACCAACATCAATTAACTTGGGTCGAAATTGACGTACAGCTCAGCCAAGATCAACAAGTGGTACTGTTTCATGATCAACGCTTAGGTCGTTGTACAGATGGTCAAGGCATGTTGCGCCAACATACCTGGCCCCAGCTTAAAACATTAGATGCGGGCCGCTGGTTTAACGATGATTTTGCCCATGAGCGCATGTGCTTATTGAGTGATTACTTAAGCCGCGCCTGCGAGCTCAACATTAAGGTAAACATTGAGCTAAAGCTGTATCCCAAAGACTGCGTACGCGAGTTATGCCAGCAAGTGAGCTCGGTGTTAGAGGCATTATTTAACCAAGGTAAGTTCACCGCCGATCAGCTGCTGCTTTCCAGCTTTGAGCCCGCCGCTCTTAGTCAGATGCAACAACTGATTCCTGAGGTACCACGCGCCTTATTGGTAGAGCGGATCCCCTTTGATTGGTTGGCGCAATTGCAGCAATTAGACTGCGAGGCGCTGCACTGCCAGCACAATGCATTAACTCCAGCTCACGCCCAAGCCATTATCGACGCTGGCTATCGGGTGAGCTGCTATACGGTCAATAAACAAAGTCGCGCCAACCAGCTGGCTAGCTTAGGTGTGCATATGATCTTTAGTGATAAGCCGTTGAAACAAGCGCCAAGCGCCGAGCACCCAGCGCCCAGCTAAAAGAGCAACACCGTTTTTTATATTTAGGCTTTTAGATTTAGGCTCTTATATTTAGGAGCTAGGGCTTAGCACCTATAACGGCCCAGAGAGCGTAGTTTCAGCTTGGCGCTCGGCGGCTTGGTGCTCAGCGCTTTAATTTATTGCCCTTTGCGCTTTTCTGTTATCATAACGCCAGTTTGCCTACCGGCAATGCCTCTCAGCCGTCCGCCAGGACCTTATTTGTTCGGAGTCTCATGTCTTTTGCTTCCCTTGGCTTAAACGCCCAGCTTGTACAAGCGATCAATGAATGTGGTTATACAGAACCAACCCCTATCCAAACCCAAGCCATTCCATTAGTGCTTGCTGGGGGCGATTTGCTTGCGGGTGCACAAACCGGCACCGGTAAAACCGCAGGTTTTGGTCTGCCGATGCTGCAGCGTTTAAGCGAAACTAAAGCCAAGCCACTGGCCAATGGCCGTGCTCCAGTGCGCGCCTTGGTCCTGACTCCAACCCGTGAGTTGGCCGCACAGGTAGAAGAAAATATTCGTGCCTATGCCAAGCATTCAGATTTAAGAACGTTGGCTATGTTTGGTGGCGTCAGCATTAATCCACAAATGAAAGCGCTGGGCGGCAAGATTGATATCGTTGTCGCCACTCCAGGCCGTTTGCTGGATCACGTATCGCAGCGCTCTATCGACTTATCACGCATTGAAATGCTGGTATTAGATGAAGCAGACCGCATGTTAGACATGGGCTTTATTCGCGATATACAGCGCATTATCGCCAAAATGCCGGCTAAGCGTCAGAACTTATTGTTCTCTGCTACTTTTTCTAACGAAATCAAAAAGCTGGCCGAGACGTTGCTCACTAACCCTGAGCACATTGAAGTGGCTACCCGTAACGCCACCGCCGATACCATCGCCCAGCGTTTTTATGGCGTAGACAAGAATAAAAAGCGCGCCCTGCTTAGCTACCTAATTGGCCACCATAACTGGCGCCAAGTACTGGTCTTTACCCGTACCAAGCACGGTGCTAACCGCTTAGCCATGCAGCTGGATAAAGACGGTTTGCCGGCCATGGCCATTCATGGTGATAAGAGCCAAGGTGCCCGTACTCGCGCATTGAGCCAGTTTAAAGAAGGCAAACTGCGGGTATTAGTGGCTACCGATATTGCTGCACGCGGCATTGATATCAGCGAATTGCCGCACGTGGTTAACTTTGAGCTGCCCCACGTTGCCGAAGATTACGTGCACCGCATCGGCCGTACTGGCCGTGCCGGTGTGAAAGGCGAAGCCATGTCTTTGATTTCATTTGAAGAAAAGCCACTGTTAAAAGCCATTGAAAAGCTAATCAAACAAACAGCCGAGCTGGAAATCATGGAAGGCTATGAGCCACTGCCAGACAGCGAGCAGCCACCCATTGAAAAACCTGCCCCTAATCGCGGTCGCGGTGGTGCTAGTGCCGGTCGCGGCGGTCAAGGTCGTGGTAACGCCGGCGGCGGTCGCGGCCAAGGCGCAGGACGGGGTAACGCTGGCAACACCAGCAAGGCTCCGCGCAGTGCCAAGCCACCCCGTCGTCACGATAATGGCTAACACATAGCGCCAGGCGCCCAGCACCAAGCGCCTAGCTAAATAACCCCCAAACCGTCAGGTTTGGGGGTTATTTTTTGGGTAGATCTTTTGTTTAGCTGGGTGGTCGGCGCTTAACGCTGGGCACTGCGCCTCACATTCAACCCATGCACTATGCCGCCGACTACTAAGCCCCAAAAGGCGCTGCCGATACCAAACAAGGCCACGCCGGAGGCGGTGATCATAAAGGTCAGCAAGGCGGCGTCGCGCTCCGACTCTTGGCTTAAGGCCACGCTTAAGCTATTGCCAATAGTTCCCAGTAAGGCCAAGCCGGCAATCGCCATCACCAGCTCGGTGGGCAAGGCGGCAAACAGGCCCACTACTGTGGCGCCAAACAACCCCAGCAGCAGATAAAAGACCCCAGCCCACACCGCCGCCTTATAACGCTGTGCGGGATCGGTATCCACTTCTTTACCCATGCATACCGCAGCACTGATGGCCGCCAGATTAAAGGCAAAGCCGCCAAAGGGGGCCAGCAAGATGCCGGTTATACCGGTCCAGCTGATCAAAGGCGAAGCCTTCACTTGATAACCGTGGGCCCGTAACACCGCAATACCGGGCACGTTTTGCGAGGCCATGGTCACCACAAATAACGGAATACCAATACCAATTAAACTGGCGAGCGAGAAGCTCGGTGTCATTAATACCGGCCATGCCAGTTGCCAACTAAACTGCTCAAACTGCAATAAATCCAACCCCGCTGCCACAGCTAATCCGGCTAAGAGGCTAAGCGGGATCACATAGCGCGGCAGACGTCGGCGCAGTGCCAAATACGTTATTAGCATCACGCCCACTAGCCAAGGTTGGGTCTGCGCCGAGGCAAATAAATCCAAACCAAAGGTTAACAGCACCCCACCCAGCATGGCTGCCGCCAAGCTGGCAGGCACTAGTTGCATGATGCGGTCAAACCAACCGGTTACACCGCACAATAAAATCAGGCCAGAGCTAAATAAAAACACCCCTATGGCCTGACTCATGGACATACCTGCCAGTGCGGTGACTAACAAGGCTGCACCCGGTGTCGACCAAGCCGTAAGTATGGGTTGGCGATAACGCAGCGAAAAACCAATGCAAGTAGCACCCATGCCAAGACCTAATGCCCACATCCAGGAGTTCATTTCGGCGGGACTGGCCCCCACAGCAGCGGCGGCTTGAAAGATAATGGCCGCCGAGCTGGTATAGCCCACTAGTACCGCAATAAAACCCGCTGACACATGGGCAAAATGAAAAGGGAGGCGCATAGAAATCCTTAAAAACAACGGTAAGCGTTTAGTGGTTTTGTAGTCTACCGCTTTAGCTGGTAGTCCCGTCTCAGCGGGATTTTTATCTTGTGCCGTCATCCTGATGAACATCAGAGTCTGGTACTTAGATGTTTTGCTTTAGCTGAGCGCTTACGGCTTAAACGTACGGCTAGCCAAACGGTTAATTATCTTTTTTCAGCAGCTCGGCGCACAGGCGCACAAAGTCAGACGAAGTAACGATGCCAATCAAGCATTGTTTATCGTCGACGATAGTGAGGCAGCCGTGTTTATTTTTCAGAAAAAACGATACCACTTCAATCAAGGGTGCATGCTCATCCACCGACTCAAAGTCTGCATCAATAATTTCCACTACACGACACTGGCGCTCACGACGCTCCAGCGCACTCACGCCGTAGTCAGATAATAAGCTCATAATGGTGGCAATCATGCGCTTTTGGGTGAGCACCCCCATCAGCTTACCGGTCAAGGGATCGACCACAGGAATATGACGAATGCTTTTTTCACGCATCATGTCATGGGCATCTTTTAGCGTCGCGCTTTGATCGAGCGTCAGCAAGTCACGGGTCATAATATCGCCAACAGAAATTACAGCCATAGCGTATTTATCCTTGTGTTAACGTTAATCCAGCCCTTGCGGTACGCTTGCTACTGGAGGGTAAAAATAACAGAGTATTTTAAGCTTATGAATAGCTTAAGTCTTATTTTAGTATCTTGTGCCGCCCTGCTACAGATGTCGAGTCAAAGCATGGATTGGGTTTACTAAAAGGTGACTTAAGCTTGGTAATAGAGTGACTACAAGTTGTGTCACAGAGTCTGGATGCTTGCAAATACAAAAACAAAAAGCCCGTTACAGTTAACAGTAACGGGCTTTTTTCGCCCTCGACCATCATCAAGAAGATTTCAGGTATCTCGCTGACGCTAAACATGCCATCCGCATCTACCTTGACTAACACTAAGGTTTAGCGTGGCATTAAATGCAATTCATTATCATTCACAATAGACATTACCGTTAAAATCCGTATTCTATGGCGCAGATCCGAATCAATCCGCTTGCTATTTTGAGGTTAACTTTGAGCTTAAAACGCTATGCCGTGTTTGCCTTAGCATCTTTGCTATTGCACGGCTTAATCGCTCAGGCCATGGAGCCGGAGCCCATCACCCTAGCGGTGGCGCCGGCGAATGCTGGGCCTATTAGTGTGCAAATGTTGCCGACCGTGACTAAGGCTCCCCCTAAGGCGGAGCCTGTGGTCGAACCTACGCCAGAGCCTAAACCAGAGCCTAAGCCGGCCCCCAAGCCAGAGCCTAAGCCCGTACCTAAGCCAAAACCCTTGCCTAAACCCGCGCCCAAACCTGTACCTAAGCCGGAGCCTAAGCCTGTGGCCCCTACACCTAAGCCCGCTGCACCTGCACCTCAGCCTGTTGCACCCGCGCCAAAACCGGTATCGCAACTAGCGCCCGAGCCTGTCGCCAAGGTTGAGCCAAAGCCGCAACCGACTCAAGCGAAAGACAGCACACCTAAGCGCATTGACACACCCAGCTTTACCCATAAGCCGGCAGCCATTGCTTACCCGATACAAGCTAAACGTCGCGGTCAAGAAGGCACAGTGCTAATAGAAGTCTGGCTGGATGAACAAGGTAAGCAGATTAAACGTCTGCTCGCCAAGTCATCTGGCGTGAGTGCCCTCGATAGCGCCGCCTTAAAAGCTATCGTTAAATGGCGCTTTTCGGCCTATGTAGAAAACGGCCGCGGCATCGCCCACCGAGTTCATATTCCCGTTCGTTTTAAATTGGATTAAATCATGTCATTGCTAACTCAAATACATCAACAACTAGGCCTAATGAGCTGGCCATTAATTTTATGCTCAGTAATTACCTTGACCCTCTGGCTAGAAAGAAGTGTGGCGCTGTTATGGGTCAGCGTGAGTGGCGAGCAAGCCAAACGAAAACTGCATCAAAGTGGCGCCAGTTTCGCTACCGTTAAAGATGCGCAGTCAACATCACTGATTTTACGGGGCTGCAGCTTATTGGTTGCACATCAAAGCGCCTGCAAAGCGACTCGTGAAGACTTAGCCGGTGTGTGGTTACAGCAACAAAGACGCAAGCTGCATTCGGGCTTGCGGGTATTAACCTTAGTGGGCGTGATCAGCCCCTTACTGGGTTTGTTAGGCACGGTGTTGGGCTTAATGGAGATGTTTAAAAGCATCGGCTTAAGTAGCGATCCGGTCACACCAGCGCTGCTGGCCGATGGCCTTGGTTTAGCCATGAGCACCACGGCGGCGGGCTTGTTAATCGCCCTGCCCGCCATTGCCGGTGCCCAGCTGTTTGGTTTGTGGGCAGATCGCCTGCTCGACAAACTGACCGACGAGCTAAATCAGTGCAACTTGCAGCTGGAAGGGGTGCAGTTAGGAGCCAATTCATGATTGGCCGCCCTGAATCTGCCAATTCAAGTTGGCGCACGCTCACGCCAGACATCACACCTTTACTGGATATTATCTTTATCGTATTGGTATTTTTGCTGCTCACCGCCAACATCCCCCTGCAATCATTAGAGGTGGACTTGCCCAAAACCGACAGCGAGGCCTTGAGCGCGATATCTGACACTAAGTCCATCACCATTAATATGTTGGCGGGCACGCCTGCGTGGGCCATTCAAGGTCAAGAATACGAAGATTGGCAGCAATTTAAGCCGGCCTTAACCGCTCAAGTGGCGGCGTTAAAAGAAACCGACTTGATTTTGGCCTCCGACAAAGACGTGACCGTGGACAGCATGCTCAAACTGTTGGCTTTCTTGCAAGAACACGAGATCACCGCCACCCAAATATTGATGGAAGATGAATAGCAGCCAGTCGGTTGCTATCCACAATGTTGAATAGTTAATTTTTAATGTCTAATTAAGGGCGAATACCCCCTTTAACTAACAAACAGTGCCGAATACTTTACCTACAACAGAGCTACCACACCTAAAAATCCAATTGGAGCTAAGGGTAAGACCTGTACGTCAGATCTTGCTCTGCAGGATTTCGCGGCTAAAGCACGCGACTACATTCGTGTAATATATGAGCATCGGCGCCGCTGCGTAATGGTGACTGAGTAATTGGTCTTCATTAAGCATTCACAATTCAACATTGCCGTTAAGCTCAACGCTGGCTTTCCGCGCTCAGGCAAGTACCATATACGCCTGCACATTTTTACTGATTGTAGGCAAAGCTTTGCTTAACTGTTTACTCAGTTTTGAGTAACCCACAGCCACACTATCAGTTTGTTAACCTTCTGAATTATCAGGACAATATAGATATGGCTCAATTTGTTTATAGTATGAACCGCGTGGGCAAAGTGGTTCCGCCCAAGCGTCATATTCTGAAGAATATCTCTTTGTCGTTTTTCCCTGGCGCCAAAATCGGCGTGTTGGGCTTAAACGGCTCCGGTAAGTCGACCTTGCTGCGTATTATGGCCGGCCTCGATACCGAGATTGAAGGCGAAGCACGCCCACAACCTGGTATTAGAATCGGCTATTTGCCGCAAGAGCCTAAGCTTAAGCCCGAGCAAACCGTACGCGAAGCCATTGAAGAGGCGGTATCAGAAGTCGCCGGTGCCCTAAAAGAGCTGGATGAGGTGTATACCGCCTATGCCGATCCCGATGCAGACTTTGATAAATTGGCCAAACGCCAAGGCGAGCTGGAAGCCATTATTCAAGCCCACGACGGCCATAATCTGGATCACCAGTTAGAACGCGCCGCCGATGCGCTGCGTTTGCCGCCCTGGGAAGCCACCATAGATAAATTGTCTGGTGGTGAGCGCCGCCGGGTAGCCATGTGTCAGCTGTTGCTGGAAAAGCCCGACATGCTGCTGCTCGACGAACCCACTAACCACTTGGATGCCGAATCCGTAGGTTGGTTAGAGCGCTTCTTACACGATTACGAAGGCACAGTTGTGGCCATTACCCACGACCGTTACTTCCTCGATAACGTGGCCGGTTGGATCTTGGAGCTAGACCGCGGCGAAGGTATTCCGTGGGAAGGTAACTACTCTTCTTGGTTGGAGCAAAAAGACGAGCGTCTGTCTCAAGAGCAATCCTCGGAAGCGGCCCGTCAAAAGTCCATTCAAAAAGAACTGGAGTGGGTGCGTCAAGGCGCTAAGGGCCGTCAGGCTAAGTCTAAGTCTCGTATGGCGCGTTTTGAAGAATTGCAAAACCAAGACTTCCAAAAGCGTAACGAAACCAACGAGCTGTTTATTCCGCCAGGACCGCGCTTGGGCGATCAAGTGATCGACGTGACCAATCTGACTAAGTCTTATGGTGATCGCGTCTTGATTGACGACTTGTCCTTTAGCATTCCTAAAGGCGCTATCGTTGGCATTATCGGCCCTAACGGCGCCGGTAAATCCACGCTGTTCCGCATGCTGACTGGCGCAGAGCAGCCAGATTCAGGCAGCATCTCCTTAGGTGAAACGGTGCAACTGGCGTCTGTTGATCAGTTCCGTGATGACATGGACGACAAGAAAACCGTATGGGAAGAAGTGGCCGACGGCCAAGATATCTTGCGCATCGGCACCCTTGAAGTTAACAGCCGCGCCTACTTGGGTCGTTTTAACTTTAAAGGCATCGATCAGCAAAAGCGGGTTGGTGAATTATCAGGTGGTGAGCGTGGTCGTTTACACATGGCCAAACTGCTGCAATCTGGCGGCAACGTGCTGTTACTGGATGAGCCGACCAACGACTTGGACATCGAAACCCTGCGCGCACTGGAAAATGCCATTCTAGAATTCCCAGGCTGCGCCATGGTTATCTCCCACGACCGTTGGTTCTTAGACCGTATTGCCACTCACATCTTGGATTATAAAGATGAAGGTAAGGTGGAATTCTTCGAAGGTAACTTTAGTGAATACGAAGAGTGGAAGAAGAAAACCTACGGCGCCGAGTCAATTCAGCCTAAGCGTATTAAATATAAGCGCGTGACTAAATAAGCATTAATTTTTATCTGTTACTAAAGCCCGCTAATGCGGGCTTTTTATTGCTTGCTATAAATTATAAAACCTTGATAACAAGTCGAAGTTCATGCTGAACAAAAAATCTAACCACTTGATAATTAGCTAAATTCGGTTAGTATCTAGTCGTAAAATTAGAACCCAAACCTAAAAAATACCCTTGAGTATTTAATTCCAACAATAAAAAGTAGGCACTATGTTTAAAAAGTTAGCGTTTAAAAAATTAACGACAGTTTCACTTGCAGTAGCGGCCCTGAGCTTTGGTAGCCAAGCCATGGCTGAGCACTATGTGGGCGGTAATATTTCAGCGATGAACGTTGAAAATAGCTGGAATGGAGCTGAAGCTGACTTAGTGGCACTGTATGCTCGATTAGGTACAGAATTCACCGAAAACTTCTCTGGTGAAATTCGCGTCGGCACCGGCCTTGATGATGATAAAGTAAACGGTAATAAAGTAGAGCTGAACTACTTTTACGGTGCTTATGTACGCGGTACCATTCCCATCGCAGATGCTTTTTATCCTTATGCCATAGTCGGCGCTACTCGGGCGGAACTAGAAGAATCATCGCTTGGTCAGTCTATTAAAGGCTCTGGTACGGATATATCTTTCGGTGTGGGTGCTGATATTCGCTTAACCTCTAATACCGACCTGAATATAGAATACATGAACTACTACGACAAAAATGATATCTCTGTTAATGGTTTATCGCTGGGCTTTACTTACCGCTTCTATTAATAGCTACGCTAAGTTAATACTCTTAAAAGCACCGCTCTTGTAGCGGTGCTTTTTTATCTCGTGCTCTGGCTCCTACATGGGAATATAGTGCTGCGCAGCCAACACCAACCGCAGAATGCCGACCGGCCAATTCTCACAACATAATAAATGCGAGATGCAGGTCTCGATAATTTTTGGTGGGCTCAGCGCTGATTTTAATTCAACATTAACCATTCAAAATTCAACATTGTGCGCGGTAGCGCACGCGACTAGGCTCGCCCCTTGTGGGCCATAATGGTATTCTTAACGGCCCTTATATGTATGAGCCCAAACGCCCCATGGACACCTATGCCGCGCAGGCCAAGTTCGAGGCAGCTGACACCTGGCTTGGCTTTAAACAATTGTTACCCTTATCTTTTTTTGTGGGTGCCTTTGGCCTTGCCTTTGGGCTGGCCGCGTCTCAAGAAGGCTTAAGTGACGGTGCCATCGCGCTAATGAGCGCCTTGGTATTTGCCGGTACCTCACAGTTTGCCGCCCTCGATATGTGGGGCACGCAAGTGCCATTAGTCCCCTTGATGATCACCACTTTCGCCATTAATGCGCGACACCTATTGATGGGCGCTACGCTCTATCCTTGGCTGCGCTATCTACCGCCGGTGAAGCGCTACGGCCTTATGCTGTTTGCCTCCGATGCTAACTGGGCCATGGCCATGCAAGGCTTTTATCGCGGTGAGCGGGCGTTGGGCATTTTATTTGGTGGAGGCTTAGCAATTTGGTCATGCTGGATGCTGGGCACTGGGGTTGGCTTATATTTTGGTAGTGCCATTGAAGACCCGTTCAGCATAGGGCTGGATATGGTGCTGGGCTGTTTCTTGCTGGCCATGGCATTGGGCGGGCGCAAAGACAGCCGCACCTTGATCATCTGGTTCGTGGCAGGTAGCTCAGCCATGCTGGCTTATTGGTGGTTACCTACTAACAGCCATGTGGTGGTGGGGGCATTATCCGGTGGCTTATTAGGTGCTTTTTGGATGGAAAAGAAGGTTCCGGAAAAAAATGAGCCTGCGAATAATAAACAAGAGCAGGAGCAAGATAAAAGATGAACTTAGCCACTGCCGGCAATGGCACCTTGCTCATTATCATAGTGATGGCTCTGGTCACCTTGGCCACCCGTCTGGGCGGCGTGTTCGTGATGTCTTTCATCCCCTTTAATCAGCGCGTGCACCAGTTTATTACCGCTATGTCCGGCTCGGTATTGATCGCCATTTTAACGCCCATGGCCGTTAACGGGGATATAGGTGCCCGCGCCGCCTTGCTGACCACGGCGCTCACTATGCTGGTGTTAAAAAAACAACTCCCCGCCATTACCGCCGGCGTACTCGCCGCCGCTTTGAGCCGATATTTTTTCGTCTCATAGGCGAAGGGAGTACAGCGCCAAACTAAAGACTAAAAATTATTTGCCACAGAAAAAGATCTGAACTCACGGAAGAGGTCACGTGCGACAAGTGATAAAGCTTTATATGGTAAGAGCCTGCTCTTTGATGCCCAGGGGATTAGCTCTTACCATTAATAGTCCTATCTCGGCTTTGGCTTTTTCAGATTTGATCATTATTTTTCCTTCACTGGTCCGTGAGTTCCGTGGCAAATGGTCTTTAGTCTTTAATCCCTAAACCGAGATCCTGATTTTGATCAGGATGACGGTATAAACATAAACACCGCCATGGGTAGGCAGACATCGCAAAGCAATAGTTTTGCTGCATCAGAACCTGCGGTGCAGGTTTTCGCGGCTAAAGCACGCGACTACATTTGCGCACCATGTGAATATCGGCGTTGCTGTAAACACCGCCCTTTGTTTAGCTTGGTGCTCGGCGCTTGGCGCTATCCGTTCAACGCCTTGCCTACCAAAGCGCTTACCTCTGGGCTTAAGCTCAGTTTCAAGGCCGCCGCTTGGCCCTCATCCGACATCTTGCCCCAAGTTTTTTGAATAATATCGATCAACTTTTCTTCACTATGGCGAGTGGCAAAATCGGCCAAATAATAACGCATAAATACCAAGCAAATCACATCTTCTAACGCCTGTACTTCAGGGTCACGTTTTAGCTGTTTTTTCAGTAATAAGTCTTTAATTGCTGCTTGGTCGGCGTCGCTATACCCCACTTTAGCCATTAACTCCGCGGTTAAGTCTCCGTGAAAGGCGCCTAAATCCGTGCGCCAGCGTCGATAACCGGCGCGGTCCATGGGGTAACTCGCGCGCGCTATGCTCCAGCGTTTAATGTGCTGGGCACGACAAGCGATTTGCAGCAGTTCGCTGGCGTCGGGTACAAACTCAGCCTGTTGCTCACTCATGCGTAGCCCGTATAAATACTCTTTCGGCCACACTTGGCCATCCGCTACTTCTTGATTAGGATCTTGCTGATTCTCCGCATCAATCAGGGCTAGCACTTCTTTTAAACGGGAAACCGGTGTCATGGATAAATCCTTATTCTAAATGAGGGTGATACAGGCAACAGCTACAGCATCACAGGGCTACATTCTTGCCTTTAACCAGAAATTTGCAAGCTCAAGGCAAAGGCCAAACGAAACCTGAAGCATAAAAAAGACAATTTCTTATTGATGCATATCAAATGACACTATAAAATGCGCACTAAGTTGCATTTAATATACACATTAAGAGGCGTTAATTATGCTCGATAGTCGCACCAGAGAAATCGTTAAAAGTACCGTTCCTTTGCTCGAGGCTGCTAACACAGCACTTACTGAGCACTTTTATAAGCGTATGTTCCGTGACAATCCCGAGCTGAAAGACGTCTTCAATCTCAGCAACCAAGCATCTGGCCGCCAGCCTGCGGCACTGTTTAATGCGGTATTAGCTTACGCCAAAAATATCGACAATCCTGCCGTACTCGCCAGTGCCGTGGAGCGCATCGCTCAAAAGCACACCGGCTTTGCTATTACGCCGTCTCAGTACGATATTGTTGGCCATCATCTGTTAGAAACCATCAAAGAGTTAGCGCCCGACGCGGCCACTCCAGAAGTGATTGATGCCTGGGCACAAGCCTACGGCGCCTTAGCGGGTTTATTTATTGGTCGTGAAGAACAAATTTATCAAGAAAGTGAACAGAAAACTGGCGGCTGGCGCGGTTATCGCGACTTTGTGGTTGCAGAAAAACAAGCCGAAAGCACGCTCATCACCAGCTTTTTGTTAGTGCCTACCGATGGCGGTGAAGTGCTCGATTTCTTGCCCGGCCAGTATCTGAACCTGCACTTGGTCAGCCCTAAGCTGGCGCATAACGAATATCGTCAATATTCATTATGCCAAGCGCCCAATGGTCAGAACTATCGTATTGCGGTAAAACGCGAGCCTAATGGTGTGGCGTCCAACTTTATGCACGATGAAGTACAAGTAGGCGACACTCTGCAAGTGCTGCCACCTTCTGGTGACTTCTTTATGGAAGTGAGCACAGACACACCTGTGGTATTAATCTCGGGTGGTGTGGGTCAAACGCCGATGCGCGCTATGCTCGACCAATTAATTAAACATAAGCACACCGCCGATATCCATTGGCTACACGCTTGTGAAGACGGTACCCAACACGCTTTTCAGGCAGACATTCAGGCGCTACGCCAAGCGAACAGCAACTTAACGACCCATGTGTGGTATCGCACGCCAGGTGAACACGATCAGCCAGCCGAGCATTATCACACCCAAGGGTTTATGGACTTAAACCAGTTGAAAGACGGCATTAGTAACGCCAATACCCATTATTATTTCTGTGGTCCGCTGCCGTTTATGGCCATGGTCAAAGAAACGCTCTCAGGCTGGGGGATTGCTGACGACCGCCTGCATTATGAAGTTTTTGGTCCTCACGAGAGTCTGTGAACGTACCTAGATCGCACTCTTTACTGCCCAAGGTTTACAGTGTGAGCGCACTGGTTTAAATAGAAGACTCCATTATACAGCTACGACTCAGTCGCTCGCGTAAACAGGGGTTTTTATGGACATCAATGCGCTACAAACACTGCTTTTCGTTCCGGCCAATCGGCCGGAGCGTTTTGATAAGGCATTAGCCAGTGGGGCCGATGCGATTATCATCGACTTAGAAGATGCGGTACCGGCAGCAGAAAAAGACGCCGCCAGCACCGCACTTAGCAATTGGCTTGAAACCCAACCCGCCGACTCCGTTTTGATCCGCATTAATGGCACAGGTAGCCCTTGGTTTAGCCAAGATATTACCCTCTGCCGCTCCCGCGCCGTGGCCGCTATTATAGTGCCCAAAGCCGACGATCCCGCCGCCTTAAACGAATTGGCACACCTTAGTGACAAACCCCTGTTACCCTTTATTGAATCTGCCCTCGCCTTTGATCGTCTGGATGCCATTGCTAGCGCCCAAAATGTAGCACGCTTACTGTTTGGTAAATTAGACTTGGCACTGGATCTGGGCATGGACTACCCGCCACCGGCCGGTGAGCCCTTAGATGAAGCGGCTTTTCTTTATGCGCGCAGCCAACTGGTAATGTGCTCACGGGTGCACGGTTTAGGTGCCCCCATCGATGCGATTTACACCGCTATTCACGACGAAAAAGGCCTCACCGACTATGCACGCCAAGGCATGCGACTGGGTTTTAGTGGCTTCTTGCTTATTCATCCTGCACAGGTGACACCAGCACAAAAAGCCTTGGCCCCTACCAGTGCGCAAATTCTATGGGCCAAGCATGTACTGGCGGCTGAAGTCCGTGAAAAAGGTGCGGTAGTGGCAGTAAGCGGCAACATGGTGGACTTACCCGTAATGGCCAGAGCCAAACGCATTATGGAGTTAGTCCAGCATAAGAGCTAAATAAGGCGGTACGCGCTGCGCTGAACGCCGAGCCTGAAAACTCGGTGTTTGCTTTAGCTTATCGCTGACCGCTGCTGTTCATCATTTCCTCATCAAAGCATTTGCAGATACAATCCCTGTTTGATTTTCAGATAAGTGGCCTTGCCGCTTATCATAAGGGAGCCGTTATGCTGGTCAAACTGTTACGAAATGGAATTGGGGGCCTGTGGCAACTGGGCGATTTGATTACCCGGCCCACTAAAATGCGCCGCTCAGCCGAGGCTCAAACCCAAGTAGATGCAGCCTGTAGCGAATTGGCGCTGTATCAGCTGCCCCGCTGCCCATTTTGCATCAAAGTGCGCCGAAATATGCACAAGCTAAATTTGCCCATTACCTTGCGTAATGTGCAACCAGGCTCGCCTTATCGCGATGAATTACAAGCAGGGGGAGGACGAGTCAAGTCGCCTTGTTTACGCATAGAAGAAAACGGTGCCAGCCGTTGGATGTATGAGTCGAATGATATCATTGCTTACTTAGAGCAACGTTTTGCTAACGTTAAATAAAGCTATAACTGCAGAAAACAAGCTCTAAATGTTAGTAGCATTATCTCTTCGACAATACCGAGCCTTCAATTGAGGGCTCGGTATTTTTGTAATCAAGATGAGGCTCGTTCAACGAAAATGCCAGCAACGGACTACTGGCATACAAACTTATTAATAACTATTTTGCACATCACGGGCTGCGTCTGTAACTGCCTCACCGCCGCGCTGCACATCTTTACCCGCCCCAGCAAAAGTATTGCATGCCGTTAAGCCACCCACTAAGCCAGCTACCATCAAGACTGCCATTAATTTCTTCATCATAGTTTGTGAAAACATAATTTCGTCCTTCTTATCGGTGAGTAAACAAATTCAGTGTAGACCCAATTGCAGAGCATAACGACCGCTACCCTACTTAGTCGGACTCAAATTGTCGCAATTACCGTTGAGCAAGTGCCCTTATCAATTATAAACACTAATTAATAACTGCATGCTAAACATTATCAATGGCTCAAGGTGACCGCATTAACAGCATGCTCAACAGCAAACTGCCTCCCACTATGATCGCCAAGCCCCGCACCTGATTTCTCTTGCCGTTGGTTTTAACCAAACATTCATCATTCAAAATTTAACATTGCCTTAAGCGCGGTTATGATAGAGCCAGATGAAATAAGAGAAGGTAAGCATGATGCTGGAAGTGTTTTGGCAGTTTTTTAAATTAGGCTGGATTAGTTTTGGTGGTCCGGCGGCGCACATTGGCTATTTTCAACGTCATTTTGTGCAAAAGCTGGGTTGGATCCCTCAAGACAGATTCGCCTCAACGTTAGCATTGTGCCAATTTTTGCCCGGGCCCGCTTCTAGCCAATTAGGCTTTGCGCTGGGCTACCAGCGCGCCGGATTGTTTGGCGCCATCGCCGCTTTTATCGGCTTCACCCTGCCCTCTTTTCTATTGATGTTAGGCCTGGCGTTAGCTGGCAGCGCATGGGCTAATCAGCCAGCAGCCTTGGCCATCGTCACCGGCCTTAAACTATTCGCGCTGGTGGTAGTGGCCGATGCGGTGCTGTCCATGGCCAAGCAATTTTGCCGCCAACAAAGCACGCTGGTCATAGCCGTGCTAAGTGCCGCATTGTTATGGTTGGTGCCAAGCTTAAGTATGCAATGTGTGGTGTTAGTGGCCGCCGCCGTCATTGGCGCCTTCTTACTCAAGGCTGAGCCCAGCGAGCAGCCAGTGTCACTGGGCATTAACTGGCCGTTTATGGTGGTATTTTTTGGGCTGCTGTTCGTGATGCCCTTGCTGAGTCTGACCGATACCGCCGCTATTTTTGCCGATTTTTATCAGGCCGGCAGTTTAGTGTTTGGTGGCGGCCACGTAGTACTGCCCTTGCTAGAAGGCATACTGCTGGGAGAGGCGGCCCAGCCCAGCGCCTTATCGCAGGATGTATTTCTTACCGGTTACGGTGCCGCCCAAGCCATGCCCGGCCCCATGTTCAGTTTGGCCAGTTTCTTAGGTGCAGAGCTACACCCCTCAGCTCCCGTATGGGGCGCACTGGCGGCAACCTTTGGTATTTTTTTACCGGGATTTTTGTTGATATTGGCCTTACAAAACAGCTGGCACGCATTAGCGGCGCGCCCGCTAATGGCAGGTAGTGTGCGCGGTATTAACGCCGCCGTGGTGGGATTGTTGCTCTCGGCTTTATATCAGCCAGTGTTTGTGAGCAGCATAAGCGCCAGCCCTAACGGAGCCGCCGCATTAGCGGCCGCAGCCTTAGGTTTATTGGCACTGCGCACTTTGCGTTGCCCAGTAATAGTTCTGATACCTGTGTTTATGCTGCTGGGGTTTTGGATCTAATACAGCGCTAAGCGCCGAGCACCAAGCCAAAGCCAAAGCCAAACACCGTCTTTTGTTAAGCTTGGCGCCGGGCGCTTGGCGCTGCAGTTAAGGTTTAAACCTTTTCAATCTTAGGGCGTTGCTCACCACAAATACGCTCGACAGTGCCATGGCACCGGCGGCGAGCATGGGTGAGAGTAGGATACCGAAAACGGGATATAACACGCCGGCCGCGACCGGTATCAAACAGGCATTATAGGCGAAGGCCCAAAATAGGTTTTGGCGAATATTACGCAAGGTGGCATGACTAATGGCCAACGCACTGGGCACGGCGCGCAAATCGCCGCCCATCAGTACCACTTCGGCGGCTTCTATGGCGATGTCGGTGCCAGTCCCTATGGCTAAACCCACATCTGCCTCGGCCAGTGCCGGTGCGTCATTAATGCCGTCCCCCACAAAGGCCACAGGCCCATATTGCTCACGCAAGGCTTTTAAAGCCGCCACTTTACCGTCTGGCATCACCTCTGCTTTCACTTCATCTATGCCTAATTGCGCCGCTATGGCCTGTGCGGTATGGCGATTATCGCCGGTGATCATGGCCACTTTTAAGCCCAGCGCATGCAAGGCGTTGATGGCTGCAGGTGTGCCCTCTTTAATAGGATCAGCCACCGCAATAATGGCCGCTAATTTATCATCTATCGCCGCATACAGCGGGCTCTTGCCTTCTTTAGCCAGCTGCTGTGCTGTGTCATTAAGTGCGCTTAAGTCATAACCTAATCGAATCAGATAACGGTCGGCGCCTACTTCTACTTTTTGGCCATTTACCTTGGCCGCCACGCCTAAGCCAGACAAAGATTGAAAGTCTTCCGGCGTAGCCAGCGTTAGTTCGCGCGCTTTGGCCGCCACCACTATGGCCTCGGCAATCGGGTGCTCAGAGTGCTGCTCCACGGCGGCAATCAGCGCCAAGGTGTGGTTTTCATCAAAGCTGGGCATAACATGTAAATCGGTAAGTTCCGGCTGGCCCTTAGTCAGAGTGCCGGTTTTATCAAGCGCTACTACCTTAGTATCACGCAGAGTTTGCAGCGCTTGGCCCTTACGAAACAGCACACCCAGCTCAGCGGCGCGCCCAGTGCCCACCATAATCGAGGTCGGCGTGGCCAAGCCCATGGCACAAGGGCAAGCAATGATCAGCACCGCCACCGCATTAATAAGGGCAAAGCTTAAAGCTGGCGTGGGGCCAAACCATAACCAAGCGATAAAGGTGAGTGCGGCTACGGCCATCACTATCGGTACGAACACGCCGGTGACTTTATCGACCAGCGCTTGAATGGGCAGTTTGGCGCCTTGGGCTTGCTCGACCATGCGAATAATTTGCGCTAATAATGTGTCTTTGCCGATTTTGGTGGTCACTACGGTTAAGGCGCCGTTTTTATTAATGGTGCCGCCGACCACTTCGTCGCCTTGATTTTTCTCTACCGGCACGGGCTCGCCGGTGAGCATAGACTCATCCACATAAGAGCTACCCGCCTGCACGGTACCGTCTAATGGAATGCGCTCGCCGGGGCGCACTAATAAGCTATCCCCCACTTGCACTTGGTTTAGCGGTACTTCTTGGCTCTCGCCGCCCTTTTGCACCCGCGCAGTATTAACCTGCAATTTTAATAAGCGCTGAATCGCTTCGCCGGTGCGGCCTTTGGCTCTGGCTTCCAAGAAACGACCCAATAAGATCAGCGTGACGATCACCGCCGCTGCTTCAAAATACACATGCTGGGTGCCGGCGGGTAACAGCTGACCGGCAAACAGCACCACCACCGAAAATCCCCAAGCGGATACACTGCCCAGCGCCACTAATGAATTCATGTCCGGGGCACCACGCAACAGTGCGGGAAACCCTTGGCGCAAGAAGCGCCGACCAGGGCCCAGTAACACTAAAGTGGTCAATACAAACTGTATGCCCCAGTTTAGGGTTTGGCCTAAGGTCGCCTCAATCCACGAGGCCATACCGGGGATCACATGGCTACCCATTTCTAAAATAAACACCGGCAACGTCAGCGCCAGCGACCAGCCAAAGTCGCGCTTGAGGCTTTGCTGCTCGGCCGCTCGGCGCGCGTTATCGTCTTCCCGCTCCGCCGCTATGGGCTTGGCCTGATAACCGGCTTTGTTAATGGCCGCCACCAACTGCGCCTCATCCACATTGCCCTCAAGTACGCTCACCTGCGCACTTTCTGCCGCTAAATTCACGCTGGCAGACAATACTCCCGGCAAACGCAGCAGCGCCTTTTCCACTCGCCCCACACACGAAGCGCAGCTCATGCCGATAATAGTCAGCTCATATTGTTCGCTACGGGTCTGATAGCCAGCCTTATTAATGGCGGTAATTAACTCATTGGCGGAAACATCGGCAGTAGTGCTCACTTGGGCTTTTTCACTGGCCAAATTCACACTGGCGGCGGTAACGCCCGGGGTTTTCAGTAAGGCTTGCTCGACGCGGCGCACGCAAGACGCACAGCTCATGCCCGTAATGGACAGCTGCAACGGTTGCTCATCATGAGATGCGCTAGGGGTGGTCATGAGTGGCTCCTTAGGCTGGCAGTTATAGCATCAGCTTAAGCCTTACCATAGGGGAAGGTCAAGGCCGCAAAGTCTTAGCCGTACGCTTGCCATAAGTAGCCTTAGCCGTCTTCCTGACGCATGTCAGGATCTCGTTTTTTTTCACTTATAGAGATTAAAAACGAGATACCGGGGCAAGCCCGGCAAGACTGCATAAAAATACGTCTTCCAATTTTCGCCTCACACTTTACCCTTCACCCCTCATTTTTTTTGAGCAAGTTGTTCGAGAATGGCGCAGTGGGAGTGATCATCGCCAGAACAGGCAGAAATCATGTTTTGTAGCGTAGCTTGCATGGCAGCCAACTCGCGCATTTTATGCTCGACTTCGGCGAGATGTTGCAGGGCGACCTGCTTAACCGCACGACTGGGCCGCGTGGGGTTTTGCCACAGGCTGAGCAACTCATCGATTTGTGCAATAGAAAAGCCTAATACCCGCGCTTGGCGAATAAATTTAAGCACGTCGATATTTTGTTCATCATATTGTCGATAGCCAGCGGCACTGCGCGCGGCTGGTTTTAGCAGCTGAATTTGTTCGTAGTGGCGGATCATTTTGGCGGACAAGCCACTGAGTTTCGCCGCCTCACCTATGTTCATCAGCGTTCCCCAAAAAGCCGTGAGAAGTGAATGGTGAGATGTGAGGAGTAAATACCAAATCTGAAGCTCTAGCTAAGGTTTACACCTCACTCTTTACTCCTCACGCCTCACCGATTTCGACTTAATTATCGCTAATCTTGGGCGGGTAACCGGCGGCAGTTAGCGCATTTACCAGCTGTTGCGGGGTGCGGTTGCTGTGCACGGTGATCTGATGGTTGAGTAAGTCAAAATCGATTTCGCAATTCTCATCAACGGCAGTTAAGGCATCGGTAATGGCACCGACGCAATGGCCGCAGGTCATATCCGGTATGGTAAATTCTGTCATGTTGCTTTCCTCAGTTAGTAATGTTTCATCAACAGCTGCAGAGTAAGCGTTGGTGCCCTAAAGCACCAACGCTAGATTTTAGTGATTAAAACTATTTGCCACGGAAAGCACGGACAACACAAGGAAAAATAGTGAGCTTAAGAGCAGCGCTAGGCGCTGTTATTACTCTTCGCACGTGACCGCTTCCGTGAGTTCGGTGCTCTTCCCTGGCAGAAATAGTCTTTGTCAATCGCTCTGGCTCTTCGGTTTCAGCTCAGCGCTATTTTTTAAGCGCTTTTACGCCATGCTTGCTCCATCACCAGTGCGATCAAGGTACCGGTTAGCAAACCATTGCCTAATAGATATTGCGCCAAACCTGGCCAGTGTCGATACAAATCAGGCGGTAAAAACATACACCCTACGCCTAACAACACAGTGACGCCTAAAATAGTGCCGGCTCGTTGATCCAACGGGTATTTAGTAAGTAATTGAAACGCCAGCATCACCAGTTTAATAAAAGCAGCCAGCAAGGCGGCATTAGCAACAGGTGCCGGCAGCAAAGACAAAAAGCCCACCGCCGCAGGGAATAAGCTCACCCCCACCATTAACATACAGGCCAGCATAAAAGGCGCACGCCTTTGATCACCGGTGAGCTGAACAAAGCCCGCCGTGATCGGCAGTGGCACTACCGCTATGGTCGACAAACCACCGGCCATCATGTGGCTAATGCCAGATGCTAGGCTGCTACGATTCAGCGCGTTTTCCATGGTCGGCTGCTTGCCCTCCACCACGGTGGAGATAGCAGTAATGGCCG